>JBGVTE010000085.1:0-12107 GCA_041862375.1 Candidatus Aminicenantaceae bacterium
CAAACAACCCGCTCCTTTAGCTCCCCCTGGAAAACCTTCGGTGGCCATCATGTATTTCAAGAATATTACTCAAGATGAGAAATTAGATTACTGGCGGAGCGGGCTCTCCGAGCTGCTGATCGCAGACCTCTCACAGTCGAAGTATATCAATGTATTGAGCGGGGATAGGCTCTATAAGATCCTTGATGATCTCAATAAGCTGGATGCCCAAAGCTACTCTTCGGATGATTTGGAGAAAGTGGTTGCCAAAGGAAGGATTAATCACCTGCTCCAGGGCTCCTACATAAAAGTAGGGGATACCTTCCGCATCAACGTCATGCTCCAGAAAGCAGGTACAGGAGAAATCATTGCTTCAGATGAGGTGGAAGGCATAGGCGACGAGAGTATCTTCACTATGGTCGACGAATTAACGACGAAAATCAAGGCACACTTTGAGCTCACTGAGGAAGAAATAGCAGGAGACATAGACAGGCTCGCAGGCGAGATCACAACCAGCTCTCCTGAAGCATACAAATATTTTATCGAGGGAATAAAGCATTCATACAGAGCAGAAAACCGTCAAGCTCTTGAATTTTATGAAAAAGCAGTGGCTGTTGACCCTGAATTTGCCAGCGCCTACAGGTCAATGTCCATGACGTGCTATAATCTTCGCCTCTACGCTGCATCGGGAAAATACATCAAAAAGGCCTTTGATCTGATAGATACGGGAAGAGTCTCGGAAAGAGAACGCCTTTTAATCCAGGGAAATTATTACCTCTCATCAGAAAAAACCTATGATAAATCTATCGAAGCCTTTAACAGACTACTGGAGCTTTATCCAGAGAGTGAAGATAGCGATATCAGAAGTGTGAGAAATATATTGGGTATGATTTACAGGGCATTTGAAGAATGGGATAAATCCATAGAGCAGTTAAACTGGCTCATCCAGAGGAAATACGAATGGTATACTGCTTATGTGAATATCACAGAACCGTACATGGCCAAAGGATTGTACGATAAAGCAAAGGAAGCCATCGAGACCTACCATAAAAACTTCAAGGAGCTCCCGATTACGCGTTGGAATCTGGCCCTCATTTACCTCGGCCAGGGGAAGTATAACCTGGCCCTGGCTGAAGCCGATAAATCCCTCTCCCTTGATCCCGCATATTACCGGAATTTCTTAACAAAGGGTGATGTATACCTTTGCAGCGGTGATTTGACCGCGGCCGAAAAAGAATACAAGAAGCTTTTGGCCGTGGATGACCAAGCTGCTCATTTTTACTGTAAAGAAAGAATGGGGGCCTTGCATCTGCTGAGGGGTCAATTCGAGAAAGCAATAGAACAGTTAAAGCAAGGGATTGAACTTACCGAAAGCCGTCTTATCAAAAGCTGGGCTAATAAAAAATTAGCATACACCTTCTTAAAAGCAGGGAATCATAAACAAGCTTTAAAAGAGTGCAATGAACTCTTGAACATGGGTGTTAGATTAGGGCGCTCGAGTTTTCAGATAAATGCTCTATTCATTAAAGGATTGATTTTGCTGGAGGAGAATTCAGTGGATGAAGCCCAGAAGGCAGCAGACCAGATTAAATCCTTGGTGGAAGAAGGATTTCAAAAAAAATACGCTAGATTCTACCTTCTCCTGATGGGTAAGATCGAACTTAAAGAAAATAATCTCGCAGAATCTACAAAGTATTTCAATGAAGCTCTATCCCTTGAGCCTCATCAGCATGACTGGGAAGGGGACAATGACCATTCCCTGTTTATTGATTCAATGGCTTCAGTTTATTACCTTAGCGGAGAGAAAGAGAAGGCAATCCAAGAATACGAAAGAATAACCGAGCTCACTACAGGCAGAATATATTACGGTGATATCTACGCCAAGAGCTTCTACATGCTGGGAAAAATCTACGAAGACAAAGGCTGGAAGGGTAAAGCCATAGAGAGCTACGAGAAATTTCTCGACCTCTGGAAAGATGCTGACCCTGGTATCTCTGAGGTTGAAGATGCTAAGAAACGATTAGCTGCTCTTAAAGCTCAGTAACATAATATTTTCTTCAGTCAGCTAGATTAACCATTACTTCAGCACTCAAATCTCCCTTTGAGATACATCACATCATACGGATATATTCCTTGTGTCTGAATTAGATAAATAATTTAAGAAGAAAGTTTATAAATTTCCAAAATATCTTCCTTTTTGAGTTTCTTAAAGTTACCAATCTCGCCAAAACAGACAGCCTTTGTTGCCATCTCTTCAAATTTTTCATCAGTAATGTTTACTTCAGAAAATGCTTTTGGCATCTCTAGGGAGCAAAAAAAATCTCTTGTTCTTTGTATCCCTGAGTTCGCAATGTCAAGTTTTTCTCCTTTATTAGGTAAGTTCCATACGTTGTTAGCAAATTCTACAAATTTATCAATATTTTCTTTAACTACATATTTCATCCAGTTGGGAAACAATATGGCCATACCAACACCATGTGTTAAATCATAAATTGCACTCACTTCATGTTCAATTTTGTGGGTTGCAAAGTCTCCCTCTTTGCCAAATAATAAAAGGCCATTTAAAGCAAGACTTCCTGCCCACATTATGTTTGCTCTTGCTTCATAATTATTAGGATTTTCTAAAACAAATGGTCCATACTTAATGCATGTCTTCAAGATGCCTTCACCTAACCTGTCCTGAAGGTATGCTCCTTTTGTAGTATCAAAGTATTGTTCAAAAACATGGCTCATTATATCGACAATGCCTGCTGCTGTTTGCGTTTTAGAGACAGTCATAGTATAGGTCGGATCAACAATTGAAAATTTTGGCTTTAGATGGTTTGATTTTATTGCAAGTTTTTGTTGTGTCTTTACATTACTGATTACTGCGCTTCCGTTCATTTCAGAAGCTGTGGCAGCCAATGTCAGGATAGTTCCGATTGGAAGGGCTTTTTCTACTGTTGCTTTTCTCATAAATATATCCCAGATATCGCCTGGATAATAGACTCCTGCTGCAATTGCTTTACAACTATCTATTACACTCCCTCCTCCAACAGCCAGGATAAAATCAACATTATTTTTTTTGCATATTTTTATCCCTTTCTTGACACTTGAGAGTCTTGGATTTGGCTTTATTCCAGCCAATTCAAAATATGTCTTATCTTTCAGCGCTTCAATTACTTTATCATAGATATTATTTTTTTTTATACTCCCACCTCCCCAAGCGAATAATATCCTGTTATAGTTATTAATTTTGCTCTCTAAATTATTTATCTGGTCTTTACCAAAAAGAATTTCTGTTGGAATTAGATAGTTAAAATTTAACATTTTAGCACCTCAAAATAAGGCTTTTTTATTTGTATTTCTAGATTTTATTATAACTAAAAACTTAATTTAAAATGAAAGTTTTAATGAAAGCATCTTTTTTTTCGGTGATAAATGATAAAAAAATGCCCCATCCCTCCTCGCAACGACTACTTTATTTCTTATCACGGAAAAAAATGCTTATCAAATTTGATCTAATTTTTTTCATGTGATATAAAAAATATACAGAGTTAGCTAATGAGAATTAGTTAAAAAATGGTGAAGACCGCTACAAACTAAATGAGATGAAGCGGCACGGCAAGAAATCGCTGGATAGCGATTAAGAAAGAATGAGTTACAGAAGAGATATTTTTCTAGGATACAAAGAGGAGGCGAATAATTGAAATTAGCTGTCACGGGTGGTAGTGGAAAATTGGCTGGATACCTTGTACCCGCACTTGCTCGAAAGCACGAGGTTCTGCTCCATGATAAGAAGCGACCTAGACAGAGCCAATTCCTGTGGATACATGGCGAAGTCACAGATATAGCCACACTGAGTGAGGCGTTTCGAGGCGCAGATGCGGTGATACACTTGGCTGCTCTGCGGTCCCGTTACAACCATCTTCCGATGAAGGTCATGGAAACGAACGCTTTAGGCACCTTCTGTGTACTCGAGGCAGCGCGTACCGAGGGAGTGAAAAGGTTGTTATTCTCCAGTAGCGACGCAGTACTCGGATTAGCACAAAGTTTGACTGAGTTAGCTCCCGAGTATCTCCCGATAGACGAGAAACATCCCTTAAAGCCGCAGGATCCCTACGGAATCAGTAAAATGCTCGGGGAGGAGATGTGCCGCTGCTATGCAATAAGATATGACATCAATATCATTGCTCTAAGGTTTTCGAACATACTCTGTCCAGGAGATGAACAACGGTATTTGGCCGACGCCCAAGATCCCTCAGCGAGACGCAAGTCCCTGTGGGCCTGGGTGCACGTAGAAGATGCTATTCACGCTATCATACGTGCTCTAGTGTCCGACCTGCGAGGGTATGAGGTTTTCCACATCGCGGCAGACGACGTATGTCTTCGTAATCCAGATGTCCCTCATCTGCTGGCAAAATACTTTCCCAGAACACCAAACCGAATACATCTTTCCGGAAACGAAAGCCTGATCGATTACAGCAAGGCCAAGCATATGTTAGGCCTCCAGCTGCATAAGAAATTCGAAGAAGCTGTGTCCCTCCAAGATTCAAAGCTAGCCTAGTACATACCGCCAGGTGCTTTTGGGGATAAAATTAAGGAGGTGATCTGTCACTTATGAGGATCGCGATAATCTTCCATCCGGCGCGAATGCGTGCGACCGAAGACAAAATACACGGGCTGCGCCGCAGACTCATGTATCCTACTCTTACGCGCCTGCGCAAGGCATTCGAGCATAAGCATCACAAGGTTGTTACTATTGATGGGCGCAGCAACCTGGTTGTGAAAGTAAGGAAAGCTAGGCCAGACATTGTTTTCAATTGGTTCTCCGTACTGGGCATAGCCCAGGCTTACGTCCCAGCTCTCTTGGAGAAAATGAGAGTGCCTTACACCGGCTGCACTCCGCTATGCCATGTTCTGGCGATGAACAAGGGGCTGGCGAATAGAATCTTACAATGTGACAGATTACCGGTGCCCCCTTTCACCTTGGTCAGCCGGAAGAAACGGAAACCATCTCAGCGGGTGGGATTCCCAGTTTTAGTAAAGCCCTGTTCCCTGGGCTCGAGCGAAGGGATATCAGAAGCGTCTTTTGTAGAGTCAGCGGAAAAACTACCTGCGGCCATAGATGTTGCTCTTGCAGTGGGCCAGGAAGCACTCATAACCAAGTTCATTCGCGGCCGCGAGCTGACCGTCGGCATCATCGGCAACAGAAAGCTGCAAATACTGCCAATCCTGGAAAAGCACTTTGAAACTAAGCCTGGTGCTCCCCACATTTTTACAGAAAAAATGAAGAAGAAATATGCCCATTGGCATGAAAACGTGACAGTGCCCGAGATAGAAGTTCGACAAAAGGCGAATGTAGTTAGGGCAGCGACGAAGGCGTATCGTTCGATTTGTTGTAATGACTTCGCACGAGTGGATATTCGGCTGGATAGACAAGGAATTCCTTGGGTTCTGGATGTGAACACACTTCCTGGGCTGTATCCGAAATTCAGCCCACTGACTAAGATGGCCAATGAAATGGGAAAGACGGTAGAGTATCTAGCCTTGCGGATCCTGGAAGTCGCAAGGGAGAGGCTTTGTATGTGAGCGTGTGCTCTGCGATTATTTTCTTTTTGTTGGGATGGCCCATAGGATGAAGCATTCTCATGTTTAGATACCTCAAATATCGATAGCAGGGTAAAATTTTTTTGATTTAGCCCAGAACAAGGTGAAAAAACGAAATAAGAATCCATGTTGACAATCTATTTTAGACTCAAGTAAGATTCTTCAAGCAAAATATTATTAAGGGAGGAGAAAGTGAAAAAGAAAATTATTATAATCGGATTAGGCTTCCTATTTTTATTAGGGTATACTTCTATACTAGCCCTAAAAGAGAAAGATCCATTCACGAGAACTTATGATAATGTCTCAATTGACGAAATATGGGGTATAACCAAAAATACTCTCAATGATATGGACTACGTAATCAGGAAGGAGACTATTGTAGCGAGGAGTACAGAAGCAGTCGAGCATAGAGAATATTTTACCGACCTCCAAGTAACACCTCCATTGAAAATTACTTTTGAAGTAAAGAATGGAGATATGAAAGTGAACTGTGAGACAGCTGTTTCAGAAGCAAGTCACGCAGCAGACAGAAAGATTAAAAAGGAATTTTTTAAAATTCTTGAGAAATATCTAAAAGAATAGTCCTGGTATCTGAAGCAAGGTCCCTACATTTTCTAATTTCCTTTTCTTTTAAACTCTGCCAGAGCTACTTCATACATGGATTTCTGCAAGTATGTTTTTCCAAGATAAAAGTGTGTTGTGCTAAAATTAGGATCCATCTCGAGTGTTTTGTGTAAGGCTTCTATCGCTTTATCGTGCTGTTGGGCACGGTAAAATATCTGTCCAAGGTTTCTGTTTATAATAAGAGAGATAAGAGTCAGTTGGATTTATATGCTAGAACAGTGTTGTAGATTAAAGAAGGGATTATTTTGTGCTGATTAGCTCATGGGGGATATTTGAGAAAGCCTAAAAATCCCAAAATGGAGCACCTTTAAGATTGTTGGAGATTTTTTTTATAAGTAGAAAAATTACCTATCGCTAGTCTTAGAGAATAAAATAGAGCAAAAAAAGCAAATAAAGTTTCAATTAATTCGCAGTCTATCGATAAAGCCATAATTAGCCCAATAATAATAAGACTCCAATAAGGGAGGACTAAATTCTGTATTTTGGTCTCCTTGTTTATACCATGCAAAATAACAGAGACAACCACCATAGAATATAATAATAATGCAAATATCTGTTCTAATTTGCGAAAAAAAAGACCAAACATGCCGTGGATATCAGTCCTTTCAAATGTATTAATCTCGCCAATCCATTGGGGAGTTTCCCAGCCAAAAATCCGCTGTGCCCAGCTTAATTCCTCCATTGCACATAAGAAAAAAAAGCCCGCTAAGGCAATGTAAAAAAATAAAATGCGGCGGAAATGAATAGCACCTGTTTCTTTATATATGTGCTTAATAACTACAGCTGCTTTTATCATTAAAAGAGAGGAAATAGCAAGCATGAGAAAAGTTAAGTTCTCGAAAAAATTATCTTCGCCGTGTAGAGGGGCTATTAAAGGAACTTCTCTAAGTTGAAAAAAGAAGTATAAAGAAATCCCAATAATAGATGGAAAAAACATAAAAATTAAAATCCAAATTTTTCTATTTTTGCTCTTGGAAAGTGGATCTTCAGATAACCTTTTAACATAAATTTTAAAATGTGTGGAGATCGTTTCTTTAAGAGATAAAAATAAAATTATTCCAATTAGAATAAAAAAAATGGATATGTAGTACAGATAATTAGATATTCTAGGTGTAATCTCAGATTCAATATTATGATCTTTTGAAAGATATAATTCAGCGTATCTTACTACATAAAATGTTAGAGATTCATGGGCAAAGATTGTATACAATCCAATGACCAAAACAATTACTCCAATTGTGACTAACATTATTTTTTTTATCATTATTTAATTTTAATTAACTAATATAAGTGGTTAATTCATCTTTAAGTGTTTCTAAGGTCTTTGTATGAGAAAAAGAGATACTTTCCTTTAGCGGGGTAGTACACTTGCCGTAATAAAGAGTATCTTCAGGATTCTCAAATAACATTTGGTGGTTTTTATAAACACGCTCTGCATTTCTAGTAAGATTGCTAGAGAGTAACAATAAATGTGGAAAGAGTCAAATTGAGTTTATATGTACTAGATTGGGTTTGAGTAAAAGAAGTATAAGTGAAAAGGAGGAAATAAAATACCTACATCACATCATCATGTTACCTTATGTGTTATTATTTTGGTGAATTTTTTACTTTTTACTATATATTTCGTCTGGATTATGAGCATAGATGAGAATAAAATGAAAAGTTACTTTACACATAAAGAAGAAAAATTTAAGATAAAAATAAGATACATTTAATTAGCACTATGAATATAAGTCCTTGATGATTAACATATCACTGTAGGATTTAGAGGATCGATGCGTTTAAAAAATTTTTTTCTTGGAATATTTCCAGGATTTGTTCTTTGTATACTTTTCCCATTCACTGTATATATTCCTCATCAAGAGGATTTCAACTATAGTCTTGAGATTACTCTTCCCTATCTAGGAATAGCTGTAATTTGGTTTGGATTAATCTTAGTCATCGTTGCGTTGCGGCGATATCAACAAAGTAAAATATTTATTTATATTTTTTATGCCGGCATATTTTTTCTACTTAAGGATATTTTTGCACCAATTCAAGCTGGAGGTCTTATTGGACTCGATGAATTCATTCCGATTCACGAGCCTTTAAGATTAACGTTGATTGAGCTTTTAATCCTTATAAGTGTAATTATTGCAGCGATATTTATTCCGAAAAAAATTGTTCAAAATTATTTTGTGCCTATTATAATTGCTTTTTGTGTTGTTCAGACAACATATATCATAGTTAAAATCGACTGGTCTGTTCAAAGGATTTCGAACGATCAAAAAAAGATTGTTGAGAAAGAAAATTTTTTCCCATCAAGATCATCAGTGAGTTCAAACTACACATCGACCAAAGGGAATGTATATATGATATGTTTAGACAGCTTCGTCGGTAAAATATTTCAGAGGGTTGTTAAAGAGGGAAACCTTGAAAGTGCATTTTCGGGTTTTACAGTATTCCCAAATAATAGGTCTAACTATGCATTTACATATCCTTCAATCTCCAGTATTATGAATGGCTCTTTTTATTCTGGTGGACGCATGAGTGAATGGATATATGGTTGGAAAAAAGGAGGAATTATAAATAATTTTGCAGATGCTGGTTATGTAGTTTGGCAGTATTCTAGCAAAACGTGGTTACACGACCGAACAACACATTTCAAGGATCCCAAAGATTTGAAATCTGTTTACAGGTCAGCCAAGATAAAACGGTTCCTTTTGATCAGTAATATATGGCTACTTAAAGTGGTGCCGACAGCTTTAAAAAAGGAAGTTTTTTACAAAATGAGAAGCCTTGAATTCAGTTACGGTCCCGGAGATCTGGTTGCTCGATCTTTGGATACTTTATGGGAATTCGCGTCTGATGAAAAGAAAAGACCATCCACAGGGCAATTTGTATACATTCACGCATATATTCCTCATAAGCCTTATATTTACGATGAAAACTGCTCTATTAAATATCCTCCCACTAGCATCATAAGTCAGTCTGCATGCTCACTGAGACCTATTGTCCAATTTATAAAACAACTCAAATTGGATGGAAAATTTGATAATGCTACTATCATTATTTTTAGTGATCACGGTTCCTATGCAGAAGAACTTAAAACAATGAAGATTTCTATGGACGAAAAAACAAAAGAACAGATAAGACATATCTCACTAAGAGAAAATCCATTAAGTCTCGAGTTGCATACAAGTACTTTACTCCTTTTCAAACCGCCAAATGCACAAAATAAACCTTTGAAGGTATCAGACTTACAAACTCAGAGCGTGGATATAGCCGCAACGCTATCAGACATCACAGGTGTTTTAATTAACCATAAAGTTGGCATATCTGTTTTTCGGAAAGATTTTCCATCTGACCGCGAAATAAACATATATATTGGTTACTTACAAAGAAAAAATAATGGAAAGGTAATGGTTGTCGGATCCAGCTTATTCAAAGGAGAGATGAACCATTTTTCTTATTCACCTGTACGCGGATGGAAGATTTTGCCAAATATTAAATTTAAATGGTGATATGACTTTTATTCTCTGAAGTATTATTCTATGTAACAATTTAGACCTCAATAGGTAGTTAAAAAAAACTTCGTACGAGCTTTTTTACTAAACGAAGGTATAAACAAAATAGAAAGATATATGGAAATATAAAAAGAAAATTTGCATCCCCTACATATTTTTTGCTTTCATCAAATATAAGATTCTATCTGAATTACAAATCCTTTCTGAGATTTGTATTTTAAAATCTCTTCCAAATTTCTGTTCAAAATTTTCTTGATCGTAATTGTGAAATATATCTTTTCTGGTTTTAAGAAGTCCTTTAACTTGAATATCGTTTTTGGGAATGTATTCTATGATTAAGTATTTGCATAATTTACTGAAAAAATTTGAAATATTTTCGAAAGGGAGGTTGTTGGAAATAGCTAAATGATGAATAATTGCCAAGGCTAATACTGCGTCTGTGGGGCCGCGTTCTATGAATGATAATCTTTCCCGATTTTCCCATCCAATAGCTGGACTTGGATTTGTAATATCAATAATTAAAGGAAGTATTTTCTTTTCATTCCTATTGATACATTCAATATAATTTTTTTCTACTGCACCAGGATCAATGTCAAAAGAAATCGTTTCAATTCCTTTTTCACTTGCTACACGACTAAATACACCTGTATTTGCTCCAAGATCCCAAACTTGTTTTGGTTTAATTCTGTCTAAATAATCGCTGATTATTTGCTTTTTATGTTGAAAAGCATCCACAGAATAAATTTGATTTTTATAGTAATTAATCCATTCCGTCCTAAAGGATCGCCATGTTAGTTTTTTAATGAAGGATTCCAAGTTGTCAATAAGTCCAAGGTGAGAAATAAATCTAATATTTTTTCCTCTTATGTTTACATTTTTATTAGCAAAATATCTTTGACTATAAGCATGAATGTGAATATGAATGAGAATAGAAGGAATAAATTTTGTAAAAAAAGGAAGCAGTGAACTTGCTAAATTCAGCGGTATTCCATCTAAGTGTATTTTAAAAAGCTGATTTAATCGAACATCTTTATAACGCATCAAAGTTAAAGGAGCTAGAAAGTGTTGGCAGAATTGTCTATAAGCAACCCAGGGCCTTCCTTCTTCGTATTTTTCAAATGAAAGAGTATCGATAAAAATTGGCTTCCCATTTCTAAATTGTATGTTATACACGCTTGCATCCTTTAAAGTCATTCCGTACTGAAGTGACATTTTTTGAACCTTTAAAGTGATAAGAGCAGCATCTTTTAATTGTCTAAAACAAAACTCATAAGGATAGGATATAAATGGGATTACTTCAGGTTTAATGATTTTATAAGCAATTTCATGATCTTCAGGGGGGATGTCAACTTCTTTGTGGGGAATTAATAATTCAGCGTTTACAAGAGAATTATAAAGGCCAGAATTTATTAAATAATCATATTCCTTCTGGTAACTATTGTTTATTTGACGATAAATTTTGCCATCTCTCAAGAAAAGAAAACCACTCGGATCTCGAAAAGAACTTAAAATTTGGTTTGAAATATTCAAAATTTCGTTAATTATTTGATTTTCTTGATAATATTTTTGAAAAAAGTTTTTTTATTTTTTTCCAAAAAAGCTTAAAAGAAAAAGAAATTCCAATTAATCCGGCTATAATCAATTGAATTATATAGCTTCCTGCTCCAGGATCGATATAACAGTAAAGCTTTTCTGAAAATAATATAATAAATAGTAGATAAATAATAATCTTTTTGTATGACATTTTGAATATCCTTCAATATTCTTTTTTTGCGAACGAAATTGACTTTATCACCAAAGAAAATTCCAGTCAATAGGAAGGATTAGATTCTAATATGCTACCTTAAAATTTCGCATTTTTTCACATTAAATTGTTACCTTCAATTACTAGACTTATTATTTTCTCTATCAGGAAAGCTCTAAAATATTCCAAATTATAACTTGAAGATTGATCTCTCCTTCCATTTTATATTGTATGTTCCTATCTCTCATTTTTATCCAAATTATGACTTACTCCTACTAGGAGTATCGGATCTTTTAGGGTTCAATCTATTTTCTAGCCTGATTATAGCACCGATGTCTCTGACATGACTGAGATCTATCGTTTTCTTCATCCGGAACGCACCGTTTTCTACCCGATTCTTTTTCATTATTTTGAGAAGTTTCTCATAGAGTATAAGAACTGCTTTGAGAGAGAATATGGGTATTTACGTTCAGTTATTCAGGAGGTTTTTGCCTTACTTCTCTACAGGAAGCTTATCAATCATCATCTTGTTCACAAAAGTCTTAGCTGGCGGCATACAGAATTCAACGTGCATAGTCAGGTCAGAACTCGAACCAAGAAGGAGGCCAAAGGGTGAGCGAGGGGTCTCGAACCCCCAACCTCTGGATCCACAGTCCAGTGCTCTA
>JBGVTE010000086.1:0-40188 GCA_041862375.1 Candidatus Aminicenantaceae bacterium
AGTATTTGCCGGCGAAACTGGAAGAAATGGGTGATTAGGCTCTTTAGCTTTAAATGAGCTTGATTTGAGCTTATTTCTCTCTGTTTCTTCTTGAGTAATCTTTGGATAATCATGAAGCGCGCGCTTCCTCGTATCGCCATTCCTGAAAACTCTTAAGCCAGCTAGCGTCCGCAACATCAAATACGGTCAGAAAATATCATGGCACCTCAACATCAAATAATACGTAACAGGTAATTAGTTTAGTCTCATACACATCCTCAAAGAAACCTGAATAAAGTTTGTGCGCATGAACATATGTGACCTTTATGGTAAAATACACTTTAACCGTTTTGTTCTCAATCTGCGTATCCCATGCCCAAGACCCAGGAAGAGAAAAGTCACATTCTTCAGAATCAGAATAATCCTTACCTGGATCATACACTAACTTAGAGCCCCAATAGGCTTCTCCGCCAGAAAACAAAGTCCGATTTTCAAGTCCCACAATCGAAGAATTCATTTCAACACTAACTATCGCAACTCGTATCGGCTCTTCAACAATAACCGTTAAATAGACCCTGTCGCCCGGGTGATAAGTTTTCCACTTCACTTCAATCCATGTCGACTCATCATAAAAATTTTTTTCTGTTGGATTAACAGTCTGGTAAACGACCGTAACTGCACCAACGCCAGCAATTAGCAGACACACAAGTATAAGAAGGATATCTTTCCTGCTAATCAACTTTCTTCCCCCTAAATTCTACTATGCTAGTCTCTGGTATTATGTTTTTGGGATGCGCACGCACGATAACATCATATCTAAGTTTTTCCTTGAATTTTGACACGTCTAAACAACTATAAACAATTTGGCAAAAATATAAATATATTATGACTGAAACCGTAAACAAAAGAAGAGAGAGAAAGGTTAAAATTTAATCCACAATAGCGGGTAATTAGCATCTAACAAACAATTTTTGTTGCAGATGGGCGGGTGAGCAAAACCAGTTACTGCCAGTTTATCGAAAGATAAAAATGGTTTTGGCTGTGCTTTCAAATTAGCTCTGCAGCATGTCATTTCAAATTTTTCTGTACTATCTTTTATTTAAATGGAATTATAATAGTCGTTTACCGAACAAAAACTAATAATGTGACTTAATGTAACTTAATGTAACTAGATCACGAAAGTTTTGATTTGGGAAGTATTGGTAATGGGGAAGCGTTCAGGTGTAAAAAAAGATAAGCTGACGAATCTTCTTTTGGAGTATTTGAAGGATTCCAATCGAAGCGATAGGCAAATGGCTAAGATACTTGGTGTTTCGCAACCAACTGTATCTAGGATGAAGAGTAAACTATTAGAAGAGGGTCTGGTGAGACATTTTTCTGCAATTCCAGATTTTGCTAAAATGGGCTACGAGATTATGGCGTTTTCTTTTGTTAAATTTAATATGGATCAGGTAATGGAAATTGAGGAGAACGCAAAAGAGTGGGCGCAAAGCCATCTATTACTAATAAGAAAAGTTAGGAGAGTATCAATAAATATATACGGATTAAAAGAGAAAGAAAATAGCAAAAGTCTTCAAAGAGGAAAAATTATACTGTGCTCATCCTATATTTCAGAACTTGATTTTATCGTTCAGTTCTGTCCCGCTCCCGTCACTTTGGGACAAACTCTAATTTTTATATGTAACTACAAATGTCATTAAATTAGGACAAAAAAGACGCAGAGTAATAAATATTATTCCTGTAACTATTGGCACATTATTTGCTAGTATATAGTGTAGATTAAGAGGGGATAGTTGAAAATTATTTTTAATCAGGAAATAAAAGCAGAAGGGGAATGAGATGAAGAAAAAAATTTTTTTCTTAATTATCATTTTCGTTCTGCTCTTGTCCCATAGTCTTCTTTCAAAAAATGTATATGTAAAACTTGCCTTTGGCTTAGGTTCAGGTGGAGATGTGGAGGATGTTTTGCTCACTCAGATTGAATACTCTGATTATATGTCAATGGGGCAGGAGCAAAGACAGAGCCTGGGCCAAGACATTTACTTGGAGTTTATCTATCAGCTTAACTCCTATATAAGTTTTTCTGTGGGAAATGGCTATATTTCTAAACTGTTAAGGGGAAAAGTATCTCAATTTACGCCTCCAGAAAGTAGTGCTTTTAAAGGAGATTACTTTCTCGAGCCTGAATTTGCTGCCTCAGCTATCCCAATCTGTTTCTCTGCAATATGTTCTTTCCCAGTTAGCTCTGTTCTCAGAGTTAATTTTACTGGAGGAGTTGGGTATTATATTGGGACATTCGAAAATAAATCAAAATGGCGTACGAATATTGCTGGCTTCAGTACATGGGAATATCGTTCCTGGAATTTTGAGGGAAAGTGTAACACAGTGGGATATCTTTTCGGAGCAGGATTTGAAATAGATGTATCTTTGAATCTGTGCTTAACCGTTGATGCTTTCTACAGAGATGTCAATTTTGATAACATTAAAAGCTCGGGTGAAATAGGAGATACGACTCTTTCTTACATAAAGTTCTATGAAGGAAGCGGTGGGATCAGTTTAGAAAAGCTTCCTTCCGTAGATTTTGACTACAGGATCAAACAAACAAGCCTCTCAGGTTATTCGGTTAGAGCTGGATTAAAATTTAAATTCTAATATTCCCTGAAATAAATAAAAGAATTTATTTTTTTATGAGGTGTAAGGATGAATCAAATTAAGTCACCCAAAGAGGTCGTTATTCGATGGGCTGAGTTATTCAACTGCCAAGATGCTGAAGGCCTAAAAGAGTTGTATGCGCCTGATGCCATAAACTTTCAGGTTCCTGAGAAACCACTCAATGGGAAGGATGCCATTTACAGAAGTTTTAAAGAGTTTTTTCAAGCATTTCCTGATTCAGGATTTAAGACAGTGAACCTGTTTGAGGATGATGAATGGGCTATCCTCGAATGGGATGGATGGGGAACCTTCAAAGGAAATTTTTTAAATTATTCACCTTCAGGAAAATTTTATACTTTAAAAGGCTGCGGGTTCTTTCACGTGAAAGAAGGTGTAATCATCTTCCAAAGAGGCTATTGGGATAAGGCGACCTGGTACCGACAAATAGGAATCCCGATCTTCTAAATTCTCATGAGGAAGCTAGAAGGAGATTAAAATGTATGAAAAGATAGAGAAGTTAATATTTGGGTGTTCCATTATTCTCCTCTCATTCTGTGCTCTTTTCCTTCTTGGATCTCAGAGGAAGCAGGAGCAGCTTAAACCTTTGGAGCATGAAGTTACTGTTGAATTAGTTGTAGTTGAAGTTTTTGTTACTGATAAAGAAGGTAGTTTTATTGATAATCTCACAAAGGATGATTTTGAAATATTCGAAGATGGAAAAAGAGCCAAAATTCAATATTTTGCAGTAATAACACCTGAAAAGGAAATTCCAAAGAAAGAATTCATGGAAGAAATCAAAAAAGTTAAGAAGCCTCTTGTTCCTCAACAAATGAAATTGGTCATTCTCTTTGATAATTTAAACACGAATAGATTCTCTTTAACCAGCCAATGGCCTCAAATTGAAGAAATGTTTAAATCTCTTTCAAGTAAAGTGGAAGAGACTATGGTAATTGATCTCAGTAGAGAATCCGGCGCAAGCGTGATTCAGCCTTTTACCTCCGACCAGAACCTGCTTTCTGATATTATTTCAAAATTTAAGTTTGATCTTTTAAGGTTCATTCAAGAGGAGATGAGAAGGCGTGAAATGGAAGATCTAGAAAAGGAAGCTCGGCTAAGACCACAAGATCGATTCATTTCAAATCCCTTTTATGTCATGGATTGTTTTATGATGGAAGAAAAAATCATAGGGAATCAGAGGCTTTCGGATTCATTCGGGGCCTTTTTAGGTGCTGTTAATTATATCAGGCAATTTGAAGGAATAAAGGCAGTCCTTATCGTTAGTGATGGATTTCGCCTTCAAAGAACGAGTGAAAAAGGGATAAATGTGGAAGGGGGACATTACCAATACCTCCATAGGGGCGTAGTTAAGCTTTTTGATCCATTTAAGTTGTTTGGAGGGAAGAAATATTATGATCACCAAGAAGCCTTTGAGAAGTTTTTGCAGCTCATAAACGAAGAGAAAATTATTTTCTATGCCTTTTCTCCGAAAGAATTTAAATCAGATTTTTCTGTCAGAGCCCTTTCTTTAAAATTAGGGGAAACATTTAAAAAAGAAATGGAACGGTGGTCAGAAGAAAAATACAGCCTTCAAGAAATAGCAGATGAGACGGGTGGAATGTATTTAAGAGGACAGAAAAAATATGAGAATTTCGTAGAAGAACTGGGAAGGGATCTTACACATTTCTATGATATTTCTTACGCACCATCAGGAAAACGAAAAAAAGGATACCACAAGATTGAAGTAAAGGTTAAAAAGCCTGGATTGACGGTAAGGTATAAAAAGGGTTATTCCGATTTTACAGATGAGGAGATCGAGAGAAGAAAGCTTGCCTCGGCCTTTCTTTCACCATCTGCTTACAGAGACATAGCCTTTTCCTGCAAAACAGATTTCATTGCATTAAGAGGAGGATATCTTCAGTTTTGGATAAGGCTAAAAGTTCCTTTAGATCAGTTCAGGAAGGATCAATATGCAACTCCTCCTGAAAAAATGGCTTTATTGTTTGGTTTAAATGAATGGACGGAAGAGAGGGTGCATACTGGAGGAAGAATGCTTAGGATAAGAGAGGCTACAGAAAGAGGCCTTCATTCTCTCTATCGTGCCTTTATCACATCACTAGTTGATCTAAAGCCGGGAGATTATGATGCAAGAGTGATTCTAAAGCAAGGAGAGGATCGAGTCGGAGGATGGGAAGATTCCCTAATTATACCGGATATAAAGAAAGAAAGCTCTTTAAGTGTCATCAATTCCATTTGTGGTTTTTTAAGAAAAGAAGAAAAAGAAAGCACAGTTCCCTTTTCAGTCTCTATTGGAGATGGCTCTCTTTTGCTTTCCCATTATAGATTTTACCCACTTGTAGAGAACATTTTAAATGAGGGAAGAAAAATGGCTCTTCTTTTGCAGATCTGCAGCCCTAAAGAGATAAAAAATTTTGATCTTCGGTTTTCTCTCCAAGATGATAAAAATGCGCCATTACAATTACCTTTTGAGGAGATCGAATCTTTCTTTGATAAGAAATTAAGAATTTTAAGTGAGGTTAATCTCTTAGATTTTAAAGACATATCTCCAGGAAATTATCATCTCAGGATTGAATCTTTAGATAGAAAAATCATAAAACAAATTGAGATAAAAATTATTCCTTTATAGTTAGAAAATTTGTGCTGAAGCTGATGTGGTATAGATAGAGGGATAATAAAAAGGCATAGAATGAAGAGATTGATTTCGATTTTAGTATTAGTCCTGTTGCTCAATAATTATTCAGTCTCTCAATTTGACCAAAAAGATATTATTGAGAGGGCGGATTTACTCTTAGATATGATGGAATTCAGGACAGCAATTGTACATTACTTGAAAATCCTTTCCCAAAATCCTCAGTAGCGGGATATTTGAAAAAAAATTGGATATGCTTATTATCAGTTAGAGAAGATTGATGATGGCTTAGGTTTACTTAAAGAAGAATTGACATTATTTCCTGATAACGGGGATGCTTATGACCTCTTAGTATATATTTTGTTTAAGTCAAATAAGCTGACTGATGCGAACAGCCTTCTTGAAAAATTAAATTTCCCGGCAGGACTAACAACAGAAAATCCTCATCTAGGTGGCTTTAAAAGTTTGAACGAAATCTACCTGATAAAGCTCTTAAAGAGCTAAAAAAGGCTATAGAGTTACAGCCTAATGACCCCGAGCCATACTTCGAAATTGGAAAGATTTATCAAGCTAAATCAAAATTGAATGAAAGATATGTCGAGAAAGCCATTTTTTATTACAAAAGATATCTCTATTTAGGGGGAAAGGAAGAATCAAAAGTAAAAGAATTGTTGAAATCATTAAAATGAGATAAGATGGTAAAGAATAGCAGGAGGTAGAAAATGAAAAAGCTTGTTTTATTAATTTTCATAATTACATTCGTTGTATTATTTCTCATGTTTGGCTATTCGAAGCAGCAGAAGATTCCTCAGCCTGAAACACATGAGGTAGAGGTCAGGCTCGTTTTAGTTGATGTCATTATTACCAAAGATGGAAAATTTGTCACAGACTTAACAATGAATGATTTCGAGCTCTTTGAAGACGGCGAGAAAGTTCCCATAAATTCTTTTGAACTCATAAGTTTTGGAGAGAGAGAATTAATACCCTTAGAAAAAAAGGTGGAAGAGAAAATCACTCCAGCCATTCCTAAGAAGCAGCTTGTTGTTGTGTTTGATGGCGCCTGCTCCTGGCAGAGAAACCTCAAAGAGGGTGGTCGAAAGATTGTTAATGAGCTCGTTGATTTGGCTAAATTAGGCCATGAAGTAATGATCATCCAATTGAAGGAGAAAACCGGCGTGGAAATCGTTCAGCCATTTACCACTGATGAGAAGCTCATAAGAAAAGCTATGCTCATGGCTTCTGCGAATATCTGGTTAGACAAATCTGAGGATGCCCTTAAGATGTGGCAGGAAATCGGCGCTGAGTTTGATGAAGAACTGGGTCTAATTGAAAGATATGAAGAAAGATTACATCCAGTTTTAGAGCAGGAGTATCTCTTTATACAGAGAGGAAGATTTGAAAAGGCAGTTGGTGGCCTTTTTGCGGTTGCCAATATGATTAAAGATTTACCCGGGAGAAAATCTATTGTTCTCATCAGTGACGGATTACCGGACCTTTCTTCAAGAACTATAGATGATAAGATTAGTGAAGCGACCGGAGCTGCAAGTAAAGCAAGGACAGAAGGCCTGGACCAGAGAAGAGATGTGGGGACTATAAGAGTGTTTGATCCTTTTAACATACTCGAGAAAAAGAAGATTATGAGTGGGGAGGAGATTATACGGGAGTTGATACATTTCACCAATGCTCAGAATATTTCTATTTATTCCCTGGATCCTGATGCGTTTACAAAATATTTTATCAGCACTACTGCAGAATTCGGCCCAAGAGAGAGGATGGAAGCCCTCTCTTTCCGGGGTGAGGAAAAAATAAAACGTATGCAGAATTTGAGGTGGTTATCTGAGGATACAGGCGCTGTAGCCTTAAGAGGTGCTCAAAAATATGACAATTTCTACAAAGTAATGACCACGGATTTAAGTTATTACTATCAACTTAGCTATTATCCTCCGAGGTCACAGCCTGATGATCGATACCACAAGATTCAAGTCAAAATTAAGCGGTCGGGAGTGGATGTGCGTGCCAGAAAAGGCTACACAGATTATTCTGAGAACGAAGAAGAAAAAATGCTACTCGTCTCTGCTTTTTATAATCCTTCTCTGTTTACAGACCTTCCCTTTGAGGCTGAGTTCATTCCTTTTCATAAGGAAAAGGATAAATATGAGCCATGGATGAATATTGCCCTTCCGGCAAAGAAGCTGTTCATTGAGAGGGGAGCGGAATACGGTACCAGACAGTTCAATTTTCACTTCTGGATTAAAGATAAAAAGATGGGCGAAAGGGCTTTCGCTGGAAAGATTGCTATCCCTTTTAACATAAATTCTTCTTTCATGGATGTTATAAAGACAACAGACTATCTCTGTTATCACTATAAAGGCCAAGAGATGCCTTTCAAACAGAACGAATACCAGGCTATCTTTGCGCTCTATGATGATCAGTCAAACGAAATTGGGGTATGGGAGTCGTCTTTTATTCTTCCGGATTTTAAGAAGAAACAGGGGAACATTATTAATTGTGTTTTGGGATTATTAACTCCGAGTCATAAAAATGTAAAAAGGTCTTTTATTGTCTCTAAAAAAGATGGGAGCTTGGAGTATGGGGAAATAAAGTTTTTCCCTTCTGTTACTAATCAGTTCCAGCGTATGGAGGATGCTTTTGTGTTCCTGCAGGTATATTTGCCTCAAGGGAAAATTAGCGTTACTCCTAATTTCATAGCTTCAGGAAAAGGGAAAATAGCTCAACAGCTTCCAGGAGAAATAGTGGCCGAAGAATGGAATAAGAAAACAAAGATTTGGAGTGGAATTTTTAACCTTAAACTCAGGACTTTACTCTACGGTGATTATAATTTGCGTGTAGATATCCCTGTTTCTAAAGAAGGGCCTTTTTTGAGCAAAGAGACTAAGCTCACCAAACTTCGCTACTGACTGTTGGTGTCTATAACTTAATAAATAAAATAATAAAAATAATCCGTTCGTTAGTAAATAAGCAAAGTAATAGATAACGCTTCTGATTGAGTCTGTCTTTAACAATACAGCTTTAGGTAATTGAGGTGATGAATATGAAAAAAGTAATTTTATTCATTCTGCTATTTTGTCTCATGATTTTGAATCCGATTAGTTGAGGTAAGAAAATTTAGCCCTGAAGGGAAATTAATCAAGCTGTTTGGAAAAAAGGGAAAAGGCCCTGAAGAAATGTTTTTGATCCTGAGGGAAGATATATTGCTAAAATACCAATAAGAGCTTTTGTTAAATTATGGATAAAAAGTAAACTCTATACAGCAGAGGAAACAGAAGATGGATTTCCGGTGATTAAGCGCTATAAAGTAATGTGGAAATAACGTACATAACATCCCAAACTTCAAACCTTTATTTCATGCAATTTCTACAAATGATAATTTATGTATTCTTTTTCCGTCTCTATGATTGGTCAACCTTCGAAAATTTGCTAAGATTTAAGTAATCAATGAAATTAACTCAACTCTCCGTATCCAGGCCAGTTACAACCTTTATGTTTTTCTTGGCAATTGTACTCTTGGGCTTTGTTTCTCTGCGGGAGCTAAGCGTTGACCTCTTGCCTAATATAAGTTATTCACACATTTCAGTCTATACAGAATATCCTGGAGTTGCTCCAGAAGAAATAGAGAGTTTTATCACTGCTCCCTTAGAAGCAGCGGTAAGTACTGTCCCTGGCCTGCGTGGAGTAGAATCCATATCGAAAGAGGGTGTTTCCTACATGACTCTTGAGTTTGCCTGGGGAACAGATATGGATTTTGCCATCCTTCACACGAGAGAAAAACTTGATAATGCCCGATTACAGCTTCCCGAAGATGCTGGACGGCCTACAATTATTCCTTTAGACCCACAAAGCAAGCCAATCCTGATCTTAGCTGTGTCTGGAGAGAAGAGACTCTTGGAACTGAAAGAATTTTCTGAAGAGCTGATAAAGCCTCGGTTGGAACAAATTGAAGGAATAGGCTCAGCTGAGATTGCTGGTGGAGTGGAACGAGAAATCCAGGTTGAAATCAATCCACAGCTCCTTTCACTTTATGGATTGACTATCGAACGAGTAGCGCAGAGAATTGAGGATTTCAATCGTAGTCTACATGGAGGAAGTATCAGAAAGGGTAGATTTAAATATGCCCTGAGAGTTGTGGGAGAATTTGAATTAGTCAGCGAAATTGGGGAGATAAATCTGCAAACAACTGAAGAAAGAGGAGTCATAAGGTTAAAGGATGTGGCTGAAATTAAAGACTCAATTAAAGAACGAGAAGGATTGACAAGGCTCAACGGGGAGGAGAGCATCGGTATTCTCGTCAGGAAGGAGTCTGGAGCTAATACTGTAAAGGTCACAGGAATGACTCATCAGGTACTGGAAGAAATAAAAGCGGAGAATCCTCAGATAGAAATTCTCGTGGTTTCTGAGCAGGCTAGATATATTGAAAATGCTATTTCCTCAGTTGTTAAGTCTATCATTATCGGAGGAATTCTAGCATTTCTGATTTTATTCATTTTCCTTCAAGATGTGAAAACTCCAATTATTATTGCTGTGGTCATCCCTATTTCTATCATCGCTACTTTTAATCTTCTCTATTTTCGAGATATTACCCTCAACATCATGTCATTAGGAGGACTTGCCCTGGGTGTGGGAATGCTGGTCGATAATTCCATAGTAGTCTCAGAGTCAATTTTCCGGCATAAAGGCCAGGGTAAAAAGCTCTATGAGGCAGCTTATTCGGGGACAAAAGAGGTGGGAATGGCTGTGACAGCCTCAACTCTCACTACAATTTCAGTTTTTCTCCCTATTATTTATGTCCACGGGGTGGCAGGCCAGTTGTTTAAAGATCAGGCTCTTGCAGTTACTTTTGCTCTTATTTCTTCTCTCGTTGTTTCGCTGACACTTCTTCCCACTCTTGCTTCACGAAAGCTGGAGTTCGAAAAGAAAATGGAAAAAACAGAGGAAGAAGAAAGAACAAAAGCAAAAGAAAAGAAAAATAAGACAAAGCTGAGAGTTTTACTTTATCCTTTGAAAGGTCTCCGCTGGCTGCTTTATTCTATCCCAAAAATAATTTATCTAGCTTTAAATTTTATTTTAAGTTACATCCTGCAGCTTCTTCTTTTTCTTCTCCATTATCTAAGCATTCCTTTCAAACCTGTTGTTCGAGTTATTTTTAAAGGATTTAATTTTGTTTATCAGAAATTTGCATCCCGCTACCATCAGTTCCTGTTATGGTCTCTTGAGAATAAAAGAAAAGTTTTGATTGGTTCTTTAATATTTTTAGGTGTAACTTTCCTCCTGGCAACTCAGATGAGACGGGAGCTCATGCCCAAACCTGAGACTGCAGCCTTTGAATTCATCTGTAAAACTCCAGTTGACTATCCCTTGGAACAAACAACTGATATCTCCTCTGCAATAGAAAGATGGTTGAAAGAAGAAAGTGTTAAACTCTGTTTTTCACAAATAGGCTTAGTGAGTGGAATGGAAAGTATGAACCCTGATGTATCTTTAAACACTATTCGTATCTATGTTGAACTTCAGAAATCTTCGGAAGTCGAGAGTGTAATCGAAAATTTACGAAGAAAGCTGTCGAGTTTTCCTGACCTTGCCTATTCTATAGTCAGAGAACAATCTGCTCTGGTGCAATTTTTGGCCTTTCAAACAGCAGAGTTGGGATTAAAAATAAAGGGAGATGACCTGTATAGATTGAAAGAGATTGCTGAGAAGCTGACTATGAAACTTGAGGATATTGATGGGATTGCTGATTTGAATTCGAATATCGGCGAAGGAAAACCTGAGTTTTTGATAAAAATTAACAAAGAGGCTCTCGAAAAATATTCAAATTTGTCGCCCGCTTTTATAGGTAATTTTCTTGTTGATGCAGTAAGGGGGAAAGTGGCGACACAGTTTAAAGAATTGGAGAGAAAATATGACATCCTTGTTCGTCTTGAAATGGCGACAAGGTTAAACATCGAATCTCTATTAGACGAACAAATTCCTTATCAGGGAACTGTAATTCCTTTGAGAGAATTAGTCTCATACGATATAGTCAAAGGGCCAGAAGAAATTAGGCGGGAAAATCAACAGAGGGAAGTTCTGGTAACCGCTAATCTTCGAGGTGTCAAGATCAGTCAAGTTGCCCCAGAGATTAGAAAAAAAATAAATGAGCTTTCACTGCCATCCAATTACCGGGTAGTTTTTAGCGGTGAGCAAGAAGAGATGAGCAAATCCTTCAAAAGTTTAATATTTGCTTTCTGCTTGGCGGTGCTCTTAGTTTACATGATTATGGCAGCGCAGTTTGAGTCTTTAATTCATCCATTCTTGATTTTATTCACCTTGCCTATGGGCCTTATTGGGGCTTTCTGGGCACTGTTTTTGACCGGACAAACTCTGAATGTAATTTCGGTTATCGGTATGGTCGTATTAGCAGGTATAGTGGTAAATGATGCCATAGTGAAGATTGATTATACCAATCAGCTAAGAAAGAGGGGATGGGGACTTCGAGAAGCTATCATGGAGGCAAGCCGGGTTAGGTTAAGGCCTATTTTAATGACAACGGTTACTACTGCCTTCGGTCTTTTTCCCATGTCCCTGGGATTAGGGAAAGGGGCCGAACTTCAGCGGCCTCTGGCAATATCTGTTATCGGTGGCCTTATCCTGGCTACCTTTCTTACATTAATCATTATTCCCTTAGTTTATGAGATAGCAGCCAAGAAAAAACATAGATATGGAAAATGAGGATTTTTGTTGAGAGACCTATCGCCACAGTCATGTTTTTTATGGCAGTGCTGGCCTTGGGCGTCTATTCTTTCCTTAATATCCCCATTGAATTAGCTCCCAAAGTTGACTACCCACAGATTAATATAATCACTAATTGGTATGGTGTCTCTCCCGAAATAATTCAAACCCAGGTTACTTCTCCAATTGAAGAGATCGCATCGTCCATAAAAGGAGTAAGAAAGATTTCGTCCACTTCACGAATTGGCTCTTCATGGATAACTTTAGATTTTGATGATAAGACCAACATGGAATTTGCAGAGCTGGCACTCCGTGAAGAAATCGCCCGGGCAAGAGATAGGCTTCCTCCAAGAGTAAGACCGAGACTCCAGCTTTTCATTCCTGAAGAGTTTAGGGTAGAGCATTTTCTCGATTACACAATTTCTGGAAATTATTCCCTTAACAGACTAAGGGAGCTCGTGAAGGATAAAGTAGAGTATGCCGTAGGCTCAGTTAAGGGAGTGGCTGGAGTCGAAGTGATTGGTGGCTCTGATTCTGAGATTAAAATCATTATTGATTATAAAAGAATGAAGGCCCTGAACGTCCGTTCCTATCAGATATTTAATGCTGTTAGAGAAAAAAACATGACATTTCAGGCAGGGAAGGTAAAAAGAGGGAACCAGGAGTACATTTTTAAGATTTCGAATTCTGTTAAAGGCACTAGAGAATTAGGGGAAACGATAATTACTCATTCAGGGGAAAATCCGATAAAGCTGAATGATGTGGCTCAGATTGTTTCTTCTTATCAAGATATTTCTCGAATAAGCAGAATAAACGGGAAGCCGACAGTCATGCTGAGAATCATTAAGGAGAAGGGAACCAATACTTTGAAAGTTGCCAAAAGAGTAAAGCAAAAATTAGAGGTTATCAAGAAAGAGCTTCCCCAGGATTTAATTTTCAAGGAAACAAACGATGAGAGTGAAGACATTAAAAAGAGTCTTAGGGAGCTTTATGTTCTCGTCGGAATTATCCTTTTAGTAATATTTATCCTTATTTTCACAATTTTAAAAAGCTTTAAACCCTCTCTTTTAATTATTTCTTCTATTGGCTTTTCTGTCCTGATTACCTTTAACCTCATCTACTTTTTTAAAATATCTATTAATTTATTAACCTTAGGAGGATTGGCTCTGGGATTCGGCCTCTTTGTAGATAACTCAATAGTTGTCTTTGAGAACGTGCTCCGCTTGAGAGAGAAGGGGGCATCCCCGATTCAAGCTGCGATCCTGGGCTCCAAGGAAGTTTTATTACCAGTTTTGGCTGCCACTTTGACCACCATGAGTGTCTTCTTTTCTTTTGCTTACTTTCAAGGGAGGCTGAAAATCTACTACCTTCCTTTGGCGGTTGTTATTTCTTCAGCTCTGGCGGCGTCGCTTCTCGTGTCTTTTTCTCTGATTCCTGCCTTAAGTCCTAGGCTCATGAAGAAAGAAAGAAAAGTTCACAGGGAAAGATTTCGCGGTTACTACGAAAAGCTTTTAAAATTCCTTCTTCGGCATCCTTTGGAAGTCATTATTGTGATAATTGTAATATTTTATGGAAGTTACAGATGGTTTAAATCAGAAGTTTCTCTTGGAGAATTTTTTGGATGGTCTTTCAGGGAGAGGATATATGTCAGGATCACGATGCCTCCTGGATCAGAGATAGAACGAACAGATGATGTTATCAAAAAATTCGAGGAGAAGGTTTTAGATAAAGATTATGAAAAGGAAATGGATGCTTATATTGCTCCAGAGTATGCTTATCTGGATGTATCATTTCCTCCTCATATAGAAAACTCTTATCGCCCTTATGTATTAAAGGAGGAGCTCATTCAACTTGCTACGAATTTTGCAGGAGTGGGTGTGTATATTGGCGGGTTTGACCCGCAGCCATACAGCTCCAGTCTTGGAACTGGGATATACTATGATTCGAGAATAAAATTCTATGGTTATAACTTGAAGAGATTAAAAGAATTAACATCCGAGATGGAACAATCATTGAGAAGAAATCCTCGGATTAAAGAAATAAGGATAGTATCCTCCAGATTTAGCTGGTACAGACTTGATTCGTTTGAGTATGTATTGAAACTCAACAAGGAGGCTATGAGAAAGTATGATATCGACCCTTTCTATCTGTTGTATCATCTCCAATCTTTTATCAGGGGAAGGATTTATTGGGTCAAGACAAAGATTGGAGGAAAAGAAATGGACCTTTCAATAAAGTTTGCTGAAGCGGATAAAATGGATCTCAAAAATCTTCAAGATATCCTTATAGAAACGCCACGAGGGGAGTATTTAAGGCTGGGAGAAATTTCTACTCTTGAAGAATGGCCAATTGCCGGTTCAATTGATAGGGAAGATCAACAGTTCCAGCAAACCATCATGTGGGAATTTCGAGGGCCTCCGAGAGCTTCAGAAAGATATAAGAAAGCTGTTTTTAATGGCCTTCAGTTGCCTCCTGGGTTTTCTGCCACTATGAAAGAAGAGTGGCTTTTAACTGAAGAAGAGAAAGGCCAGATAAAATTTGCCATTATCTTTTCGCTCATAATAATTTTCATGATACTGGCATCTCTCTATGAATCTTTTGTCCATCCCTTTTTTATTATCCTTGCTGTCCCTTTGGCTTTAATCGGAGTTTTTCTGGCCTTTGTTGTTGCTGGCTTTATCTTTGATTCCTCTGCTTACATAGGAGTTATTCTGCTGGGAGGCATAGTAGTTAATAATTCAATTCTGCTTGTCGACCATATTAATTTGAAGAGAAAACAGGGCTTTTCCCTTCTTGAATCAGTGCTGAAGGGAGCAAGGGAGAGGGTTAGGCCAATTTTTATGACTACAAGTACCACAGTGCTGGGGATGCTTCCAATGGTTTTAATTCAGGTAGAAGAAGGGAGAAAAGGGATTTGGCGCTCCCTGGCCCTTTCTGCAGTTGGCGGACTTATCAGTTCAACAATTTTTATATTGATTGCAATCCCCATATTCTATTTCTACGGCGACAGAATTCGGTTCTGGACTTATGAAAAGGTTAAAGAATTAAAGGAAGCATGGAGTAGATTTTAAGTATCTTTTTGATTCTTTGATTTAATCCCTCTTTTTTGTTATATAAGATTTATCCTCTGGAGGCGGAAATGGCTACTATTTCTATGCCTGAAATGAAAGAACGAATCGGGAAGTTTCCTAAAAAAGATTTGGTTCATTTGCCCACTCCTTTCAAGAAATTGGAAAATCTTTCTAAAGAACTTGAAGGGCCAGAGATTTTTATAAAACGAGATGACCTCACTGGACTGGCCTTCGGTGGAAACAAGTCTCGTAAGCTGGAATATATCATCCAGGATGTTCTGGATAAAAAAGCCGATGTAATCATTACATGGGCAAGCTTGCAATCGAATTGGTGCCTCCAAACAGCAGCAACAGCGAGGAAGTTTGGGATTAAACCTGTGCTTTTACTTTTTAAAACATATGACCTTCCTGAAGAATACGACGGGAATCTTCTTCTGGATCTTATCCTGGACGCTGATATCAGGATTAGAGAAGCAGAAAAAGGGAAGGTCGTGAGTGAAGAAGATGCATTTGAGATAATCGATGAGATAGTCAACGAAGTTAAAGAGTGGGGTTATAATGCTTATATTGCCCCTATTGGAGGTTCGATGGTAGGAGGTTCCATGGAATACCCCCTGGGAGCGATAAGCTATGTTAACGCTTTTGCGGAGATGCTGGAACAGGCTGTGCCTTTGGGCATTGACGTTAATTATATTGTTCATGCCAGCGGCTCCGGAGGTACCCAAGCTGGCTTGGTGGTTGGTGCTAAAGCATTGAGGGAAAAGGTCAAGGTATTGGGTATAAGCGTTTCGGAAGAAAAAGAATCTTATGGAAAATATATTGAAACCATTGCCAAAGACACTGTAAAAGCTCTCAACCTGGATCTTGGTATTTCAAGAGAAGATATAATTATTTTTGATGAGTATATAAGAGAAGGATACGGGATTGTAAACAAAGAGGTTTCAGGAGTGCTTCGACTGATAGCGACTAAAGAAGCGATCATGCTTGATCCTGTATATACTGGGAAGGCAATGGTAGCCCTTATTGACCTAATAAAGAAAGGTTTTTTTAAAAAGGAAGATAAGATCGTTTTTTTTCATACGGGAGGAACTCCTGCAATCTTTCCTAATAAGCACACGTTGGTTAATTTCTTAAAATCTTAATTCATCTAGAGTTTTTATGATTGAGAGTAGAGGGTTTAAGCTCTTCATAGCTTTTATCTATCCTGCACGTAAATAGAGAGAGGGAAAGATGAACCAAAAAAGGCCAACCTTTAAGGATATTCTAGAAGCAAGAAATATAATAAGCCAATACTTAGAGAAAACACCTCTTCACTATTATCCTCAACTGAATCAACTTCTGGACGCCAAGGTATATATAAAGCATGAAAATTATTTACCCACGGGAGCCTTCAAAGCCAGGGGTGGAATTAACCTCATTTCTCATTTGACCCGGGAACAAAGGGAAAGGGGAGTGATAACAGCTTCAACCGGGAATCATGCCCTCTCTATTGCCTATGCTTCCTCCCTTTTTGGCGTTCCAGTGACAATTGTGATGCCAGAAAAAGCAAATCCTTCAAAGGTCAAAGCTATCCGGGGCTTTGGGGCAAAAATTATATTCTTTGGCCGCATTTTTGATGAATCACGAGAATACGCAGAGAAATTAGCGGGGGAGAAGGGTGCTCGATTTATTCATCCGGCAGATGAGCCATACCTTGTCGCTGGAGTAGCTACCTATGTATTGGAAATTTTTGAGGACTGCCCTTCCATTGATCTAATTGTTGTGCCTGTGGGTGGAGGAAGTGGAGCCAGTGGCTGCTGCTTAGTGAAGGAAGCAGTTAATCCTGATGTTCAGGTGATAGGCGTCCAGGCTGAAAAAGCTCCAGCAGCATATCTTTCTTGGAAGAACAGAAGGATTATGGAAGATAAAATGGAAACTGCTGCAGAGGGATTGGCGACTCGATCAGGATATGAATTCACCCAGAAAATTCTTTGGGATTTTTTATCTGACTTTATTCTTGTCTCTGAGGAAGAGATGGTTAATGCTATAATTATTTACCTGGAATTGGTCAGAGATTTAGCTGAGGAAGCCGGGGCCTCCCCCCTCGCTGCAGCTTTAAAAATAAAAGAAAGAATTAAAGGTAAAAAAGTTGCTCTTGTATTTACAGGAGGAAACATCTCTTTAGAGAGACTCAAACAAATTCTATAGACTATGGGGTCAGGCCTTCATAACTTTCATAATTATGATTAGTCAAGTCTTAAAATATTCATATCTGTGCTCAATGAGTTTTATACACACAGTTATAAAAGTTATGAAGGCCTGACCCCCAGGGTATTTATCTTCTTACTGAACTCCGTAAATATTTGAGGAATTCGCTTTCTGTTGAGAGGAGAAGCCAAGTTTCTTTATCAAGGCTTGCGCGATATGTCTCCAAGGTTTTCATGAACTGGTAGAATTCAGGATCACGGTTGTAAGCTCCAGCATAAATTTTTGTAGCTTCGGCATCTGCTTTTCCCTTGATTTCCTGTGCTTTCCGGTAAGCCTCTGATTGAATTCTTTTTAATTCTTTCTCTTTCTCCCCACGGATTTCAGCGCTTTTTCCATCTCCCTCTGAACGGTACTTAGCTGCGATTCTCTGTCTTTCAGCAATCATCCGGTCAAACACTTTCCGCTGGACCTCTTCTACATAGTTTACCCTCTTCAATCTTACGTCCTTGAGTTCCACCCCGATTTCAGGGGTAATCTGAGAAGCACTCTCCAGGATGATTTGAGCGATTTTTTCTCTTCCCGTATTTATCTTAGTGATAGCTTCGGCTATGTCAAGAATAGCAATCTCTTCAGTTATTTCAAACTCTCGGTTTGAAGAGCGAACGATTTCAATCAGGTCATATTTGGCAATAGCGATTCGTGTGGCTCCGTCGATAATATCATCCAGCCTAGAGTGGGCTCCTCTTTCATCCCTTACTCTCTGAAAGAATACCAGAGGATTGCTGATTCTCCAGCGGGCATAGGTGTCGACCCAGATGAATTTTTTGTCTTTAGTCGGTATTTGATTGGCATCTCCATCCCATTCAAGCCAGCGTTTTTCAAAGTAGTTTGCTTTTTGAATGAAAGGAGCTTTGACATGTATCCCAGGTGCAGTTATGGCATCTCCGATAGGCTCACCGAACTGAGTGATGATTACCTGGTTTGTTTCAGAGACAATGTAGAGAGTACTGCTGATTACAATAAACACAACAATAACGAAAGCTATGATTAGAATGATTCTTGTCTGCTTCTTCATTTGTCTCCCTCCTTTCCCAAATTCAGTAAGGGTAGGATGTTTTTCTGCTTTTCATCAAAGATGATTTTTTTACTAATCTTTGGGAGAATCTCGTTGATAGCTTCAAGGTACATCCGTTTTCGTGTTACTAAAGGAGCTCGAACGTATTCCCTGTATATTGAAATGAATCGCTCGGCTTCACCGCGAGCTCTGTTAACTCTTTCTGTGGCATATCCCTCTGCAGCTCTTAGCACCTGTTCTGCTTCTCCTGCAGCTTTGGGAATTATCTGGTTGTATTCAGACCATGCTTCATTTATTTTCCTTTCTTTCTCTTGAAGTGACTCATTGACTTCATTGAAGGAGGGTTTTACAGGATCAGGAGGATTGACATCCTGCAAAATGAGTTGGTTGACATCAATCCCTATCTCGTAAAGGTCGCAGAGTGTTTGAAGTTCTTCCTTAGATTCATCAGCAATTCTCGCTTTTCCGATAGTAATTACTTCATCCACTGCATTATCACCAACGATTTTTTTCACCACAGCCTCGTTCATATACCTGAAAGTATCCTCTACATTCCTAACTTTAAAAAGGTATTTGTAAGCATCTTTGATCTTGTACTGGACAATCCATTCCACCACAACTACATTCAGGTCACCAGTTAGCATCATAGCTTCCTTCGCTGTCTCAGGTGTTACCCTGTATTCAGTTCTTATTCCCGGCTTAGTTGTTCGAAAGCCAAACTCCATTTTTAGCTGCCTTTGGACAGGTACCTTTCTTAGTTTTTCAATTCCCAAGGGAATCTTAAAGTGAAGACCTGGATCAGTAGTCCTTACGAATTTCCCAAAACGTAGTATTACTCCTATTTCCTCAGGGCTTATCTGGTAGATGCTTCCAAAGAGCAGGATTAGGATGACTACAGCGGCAACAATTATTTTGATGACTCCGCCCTTTATTTTGGGCAGTTTGAGTTCCATTGATGGAAAATCACCTCTCATCAAAACCTCCTTGTAAGTATTTGATTTTTAATAATGGTAACATAATTACTGAATAATATAAAGCATAATCTGCAACGTGTAGGTTCAGGAACTTCATGACTTAATAGCCATATCTTTTTTTGCAAGAAAGGCCCGAACTAAGCGATTCAATGGTACTCACAATATTTTTTCCATTGCTTGCACTATATGAATAAAACTTCTTAATCCTATCATGTTAAAATAAGGCTAAATGGTTGATTTCACTACATTCTCAAGATTTGAAATAGAAGTGTGATGAACGTGTATTCTTGAAGAATCCAGGGCATCAACAGCTTTTAAGCCACTCCCTGTAATTATGAGGATAATGTCGTCTTGAGTTTTAAATTTGAATTTTTTTTTGATTCTTAGCAATCCCGCCAGGACAGTGGCAGAGGCTGGCTGGCAGAAGATTCCTTCTTCCCCGGCCAGCATCTTTTGTGCTTCTAGGATTTCTCTATCAGAGACAGCTACTATCATCCCGCCATGTTCCCTGATCATTTTTAGGGCAATATTTCCTCCAGGGGGATCAGGATTGGAAATAGCATGAGCAAGTGTATCGGCCTTGGAAATCCTTGTGAACCTCAATTTTTTCTTTTCAAATGCTTGAGCAAGGGGAGAACATCCTCTTGCCTGAACTCCCACAAAGGTGGGATAATTTTTGATCAGGCCTTCTTTCTTCAGGTCAATAAAGGCTCGCATCAAGCCTGTTAAATGCCCTCCTGAACTTACTGGCACAAAGATGAATCGAGGCGATTTTCTTTCTAACTGAAGAAAAATTTCATATCCTGTGATTTTGTAGCCTTCGATCCGGAGAGGATCTATAGAGTTCATGAAGTATATGTTGAGTTTTTGAGATAGAGAGTAGCTTTTCGAAAAAAGTTTTCCGTAATCACCTTTTACTTTAATTAATACTGGATTAAAAATAGCAGTAGAGAGTAACTTTTCAGAGGAAGTGTCTTCTTTAAGGAGAACATAGGTTTTCAATCCTGCTTTAGCTCCGTAAGCAGCAGTAGAAGCTGCCATGTTACCTGTTGAAACTGTTCCAATTTTTTCAAGGCCCAAGGATAATGCTTTTTGTATGGCAACGGCTGAGCCTCTATCTTTAAAGGAGTGGGTTGGATTTAAGGTTTCATTTTTAGCTAGGAGAGAGGATAAGCTTAATTTCTTGCTTAAACGGGTTAATTTTATAAGGGGAGTGTTTCCTTCCCCTAAACTCAAACTTCTGTCAACTCTATCTAAAGGGAGAAAATCTAAGTATTTTTCTAATCCTTCTCTTTCAAGAAGGATTTCTCTTCTCTTTTGAGGATATGAAAAGAGTAAAGGCTCATTACACTCAGGGCAAAAGGGGAAAAATACATTGAGGGGATATAGCCTATGGCATAGGAGGCATTCAAGTTTTTCCATTTTTTTATTCCCAAGTATAAATACAGCCCTAGTGTATTAAATATTCAAACTATAATAAAGGGGACAGGCTACTTTTTTAAATGTATCGGGGTCAGCCTTTCAAAACTTATATGTTTGTATGTATTGGACCTATTAAGCGTAAATAAATAAAATATTTTAAAAAACTAATGATAATTATGAAAGTTATGAAGGCCTGACCCCAAAGTTATTTTGTTAATTGTAAATTTGATGTGGCAGGGTTAAAATCATGTTTCAAAAGATACAGCAGGATAAAAATGAATGCAGATAAGTTTTTTATGCGCTATGCTCTGGCTGAGGCTAATAAATCCATAGAAAAGGGAGAAGTGCCAGTAGGTGCTGTTGTGGTTTTAGGAGACAAAATACTTAGCCGCGCTCATAACATGCCGATTTCAAAAAAGGATTCCACAGCCCATGCTGAAATTTTAGCAATCAGGAAGGCTTGCTCAAAGATAAAGACTTACAGGCTTGTAGATTGTGATTTGTACGTGACCATGGAGCCATGTCCTATGTGCCTGGGAGCTGCAGTCCACGCACGAATAAGGAAGCTAGTTTATGGAGCGACTGATTCCAAGAGTGGAGCAGTTGTGTCCATCATGAATTTCCCATTCGAGAAAACAAACCATAGAATAGAAGTAAAAGGAGGCGTCTTGGCCGCTGATTGCAGCAGACTATTAAAGGGTTTTTTTAAAAGTAAGCGATGACGAAGAGTGAATGAGCGGAATAGAAGTACAAGAGAAAATAGTATTTACATTGCAAGATAATAAAGAGAGGAGAGGTGGCCGAGTGGTTTAAGGCGACGGTCTCGAAAACCGTTATCCTGAGTAATCGGGATCGTGGGTTCGAATCCCACCCTCTCCGCCACTTTATAAGGAAAAAACAGAATCGTCCCCAAATTTTAATTTATTTTATGTGCCGATTCGTTCGGAGAGTACTTTTACGAATTTTTTATATTTAATGATCATTCCTTCATTGTGCGACCATCTCATTACCTCTTTTAAATTAATTTCATTATCTTTACATACTAGGATTGCTTGCTCTAGGCTTTGTCTATCATTCCAATGATAAAATGCTGCTAATCGATCCTTAACACAGTCAGTAGGTGATAATAATTTTAGAATACGTCCTTGCTTTTTTATTTCTGAGATTTCTTTTACAGGTTCGTCGCCAACTGATAATGGGGGAGATACAAAATCTATAAAATATTCACTATCATTATGTCTAAAATATCTTCCTTCTTCGTAAAATCCAATTTTTTCTAATAATTGCTTTGCTTTTTTCGCACTATCAGTAGAGGCTAATACGAAATCTAAATCGTAAGACATATATTTATTATCTGTATAAATAGCAACACAAGCCCCACCTGTAAGTACAACTTCAACTCCATTTTTATTGAGATGATCAGAGATGACTATAGCAAAATTTTTTAAAGAGAGCCCTTTTATCTGCATGAATTTTTATTTTAAAATGGTTTTCCTGTACGCCGAGGTCGTAGTCTTGGCATAAAATATTTTTCTTTTTCTTTATCAGGAATAAATGCCAAGGTTTTTTCAAGTAATGAAATTAACTCCTTTCTAAAAGGATATCTAGGATTCATCCCAAATAATCTGACTTTTCCTTTAAGCTTGCTATAAAGAATACCGTCTCTCTCCATATTTAACAATTGATTTTGGACACCATTTAAGTAAAAACTAAAAGCTTTAGCAATTTCTGTTGGATAAGATTCACCGTTTGTGTAGATATATAAAAGAATCTTACCCTTTTTTTCTGATCCAAAAATTCCTTTTAACATGATTAACCTATTGACCAATATTATTGGTTATATAACCAACATAATTGTTTATAACATGAAAAGTGAAACTTGTCAATAATTAATTTTGTTGTGTAAATCAGATAAAAATAATTTTAAAAGCGTAACCTAATTGACCTTCTTCACCGTATACCCACGCTTGTCTTTCCTTATCACGAAAAAAAAGATGCTTACAAGTATAAATAAACTTTTGAATTGTTTTCGCGATTAATTTATACTACGCATCTTTATTATGCTGATGCTTTTGTAACCTTGTGTTTCAAGCAAAATACTGATTGATTGTTAATAATGGAGGTTTAATCATGAGGAAAGGATCTTATAAGACTTTTTATTTGCTGCTTGTATTTTCCCTATTAATCTACTCACCGCTCGCCGCCAAGAAGGGCGCTCAAAAAATTGACTTGAAAGGATTTCCTGAATTTGTAGAGGAGACTCTGAAGGAGTGGAAGGTTCCAGGGCTTGCTATTTCTGTAGTTAAGGATGGGAAGGTTATTTTTTCAGATGGATTTGGCTTTCGAAATGTAGAAGCAGGATTAAAGGTTACATCCCAAACTCTCTTTGCCATTGGTTCCTGTACGAAAGCATTTACCGCAGTATCAATGGGAATCCTGGTTGATGAGGGTAAGCTCGATTGGGATGAGCCGGTAAGAAAGTATCTTCCGTCTTTCAAACTGAAAGATTCGTTTGCCACAGAAAGGATGACTCCTCGTGATTTGGTCTGTCATCGTTCAGGCCTGCCCCGTCATGATTGGGTGTGGTATAATTCATCTGCACTTCGTGAAGAGCTCATTGAGCGTCTTCAACATCTTGAACCAAGCAAAGATTTCCGTACAGTCTTCCAGTATCAGAACCTGATGTTCATGACTGCAGGCTACCTGGTTGGGAAAGTTGCAGGCACTTCATGGGAGGAATTTGTGAAGCAGCGCATTATTGAGCCCTTAGGTATGAAAGGTGGTAATTTTTCAGTGGATGATTCCCAGAAGGCGCCTGATTTTGCTCTTCCTTACTATCAAGATAAAGAGAAAGTTGTTGAGATTCCCTTCAGGAACATAGACACAGTAGGTCCTGCTGGCTCAATCAATTCCAATGTGACTGACATGGCGAAATGGATTTTACTCAATTTAAACAAGGGGAAATACGGAGAAAAACAGATTATATCAGAGGCAAGCCTTAAAGAGATTCATTCCCCGCAGATGATTGCCTCGAAATCATACAGATACGATGAGAGTTATTATTCTTCCTACGGTATGGGGTGGGGGATTACTGCTTACAGAGGTCATCTTATGCTTTCCCACGGTGGAGGTATCGATGGCTTCACTGCACTCGTTTCCTTCATGCCCCGGGATAACATAGGGATGGTAATTTTAACTAATCTAAGCGGCACACCATTGCCGTCGATAATAAGATACAACGTCTATGACCGTCTCCTCGGACTTGATCAAGTTGACTGGAATAAACGTGTCAAGGAGCAGGCAGAGAAGTCGAAGAAGGAAGCTGAAAATGCTAAAAAGGAAAAGGATAAAGACCGAAAATTGAACACTAAACCTTCCCATCCCCTCGAGGATTATGCAGGCAATTTCGAGAACCCGGGATATGGCGTGTTTTATATTGAGAAGGAGGGGAACCATTTAAAGGCCTCCTATAACTCTATTCCATATTCAATGAGCCATTACCACTACGATATTTTCGAGATTTCAAACAAATTATTGGATTCTCCCTTGAAGGTTAAATTTTTTACAGACCTGAAAGGCAATATTTCAAGCCTTGCTGTTCAGCTGGAGCGAGCTGTAGATGAGATAATCTTTACCAGAGTCCCTGGGGAATCGATGATGGAGAGGAGCTTTCTCGAGAAATTCGTAGGAGAATACGTGATTGGAGAAGCCACATCAACTGTCTCTCTGAAAGGAGAGAACACTCTTGTTCTATTTATTCCCGGGCAACAAGAGTATGAACTGGTTCCTTACAAAGAAACAGAGTTTAACCTGAAGAATTTGCCTGGTTTCAGCATAGAATTCATAACGGATGAATCTGGAGTTGTGATAGAGGCTAAAGTCACTCAGCCGAATGGTGTTTTTACTGCCAAGAAAAAGTAATTAAATTAGTTGCTTCATCCATTCACAAAGACTTCTTTATAAAATTTTTTCCACACAGAAGAAAGATACTTCCTTAACTTGTATATTTCTTAATAAGGCCGGTTTTTTCGTTAAAATCCCGAATGAGTTTATCCCATTCTCTGTAGGAAAGGTATTTTTCTTTCCAGTAGTTATCATCATTCCACTGGCGATCTAGCTCTTCGACTTCTTTTCCCAGTTGTTCAATCCAGGTGAAGTATTTTAGATTGTGCATTCTTTTTTTATCCCAGTAGCTTAATTCCAGAATGTGATCTATTGCTAAATTCATCAAACAGGTGTCATAATCTGCTGCTGCTTGATAGTCTGTGTACTCACCTCTTTCTTTTCGTAACTCTTCGAGCCTTGACTGGTAGAGATTTACTGAGTCTGTTGCAATAGAGAATACTATATCGTCTTCGTTCATTTCAAAGTAGCGAGCCATCTTTATCGAACCCATGATGTTCGCGATTGAAGAAATACCCAGTAAGTTGAGGCTGCTTATAATTTCTTGAGGAACCCCTTTGCTCTTTAAATGAGTTTGTCCAGTCGGTTCATTGAACAATCTTAATAACCTCATGCAGTACTCGTCATCTATACCAGCAACGACATCGATATTTTTAAGGTTAAATATCCAAGGTACGTGTTTATCTCCTATGCCTTCAATCCTGTGAGCTCCGTAGCCATTGTATAGTAATGTGGGGCATTGAAGAGCTTCCCCTGCGCAAACTTTAATTCCAGGAAATTTTTCTCGAAGATAGTCAGCACACCCCAATGTTCCTGCTGAGCCTTGAGCTACAAATAAAGCAGCCAACTTTTGACTGCCTTCTCTTCCTTTTTCATAGACTTCCTCGATTGCCTGCCCGGTACACACATAGTGCCAGATTGCATTTCCTATTTCGTCAAACTGATTCAGGATAACAATTTCCCCAGGGCTTTGTCTTTTCAATTCAAAGCTCTTATCGAAAACTTCCTTAACATTACTTTCAGACCCAGGTGTAGCATGAATTTCAGCTCCTATCTTTTCCAGCCACTCGAACCTTTCCTTCGACATACCCTCAGGAATGACAACTATGCAGGGGCAGGCTAGGAGATAGGAATCATAGGCACCACCTCGACAGTAGTTTCCTGTCGATGGCCAGAGTGCTTTTTGGCAGGTTGGGTCGAAAACGCCCCTAACCAGTTTTTCGACCAAAGGTCCAAATGTTGCACCGACTTTGTGCGAGCCTGTCGGGAAATATTTACCTATGAGAACGAGTATTCTAGCCTTTATTCCAGATAATTCTTGAGGAATTTCCATGTAATTTACCCCTCCAAATCCGCCGCCGAATTCCGTGGGCTCGTTTTTCCAAGTTATTCTAAACAAATTTCTTGGATTCAAATTCCATAAACTGATATCTTTGAGCTCATTTTTTATGCCCTTAGGAATTTTTTCTGGGTGAGCCATTTCCTCATAAGTAGGTATGATTATATTTCTTTCCCTGCATCTTCGTATTGTATTCTCAAGGACTTGCTTCGGATCCTTCATTTTCAGCCTAATTTTAAGTATCAATAGTATTTTTTTAGATTCATTCCGGAATAGAGATGGCCAACTTCTTCTGCATACCCATTAAACATTAATGTCTTGCGCTTTCCTTTCTCGCCAATACGGCGCTCTGTCTTTTGAGTCCAGCGCGGATGATCCACGTTTGGATTCACGTTGGCATAAAAACCATATTCCTCTGGTCTTTTTTTTCTCCAGGCAGTCTTAGGCATCTTTTCTGTGAATTGAATCCTTACGATGGACTTGGCGCTTTTAAAACCATACTTCCAAGGCACGACTAGCCTGAGTGGAGCCCCATTCTGGGTAGGAAGAATTTCTCCATACATGCCGATGGCAATAAATGTCAGAGAGTGCATAGCCTCGTCCATTCTTAGCCCTTCCACATATGGCCAATCCAGTACTTTTGTCTTCTGGCCAGGCATTTGATCAGGATCGTAAACTGTGGTGAATTCGACGAAATTGGCCCTGGATGTGGGTTCACATCTTTTGATGAATTCAGCAAGAGGAAATCCGACCCAAGGTATGACCATGGACCAGGCTTCGACACAGCGCCAGCGGTAGATTCTTTCCTCGAGAGGGAACATTCCGATGACCTCATCGACATCAAACTTTTTGGATTCCTCGACGTGACCGTCAACAACCACGCTCCAGGGACGGGTGCGAAAATCTTGACTGAGATTCTTGACCGATCTCTTTCCCGTGGAAAATTCGTAATAATTAGTGTAACCTGTGGCATCTTTATATGATGTTGATTTTTCGGATACGGCATAATCTTTTCTTTTGGCGATCTTTAGTGTCTTTTCGATCTGGGAGTCAAGTGAAAAGAGAGAGCCAGGATTGATCAGGCCGACTCCTACCATAGCGGCTGAGCCTGCAATAAAACGCCGGCGGTTTATATAAAGATTTCTATCTGTAATCTCGGAAGACTTTATTACTGGTGCTTTTTTCACTAACACGATCGCTCTCCTCCTACTAAATCGTTAATAAAACTTATATCACAGAATCAGACTAAATAACAAAAGTTAGATATCGTGTACGTAAGCATCTTTTTTTCCGTGATAAGGAAAGAAAAGCGTGGGTACACGGTGAAGAGGGTCGTATGAAGTAAAGCTCAGACAGTGGATTCAAAAACACGCAACTTTTTCCCCAGCGAGGTAAAAGTTGCTCGGTTTCAGGCTTCTCTCTCCTCGGCTGCTATGGCCAGTTCCCGATAACCTTTTTCTATCAAGGAAATGGAAATGCTTTCAGAAAAGATTGAAAAGCGTGGCGAATACAAAAAATTCAATAATTTGTATTCGATTCAAAAAATTGTATCTGATTCAAAAAATTGAATTATAATTTTAATTGATAAAAAGATGAAGTTTATAACATCTTGATAACAAATAAATTCCGTTTATTTGTCTCTCATATAAAGTTGGCATAGATTTTGCTATATAATATAAAATAGAAATAAATTTCAAAATATGTGTTTATATCGTTCAAATTATAAAGTAATCATCTTCCCAAGTGATGCGAATTTTGTGAGTGAAGAATAGAGAAATTCAAAATAAAAGGATATGGAGGTGATAATCAAGCAGATATGTAATTATTTTAGGGAAATGGGTTGGAGTGTGAGGTGAAAATAATATTCCATGGAAGAAAAATTCACACTCCGTGGGTTAAGGTCAATTTCGTGAAGCAAATTATGGAAACATAAAGCGCTGAACGAAGAGAATTTTCATTCCCGAGCAATCCAAGAAAAAGGGATGCTCTGGAGAAAAGGAGAAAGAAGAATTGAGTAAATTGCGCATTTTCTTTTTCACTTTGCTTAGCTTAGTACTTATTAGTGGATTCCTCGCAGCTCAGGCCCCAACTGGAAAGATCATCGGGACTGTATCGGATGAAGAAGGGACCCCTCTACCTGGAGTAACAATAGAAGCTGATAGTCCGAAGCTTGTTGGTAAGTCTACAGTATTAACCGATGTAAATGGGATTTATCGAATTTTTGCATTGCCCTCTGGAACATACACTCTCAAGTATACTCTTGCTGGATTTAACACTGTTGTCAGGGGGGATATTTTTGTCCGGGTAGAACAGACTATAACAGTTGATATCGTCATGACACCAGGCGCCATAGAAGAAGAAATAACTGTCTTGGGACGTTCCCCTTTAGTTGATGTAAAGAGCACGACAAAAGGAATGACCCAATCCAGAGAAATGTTTGAGATGCTTCCCAGAGGCAGAAATTTTGACGAGCTCGTTACCATTGTTCCTGGTGTAAATGTGGAGCCCTATTTAGGTGGATTATCCATTGACGGTGCCAGTGGTGCTGAAAATATGTACTATATTGACGGAATGGACATCACCAACATGGATATCGGTACCCGCGATCAATCGGCTGCTTTCGAGTTTGTTGACGAAGTCCAGATCGTAGCCAGTGGATACCAGGCAGAGTATGGCGGTTCCATGGGCGGCGTCATCAATGTTATCACACGCTCTGGAGGAAATGAATTCCACGGGGAACTCATCGCCTACTATTCGGGTAGTAACCTCACGACCAAAGAGAGAGACGAACTGCGGTTAAACCCTGAGAATGAAAGGATAGCTGAGTATGTGAATTATCAAGACTTATACGGTAAGGACAAGATTAACCGATATGAACTTGGGTTCAGTCTCGGAGGGTACGCCTTGAAAGACAAGTTATGGTTCTTTGGCTCTGTCTTGCCGGTATTTCGACAGACAACAAGACATGTAGTATGGGTGCCTGCAGGGACTGCTCCAGCTAGTGATCACGAGCAGAAGCAAAACTGGTTGAACTACCAGGCCAAATTAACAGCTCAACCTATTAGAGATTTGCGTTTAACTGCAAGTTTCGTGAATAATTTCTATAAGTACAGAGGAACTCTTCCTTCCCGGTTAGGAACAGCAAACCCTGATATGGATTGGGCAGCTCCTGGTTACGATTATCCAAAGTGGAGTGCCACTTTTCATGCAGATTACACGTTGGGAAATAATTTACTACTTAACGCACGCGGCGGTTATTTTTACAAAAACACAACCAATCAGCAGGTCAAGCCTCCTTCAGATCCCCTGTGGCGTTTCAGGAAAGAGGCTCCAGGATACGCCGTCACCAACAACCTGATGTTTCCAGAAATCCCTACAGAATTGCAACATGGCAATAATTGGATGAACATCAATTACAATGATATGTTCGAGACGAAATTGGATATTCGGAGAAGAGCGAGTGCAAATTTTGACACGACCTACTACTTGAACTTAGCTGGAGAACACGCCTGGAAAGCAGGTGTCCAATGGGTTCGGATCATAGAAGATATCGACGATACAATCAACGAGGTTTATGTCCAGATTGGTTGGGACAGAGACTTTGTCCATCTTGATACAGGAGAAACAGTAAGAGGCAAATACGGCTATTATTCAATCCGTGGCGGAGCATTCCCCGATGGAACAGAAACTCCTTATGGCACCTTTGCCTATGCTACGAGCAATCGTTGGGCAATTTATCTCCAGGACAGCTGGACTCCAGATTTCACAGGCGGAAAACTCACCTTAAATTTAGGTGTCCGGGCTGAAAAAGAGAATATCCCCAGCTTTAGTGACCTCCCAGAATACCAGTATCCTCCTGTTGATTTCAAATTCGGAGATAAGATCGCTCCTAGAGTTGGTTTTGTCTATGATGTCTTTGGTGATGCGAGCACCAAGATCTTCGGGAGCTATGGCTGGTACTACGATGTCATGAAGCTCTACATGGCTGAGAATGCTTACGGCGGTTTTAAATGGTTAAGCCATTACTACCTGATGGATGACTATGACTATCGCAAAATTGTGACGAGTAAGCAGGATGGATGTGGTGCATACATCAGAACTTATAATTGGCGTGAACCTTCCTTTGACTCTACTGATCCGGAATTGAAACCCACAGTTCAATCAGAGATCTCATTTGGAGTAGAGAGGAAACTAGCTGAATTTCTCGCTGCATCTGTACGCGTTGTTTATAAACACTACATCCGGACAATCGAAGATGTCGGCGTTATGACGGCTACGGGAGAGTCCTACTACACCGCGAATCCTGGCTATGGCTATACCCTAAAGGTGAGTGAAGGTGGTAAATTTGATGATAAGTATCCGGGTACACCAAAAGCCAAACGTGATTACTGGGCAGTCAACTTCGAATTGGATAAACGCTTCAGTAACAACTGGATGGCTGGATTTTCCTACACCTGGAGCAGACTGTACGGCAATTTCTCTGGTTTAGCCAGTTCCGATGAGTGGGGGCGAGTTTCACCGATGGTGGAAAGGTACTGGGATCTGTGGTGGCACATGTACGATAGGAATCAGAACGAGATCGTAGGTAAGCTCAACACAGACAGACCCCACCAATTTAAGTTGTGGGGAAGTTATGCCTTCCCATTCGGCCTTACTCTCGGTATGGTTGCCAATGGAATGAGCGGAATTCCTATTACAAGAGAGCTTCATACAGGACTAGAAGGTTACTACCCTGATGGCCGTTTAACTGACGGCCGAGCACCTTTCTTATTCTTTGCTAATATTTATGCTGAGTACAACCTGAAAGTAACTGACAGGTATAGGATTCAGTTGAACCTAAATGTGGATAATATCTTGGATACAAAGACTGCCCGAAGAGTGTATGCAAAGATGAACCAGACTTCAACTGTATTGACTGATGATGAAAGGCTTGCTGGCTGGACATACGACCATGCTTCAAAGACAGTAACCACAAACGCGAGAACTTTAACCTATATAGAAGATCCTCAATTCCTGAAAGAAATGTCATTTTATCCTCCTCTCTCGGCTCGTATCGGACTGAAGATCATTTTCTAAGTAGAAGTTAAGGTAGAAGTTCAAAGCCCTCTTCCCGATTTTTCGGGAAGAGGGCTTTTTTTATATGCATCGTTTTTAAACTTTGACACATGTTTATTTATGATGTAAATTTTTTATACTATTGTCATGCCTAAGAAAAAGAGAAGAACGAAGAGAAGAAAATCATCTCGTGTAAGCCCATCAAGAGAAGTCATATCTAAAGAGAAAAAAAAAGAAGAACAACTTATAAATAAGAAGCATAGAAAAATATTCACTTTTATGATCCCCGTTTCAATTTTGCTCATAGCTTCGATTTTCGTATTTTATTTTTTATCCCCTAAAATAGAAATCAAGAGGGATAGCAATCTCCATGTCCTGCTTATTACCCTCGATACAACGAGAGCTGACAGGATTGGTTGTTATGGCTACGCGATGGGGAAAACTCCAAATCTAGATACCCTAGCATCAGAGGGAGTTCGATTTTCAAACACATACTGCCAGGTTCCTTTAACCTGTCCTTCCCATTCTTCAATCTTAACGGGAACGCATCCGCTCTATCACCAGGTGCATAATAATGGCACCTATTATCTTGATTCAGATCTTTTAACCTTGGCTGAGGTGTTGAAAGGGAAGGGATTTAAGACCGCAGCTTTTGTCAGTTCCTTTACTGTTGACTCCCGATTTGGGCTCGACCAAGGTTTTGACTTTTATGATGATAAATTTTCAGAAGAAGAGGTATTCAAGGCTTTACATTCTGAAAGAAAAGCTGAAGAGGTGTTTATTTCTTTTTCCGATTGGCTTGATAGAAATGGGACTCGACAGTTCTTCTGTTGGATTCACTTTTTTGACCCTCATTTGCCTTATAATCCCCCCTCTCCTTACAAAGAAGAATTTGTAGAGAGCCCTTATGATGGTGAGATAGCTTATATGGACTACTATGTTGGCAAGATTATTGAAAAATTGCGAGAAAGAAACATCCTCAACAACACACTCATCATACTGGCTGGGGATCATGGGGAGGCCTTAGGAGAAAAAGAGGAAGTTGATCATGGAGTTTTTCTCTATGACGTGACCATGAAGGTTCCTCTCATATTGTATGCTGAGGAGAAACTTCCCAAAGGGAAAGTCGTAGAAGCTAGGGTGAGGCTCATCGACCTCATGCCTTCTATCTTGGATATGCTTATCATTCCGATGAGTGAAGAGATTCAAGGAATAACTCTTTTGCCCTATATAGAGGGAAAAAGAAAAGATGACCTTAGTTCTTATATAGAAACTTATTATCCAAAAGAGAATTTCGGCTGGTCAGAACTCGTTGGTCTAGTAGATGGAGATTGGAAATACATCAAAGCTCCAAGAGAAGAATTGTATAATCTAAAGCGAGATCCAAGAGAAGAGAGAAATGTAAGCAGTGAAGAGAAAAACATCCTCTCGGATAAAAGAGGTAAATTAGAAGATGTCATAGAGAATTATTCCTCTGGGAGAAGAGCGGGAAGGAGGGAAATGACCGCTGAAGAGAGGGAAAGATTGCGCTCCCTTGGTTACGTTGAATTATCAGAGGTAAGTTCAAAAGAGCAATTACCTGATCCCAAAGATAGAATCGATGAATTTCGGATGATTCATCAGGCCAAAATGTTCGAGTTTCAGGAAAACTACAGGGAAGCAGCTCAGATTTTTGAAAAAATTCTCTCTTTACGGCCTAACGCTCCTTCAAGCTATGTCAACTTAGCTCTCGTGTATGCCAAGATGAAGAAATTTGAAGAGGCTATTCATATCCTTAAACAGGGAATCGAGAAAATTCCTCGCTCTGAAATTCTTCTCTCAAGATTAGGCCATACCTACCTGGTTTTAGGGAGATTGGAGAAAGCTCTTGAGTCTATGCAAGCTGTCCTCAAGACCAACTCTCGATATTTTGATGCACTCCTTGCTTCAGCTTGGATACTGGGAATTATGGGAAGAAAAGAGGAGGCGCTCGGTTACTTTGAGAAAGCTATTGAGATTGAGCCTGAAAATAAGTTTCTCAGGATGAACTATGCCCTTAATCTTGCCACTTCTGGAAGGACTCATCAAGCCCTAGAAGCCTACAACAGTCTAAAAACAGATTATCCCGATGATTATCGGATATATCAGAATCTCGGCATTACTTACGGAAATCTGGGAGAATTAGATAAATCTATCCAGAATTTAAAGAAGGCAATAGAAATACATCCTACGCCTCTATCATTTTATAATTTGGCCGTCGCTTTGAGAAAGAAGGGAAATTTAGAAGAAGCCATTTATTATCTCAAGTTGTACTTAGAAAATTTATCAGAAGAAGAGGAAGAGGCAAGAAAGAGAGCTCAAATAGAACTCCGTGCCTGGGAGAAAATGCTCAAGAAATAATTCCTGCAGCATTTCAAATCCCTTGATTACTCCATCTACTGTCCCGGAAAAAGAAATGCCTGTATGATTCTCTTATATTTTTATTTCTTTATTTTTTCAGGTATTCAAGAATATTTTTTACGGTGGGAGCTTCTGGAGATTCAGGGTCAAGCTCCAAGAATTTGTTAAAGCTTAGCCTGGCTTTCTCATTATCGCCTTTATTTAAATAAACATAGCCTAGTTTTAAATAGGAAGGAGCCCAATCGGGTTTAATCTGGGAAGCTAACTCAAAATAATGAATTGCCTCATCTATTTTCCGGTTTGAAAAGTAGATTTCTCCAACATTGAAGGCTAAGATTTCATTATCAGGATGGGTATCGATAGATTGTTTAAAATATTTTTGTGCTGTTTCAAAATCCTCTTTTCTCAGGTAAATTTCTCCGATACTGGCTAAAGCTTTTGCTGAAGTTTCCATTCCAATTAATTCATCTTTTTGAGCCTGTTCCTGGGATCTTTTGTATCTTTCTAGTGCTTTATCAAACTCTCCTTTTTCTCTATAGCAATCACCGATGCTGAGATGGACATAGTAGGCATCGGGATTTTCCTCGAGAAACTGCTCCAGGAGCACAATAGCCTCATCGTATTTTTCATCGGAAAAAAGTTGATTCGCTTTTTCAAGAAGATTTAAAGAAGCTTCCTTTTTAATTATAGGTTTGCCATGTTCTTCAGTCTTTTTCAGAGTCAAGCTAATTTTTGGATTCATTTGCAATTGCCTCACATAAACTTTTGTAGAAGCAGGAATATAACCATCTGCAGAAGCAGTCACTCTCCACATTCCCGTGCCAAGCCCTAGAACAGCCCATTCTCCCTTTTTATTGGTGGTTGTCTCTTTTTTAATCCCTTCGCTTCGGAGAAACTCGACGACAACTTGAGCAGATTGGATGACCTTCCCATCTTCATCTTCAACCACTCCACTAATTCTTCCTCTTCCCCTTCCAGCTTGAGCAAAAGAAAGGCTGGCGAATAGAAGAAGGATTACAATTATTAAAAATGATTTTAAAAATGATTTTGCTTTCATTCTTTCCTCCATTTTCCTGCCTAAAACTTCATGTCCCTTATCGTTCGTAACAATCAGAAAGAGTTCACGACTCGGGACTGGAGAACGTTATTTTATAAAAGCCAGTTCCTTTTTTATAGATAAATTCGTAAATTTATTCACTATTTTTATCACAAGAGTGTAATTGCATCTCCCCGCTTTATTGCATACCTAATACCTAAATCTCGCTTCTTAGTTTCTGTTTTTTCCTCGCCTCGTTCTGATTTATTTTTGAAAGGAGCTATGTTGGAGAAATTAATGAGAGAAATTACAGCATCCATTAAGACTAGGGGAAATATGCTGTGCAATTTCATTTTTGGTCTTAATAAATGCAAGAGAATTATTTCAAAGGGCAAATTTCACATTTTTCCTTACTCGGCTTTTGTCAGTTTCATTCTCTAACTCAGCAGAAAGAGTGTAATTTCCAGGCGTGAGTTTAGCTGGAATTTCTATTTCATAATCTTTCCCGGTTACATCTTTCAAACCTTCCTCTGACAAAGTGATGATGTAATCTTTTTGATGTTTCCAGACTTTTTTATCAGAGGTATCAGAAATTTCTAGGGAGAGATCTAAGGTTGTTTTTAATATATTTTCTTCTTCAGAAAGCCAGATATTTCTGTAAGGAACGGCAATTTGAATAAGCACTTTATCTTCTTTTGTTTTTTGGATTTTTATACTAAAGTCAAAAACGACTTCTTTAGGCTTTATTTTTGGTTTCAGGTCCATTTGGGCTCTATTAATTTCTGAAATATATCGGGCACTTAAGGGTTCGAGATCATAATCCCCATCCCAGTCGTCGTCTATGAAGACAATGGGGTACATTCCGTAATACCAGATTTCTTCAGGCAGGCCATAAAAGCTACGTCCGCGAGGATAGGGGATTCTTTCGTGGGGAGGGCCGAGCAATATATAAATTCTCCCCCTGTCCTGGAGCCAACCCGGTGTCCCGCCACCCCTGAAGAGTTTGTTGGCCATCTCAATTCGCTCAAAATATTCTTCCTTGAATTCATTCTCCTCTGTATCAGGATCAGGGTCCCTTTTTTTCCAGAATTCTTCAATAAACGCTTTTCTTTCCGAGGGGATGAGATTGAGAAAAATTTTTCGCTCTTGCTTGGTAATGATAAATCTCACTTTGGAGAGAAATTCTTTGCTTTCCGGTTCCAGATTTTTTTCTATGTTATAAGATGCACATGAGACGAGCAGAATGAGGCAGAATAGTAAAAGAAGGAAATGAGCTTTTTTTTTCATTTTTTCTCTTTTAGGGATTCTACCCTTTTTTTCAGCTTCTCCTGTTTAGGATTGATTTCCAGAGACTTCTCCCAGGCGATGAGAGCTTCTTCTGTGTTACCTAATTGGTAATAACATTCTCCAGTGGAATTGAGAACAAGTAGATTAGTGCCATAATGAGAGAGATAATCTTTGTAATAAGAAGTTGCTTGTTCGAATTCACCCAGAGCTTGGCACGATTGTCCCAGTATTTGCAGGAATTCATACCTTTTTTGGTTTTCCAAGAAGGGAAGAGCTAGTTGTTTTACTATCTGATATTCTTTAGTTGTAAAAAGCAGCCGGCAAAAGTCTAAGGCAAATTTAGCTGAATTTGGATTTTTTCGATATGCTTTTTCTAAGAGAGATTTAGCTCTTTGAGTATCTTTTTTGTTTAAATACTGACTCCCGAGGATATTCAAATAGAAAGGATTATCAGAGGAGGGCATGGGAAAAGAGAGAACCCAAGGTCTTGGCAAAAATGCCTGAAAAGAGATATAGAAATAGCTCTGCTCAAAGAGTATTTCGTCCCTATTTCTATTGAGAAGAGAAACTTTGACTTTGTAGTTAGCTGGGGAAAGGTTTGCTAAAGAAAATTCTTCCAGATAATTTATTTTATCAGGATATTCTTTTATTTTTTTGATTAGTGAATGAACTTTTTCACTGCCTTTAAATATAGCATACTCTAACGACCCATTCTCAATCTGATCTTTATTGAGACCGTAAATTTGAAAATAGATGTACAGAGTGTCTTTCTGAGTAAAATCATTCCGAGGGGAGGGAACAAGCTGGATATTTCCTACTAGAAAGGGTTTATTTTTTCCATGATATTTTGAGTCTTTGATAATCTTATTTGCTAATATAAGAGAACTCATTTGAAGAGAAGAAGCTTCTGGTATTGTGATGTCTTTCTCTACTGAAGTAAATTCTTTAGAAATAGTATTTTTCAGTAGAACATTAAAGGTGTAGTTTCCTTCAATTAAAGGAAATATATCTTGAAAACTGAATAATTTTGCTTTTATGTTATCCACCTGTTCTCTGCTCAATTCAATTGGAACATTCTTTTCATACTGAAAAATTGTATTTCCCCTGGAATCAGAAATTTTGCCGTTTACTTCTAAATACGTATAAAATTTGTTTTCTAAATTTTCAATAGATAGTCTTTTGGGTTCGATAAGGTAATGAACAAAGAAAAGTCCTGAATTATCTTTAATTACGCTTATCGCAGAATCGTTGTCTATGTAATTTGCTGTGTAATCAACTTCAATAAAATCTTTGTATCTGAGAAGCTTTTCAGCGTATGCATCTTTTACCTTTTTATGGGGCACAGCGGGAATTTTGTTTGAGATCAGAATCTCTGAAGCAAGAGAAGGGGAAGGGATGTGTGATTGTTCCCCGTGGATTAAAGAGAGGGAGACCTCGGCTATACTCGGTTCGATATCGAGAAGTTCGCTGAAAGCAGCTAGATAATCCATTGGATCTCCCTTATAATGGATTAGGAGAGTTTGAGGGCCGTATTTAATGGGTGAGTATAATTCATATTCGCCCATTCCACTTTTTTTAAAGAAGACGACGCTGAAGGCATTGGGAAGTCCATATTCCGCCATACCTTCGTAAAACCATATTATTACGGGAAAAACTTCAGTAAGGTTTTCGAATCTCTCTATAGTTTTTGGTTCACCCAAAGTGATATAGATTTTTCCCATATCTGTTCGCCAGCCTGGACCGGGTGATTCTTTCCCAAACCAATTATTGGCATAGTTAATGCGGTGGTAATGTTCTTCCTTAGCTTCGTTTTCAGGGGTGTTGAGATTGGGGTCTCGTTGTTTCCAGAAAGCTTCCATAAAAATAGCCCTTTCCCGGTCTGTTTCAAGTTGGAGAAAAACATCTTTTTCTTTTGGAGTGATTATGTAAACGACTTCCTCTTCGAGCCATTTTCTGTACTGATCGGGCAAGTCCTTGGGCGACTTTTTTTTCAGAGCATAAATTGGAAAAATTAAAATCAAGGAAAGGAGTAATACACCAAAAATTCTTTTTATCACGATTTTATTCTATTACATATGAAAGGTTTCTTCAAGGTACGTTATTATTTTTCTTTTTTTATGCCTTTGATGATTTTCCTAATGTTTTCCTGGTTAGGATTTATCTCTAAGGATTTCTGCCAGGCTTGCAAAGCTTGCCGATTGTTTCCTGAGAGAAAGTAGCATTCGCCAATTGAATTGAGTATTTCAATGACATTACCTTTATGGGAAAGAGCTTTCTGATAATAGGTAATTGCTTCTTCAAGATCTCCTTCTTTCTGAAATGCTTTTCCTAAATAATAGAAAAGGGCAAAATTTTCCTTTTTTGCTTCTGAAAAGGGCAGGAGAATTTCTTTTACTTTCTGATATTCTTTTTGTATTAAAAGTGCTCTAGTGTAGCTCAGAGAGAAATCCAGAGAATCAGGTTTCCTATAATAGGCTTTCTCTAATTCATTATGAGCTCTTCTTATCTCTCCTCTGTTCAAAAATTGATTCCCTAAGAGGTAAAAGTATAAAGGATCATCTGCTGGGGGATTTGTTTGAGTTACTATCCATGCTTCAGGTGTTGGCTCTGAAGAGACAGAAAACTCTTCTCTTTCAGAGAGAATCTCTTCTCCCTCTCTGTTTAAAATGGAAACGTGAATTTTATATCTTCCAGGAGGAAATTTTTCCAGCGATATTTCTTGGAGGAAGTCCCGATCGTTTTCATAATCATTGAATTTTTTCCTTGTTGTCTGAAATTTCTGTTCTCCTCTATAAAAAGTAAAATCTAAAATCCCGCTTTCTCTTAATTCCTGACTTAAACCATAAACCTGAAAGAATATGAACAACCTGTCCTTTTGAGAGAAATTATCCCTGGGAGACGGATAGATCTGGAGATTCCCTATTTGGAATGCTTTATTTACTTGATTGTAAGGAGATTCTCTGTTGACTTTTCTGGCCAAGATTAGGGAGCTTATCTGAGAGAATTTGGGATCAGGTACAGAGATGTTCTTCTCAAAGGAGGTGAATTCTTTCGTAACCGTGTTTTCTAGTAAGAGATTGAAAGTGTAATTCCCCGGAATTAAGGGGAATGAATCACAGAGATGAAACGGTCTCTTCCCTATATTTTTTATCTGATTCTTTTTAAGCTCAATCGGAATATTGCGCTCCTGTTGAAAAATGGTTTTTCCCTCTGATTCTGTGACTCTTGTTGAGATTTTTAGGTTGGTTAAATACTTATCCTGATAGAAATCAACTGAGAGGTTTTCTGGTTCAATAGCATAGTTAACAAAAAATATCCCTGATTTATCTTGAAGAACATTAACCTTTGAATAATTCAGCATGTAGTGGACTGAATAACTTACTTCAACGATTGCTGTATGCTCTAAAAACTCATAGGCATAATCGTCTTCTACTTTTTTGTGAGGATAAATATCGACTTCGTGAATGAGAGCATCTGAAGGAAGGCGAAACTCCCATCCCTCTCTTCCCGGAAAATTAGACAAGGAGGACTCAGCTAACTCGAGAGAAACCCTCTCTTTTAATATATTAAAGGCAACTTTATCTTGCCATTCTGGATCAACTTCACTTTGTGGCCGATACATAATACCTATGGGAACTAATTTCTTTGGTCCATCAGACAGGGGACTGTAGATCTCGTATTCTCCTCCCCCATATTTTTTAAAAAATAGGAGTCGGAAAATGGGCGTTTGCCCGAATTTCGGATTACCCTGATAATACCATATTTCCACGGGATATGTTTCTATCTCTTCAAATCTCACTATCTGCAAGGATTCGCCTAATTTAATATATATTTTCCCTCTATCGGTTTTCCAACCTTGAAAAGGTGTGCCTCTTCCAAAATTTTTGTTTGCGTATTCAATTCTCCTGTAGTGTTCTTCTTTGTATTCATTCCGCGATGTACCGGGAGTAGGATCTCTCTGCCGCCAGAATTCTTCGATAAACATATCCCTCTGTTTGTTGTTCTCTAGTTTATAAAAAACTTCCTTTTCCTTGGGAGTAATGATATAGACGACTTCTTCTTTCATCCATTTTTTGTATATTGACGGCAACTCGGGTTTTTTCTCTGCTTGGAGTAACAAGGGAAGGATTGGTAAGATAGACAGAACACAAAAAAGAAATTTGACTTTCATTTTCGTACCCATATAATAGGACTCGATTATAACATACATCAAAGTCCGCATAAAGATACAACTAGATAGAGTAAACATTTCATTTTTCACTTATCATGGAAATAGAGACACTTCCCCGGATAGAAAAAGTTTTATAACTTATTGATGAATTTCGGAGTGAAGCATCTTTTTTTCCGTGATGAAAATTAAAATAGTCATTGAGCGATGGGCATACGGCTTGAAGGCACGCTCGCTTTGCCCCAGCGAGCCAAAGCGGCTCGATTCAGGCTTCGCTCTTCCTCCCTC
>JBGVTE010000087.1:0-19120 GCA_041862375.1 Candidatus Aminicenantaceae bacterium
GAGAAATTGGAGGAAAGAATGAGATGTTAAAAAGTGTTCAGGAGTTGAACAAAAATTGTTGACTTAATGTCTATAATATATTGATATTAAATAAGTTAGCTTAGTTTTTTGGAGCAAATGTTCAGAAACTGAACATGTAAACTCCTTTTTTACCTTTTCTTAGCTTCCTCTATTATGCTATATTGCTGCATTCAGATGGAATAATACAAGAAGTTCGGAACCACTCATTAAAGAGGAGAAAAGATTTACTAATCTTCTTTGGATTTGTTTCGAAGCTTCACAACAGTATTGAGAGTCTCTTCAAATAGCCTGCCTATATAAGTTTTTCTCGTTGTCAGAGAAATATCAATATAAGATACAGTAGAAAAATCTGATGTTGAAGAAAACTCCACACCCTCTGAACTCAAGACAAATGAACTAATTCTATTAGCTATAATCCTGCTACTATCAACTCTAGAGCTAACTCCGTCCTTGGCATCCACAATTCTCTCTAATTTATGAGCAAATTGGGGCTTCTGACGATAAATTATGTAGTCAAAATCGTTTTCAATGTCCACTATGAAACCACTACTATTTATAGAGGGAATCTCAAGCACGAGTGAATCTGAAGTAGTGCTGTATACATCCCAGCTCTGAATAATTTGAATTGCTTCTTTTATATCTCTCGAAAGCCACTCGAGCACATATCGCCCGTCGTGAAGTACATCTGCCCTAATACCTCCGTTTATAAGATATCGCTGACCTGTAGAGTAGAGGGTGAGAATGCCAATTAAAATAATTACCCCGATTGCGGTAGCTACTAAAAACTCAATTAGAGTTATTCCTTTCGGCTTGAATCTTATTTTGCTGAATCTCCGATGATTCTTACAATTTTTCATTATCTCTATTTCTTGTTTATTCCTTCTCTACTTACAAAGGTTGCAATTTCTTTACGCATCTGGCTTCCTCTGTAAGTCCAAGTAACACTAACTGTTATTTTTTTGATGTCGCTTCCCACAGAATCTTCAATAGCTAATGTTCCTTCGCCATTTTCTAGAAGAGAGAGGTCTTCGTTCGTGAATGAAGTTCCTAAACTCAATATTTCATCAAAAGACATATTACGGATGAGTTCTATTTCTTCTTGTATGGAGTGAGTAGCGAGAGCTGCTTGCTTCATTCGTACGAGAGAATTGAAACCATAGACGAAAGCGCCTATGATGGTTATCAGGACAAAAGCCAAAACTCCGATCGTTATTAAAACCTCAACAAGATAGAAACCATTTTCCTTGACTCTTCGCTTCGCGTTCATCTTTTCTCCAAATCAGCTCTTTTCATTTGCTAAAATTCTTAGTACAATATTCTGAACTAGCTTCCTCTGTATCAAAGACTATGCCAGACTCCTAGAAGGTTCATTCCTGCACAGCTATTCAATGTAATAAATATATCTCCTTATGAATCTGCGTCAATTACCCATCAAGATGAATTCTCAGATTAATTTCCTCCTCCAATCTGAACATTTTAAGGGGAGTACTTTTCACCTTAAATGATTAGCTCCTCAATTTCTCTTTTTAGTGAATTTTACTATTGAGGTCATGTTGAATTTTCCCCATAACTGTGATATTGGATTATCAAATGAAGGAAGAGAGAAAAAAAACTTACAGTGTTATGTTCGTTATCTTTCTTTTTTTCCTCTGTTTTTCTCTTTTCGTCAATATTCCCGCTCTTCAAAAGAATTTTCTATTTGCCGATGAAGCTATTTACCATGCCATAACCCAGAGTCTTGCTCAGGACGGCGATCTGGAATACACAAAAAAGGATCTCTATCGCTATTTTCAGAGCTTTTCTTCAGGTCCCCTGGGAATTTTTTTGAAAAAGGGGAAAGATGATAAAATCTTTTTTGCTAAATCCTTTGCCTACCCTCTCTTTGCTGCTCCTTTCGTAAAAGTCTTTGGCTCTAATGGCTTCTTTGTCTTCCATTCGCTCCTTCTGTTACTACTTCTTCTAATGGGATTTAGATTTGTATCCTTATGGGAGAGACCGTCGCTTTCTCTTGTCTCTATCCTGACTTTTCTTTTTGCTTCTGTAGCAGTAGCGTATTTTATCTGGATATCGCCAGATTTTTTCAACCTTTTCCTTGTTTTTTGTGTCCTTTTTTTATGGCTCTTTAAGCTGAGATATGAGGAAAAAATTCATGAAGAAAAAAATAATAATAAATTCAAGCGTTTTCTTCTATCCGATTGGACAGATTACCTCGCCTGTGCCTTAGTAGGAATTGCCGTTTTTTCAAAACCTCCCAATGTTGTTCTTATGGGGCCTTTAGTTTTATCCGCTTTAGCTAAAAAAAAGTTTTTAAAAACAGCTCTCATGATTCTCACTTTTCTTCTCATTTCGAGTCTCTTTTGGGGAACAAACTATTTGGTAACCGGCGATTGGAATTACATGGGGGGGGAACGGAAAACTTTTATGTATCATTACCCATATGAAAAAGAAATTGCCACATTTGACATCTATGGCTACGAGATGACATCAGAAGGATACGGCAAAAAGCACTTATTCCCGCCAAAGGTTTTTATCTATAATATTTTTTATTACTTCTGTGGAAGGTTTACAGGTATTACATGGTACTTTTTTCCTGCATTTTTCTTCCTTATTCTTTTCTTTTTTGAAAAAAAACGGATTTACCAATGGTTCATTCTGGCTGCACTTGCAGGGGAAATCCTGATCTATATAATACTTATGCCCGATAATTATGCTGGTGGAGGAGGAGCATTAGCAAACAGGTACTTCCTAAACATATACCCCCTGTTTTTCTTCCTCCCACGCCAAAAAATGAGCTTCAAAAAGATTGGCCTGTGTTGGATAATTGCTTCTCTTTTCATCTCCCAGATTCTCATCAATTCCATTCTTTATTCACACTTTCCTGCAACACATGCAAAAAAATTCCCCTTTAAAATACTCCCGGTGGAAATGACACTTATAAACAATATTCCCACAAACACAAATCCTAAAGCCTTTAGGCAAGAAGTGGGAACTCCACCCAACATCGGCTGGCTTCATTTCCTGGATGACAACTTTCATCCCAGAGAAGAACCAAACGGATTCTGGACTAGAGGCCAGCATACAGCCGAAATGATCCTCAAAACGTACTATCCTGTGGAAAAACTTGTCTTTCATCTTCTCAACAATCCACGAATAAGAAATGAGATAATAGTAAAAGTTGGAAGAGAAAAGAAAAAAATAATACTCGGAAGACACCAGAGAGGAACTCTTGAATTCATACCAGGAAATGGCTTTCAGATGAAAGCTGCGCATCTCTATAGAATAAAAATCAAATCCTCTAAAGGCTCTATTCCCTACTTTGAAAACGAAAAAAGGGAAGAAAAAAGATTCTTAGGTGTCTTTTTCGAGCTTGAGATTAGTCCCAAGCAATAATGTGCGGTATATGTGGAATTGTAAAACCAGAAAAGGCATGGCCTGTCTCCTCATCTCTTATCTCATCCATGTGCCAAACTATAATTCACCGCGGTCCTGATGATGAAGGGATCTTTGTCGATAAAAATATTGCTCTCGGTACACGTCGTCTGAGTATCATTGACCTTGAGGGAGGACATCAACCATTAGCCAATGAAGACAGCTCGATCTGGGTGGCTCATAATGGTGAAGTCTATAACTTCCCTTGCCTCAGAAAAGAGCTCCAATCCCTCGGTCATTCATTCACTACAAGAACTGATACCGAAACCATTGTCCATTCTTATGAAGAGTGGGGTGAAGATTTTATCCAGAAACTCAGAGGCATGTATGCTTTTGCCCTCTGGGATGGCCCCCGAGAAAAACTCCTTTTAGTCCGTGACAGGATTGGCATAAAGCCTCTTTACTTCACACTTCTTGAGGATAACACTTTGGTTTTTGGCTCTGAACTGAAAGCTATCATTGCCAATCCATCAGTAAAACGTTCCATAGAACCACAAGCTCTCGACCTTTACTTGACTCTCGAATACATACCTGCTCCTTACTCCATATTTAAGGGCATCTACAAACTTCCAGCAGGCTCCTTTCTCATCTACAAAAAAGGCGTGATAGAGATAAAAAAATACTGGGATATTGAAGTCCCTGAAGCACAATTTGAAAAAATTTCAAGAAAAACTCTCATCTCTCTCATGGATAAACTGTATTACCTCCTAAAAGAATCTGTGAAACTACGATTGATAAGCGATGTTCCCTTAGGAACTTTTTTAAGCGGAGGAATTGATTCCTCAACAATAGTTGGTCTCATGAGAGAATTGGAAGTCTCACCACTCAAAACATTCTCTATAGGTTTTGAAGACTCATCATACAATGAACTAAAATTCGCCCGCCGCATAGCTCAAAGATTTGAAACCGACCACCAAGAGCATATCTTATATCCTAAAACTCTGGAACTCACAGAAAAACTGATATGTCATCTGGATGAGCCCTTCGGAGATTTTTCCATCTTTCCCACATATCTCGTTTCCAAAGTAGCTCGCTCTGAAGTCAAAGTTATTCTTTCTGGAGATGGTGGAGATGAGCTTTTTGGCGGTTATGAACACTACCAAGCTCAAAAAATATCTCAGTTCATCCCATCTTCTCTCTCTTTTAGACGATTTGGCTCTCTAGTTTCAAAGCTCCCTCCCTCTGCAAAGAAAAAAGGCCTTTGGAACAAACTTCGTCGGTATATCCAGGGATTTGAGTATAATCCAGCACTTAGACATTTTCGCTGGATGATGTTCCTCTCCTTGAAAGCTAAAAAAGCCTTGTATTCAGAAGCTTTAATTGAGGATTTAGCAGGAATTAAAGAGATATACGAGACTGAACCTTTTGGTCAAATCTATGAAAACCTTAAGCGCTTTGATCCTATAAGCGGAGAACTTTACCTTGATATGAAAACATACCTTCCTGATGACATCCTCGTCAAGGTAGACAGGATGAGCATGGCAACATCACTTGAGACAAGAGTTCCTCTTTTAGACCACAAGATTGCCGAATTTATATTTCAACTTCCCGGAAATCTTAAACTCAACCATCTCACTACGAAATGGATTTTTAAAAAAACTATGGAGCGGCTACTCCCTCGGGAAAACATATACCGGAGCAAAGAAGGTTTCAGCATTCCTATTAAACTCTGGTTGAGAAAAGAACTGAAAGATCTCATGTTTGATTCTCTCAATGAGAGAAGGATAAAGGAAGAAGGCCTGTTTAATTTTGACGCTATAAAGAAAATGATGGAAGCTCATCTTAAGGGAAGAGAAAATTACAGCCATCAGCTTTGGTCCTTGCTTGTCTTTGAAATCTGGAAGGAAAATTACTTATAGCCTCTGAATCAGAAAAATCACTTCTGATTTCCTCTCAACCTTGAACTTTTCAGAAACAGGAAGGCCCAGAACCCATACAATATCTTTCCCGGTGAGAAAAACTGGCTTTTTCTCCCTCTCAAATAAGGGAATTCCTTTTGCCCTCATTATTTCTTTTAGCTTTTTTTTCCCTGGTGCTCCCAAAGGCTGGTATTTATCTCCATCCTGCCGGTTTCTGACTCGCAGTGGAAATGTGAGTTTTTTCAAGTTCAAATAAGCTCGGTTTTGATCATTGAAACATAAAGGAGTATGAGTGTCTTTTCTTATTTTTCTTCCTTCAAAAATAAGACCCAGTTCTTTAATCTCAAGCCTGCCCTCACCACTCCACATGTGCTCATACTTTATTTCAGGAGGAGATTCCTCCTTCAAAAAAACATGGTTTTTCTCTCTCTTTAAAACCAGGCCTTTTCGGAAGTAGTACTCTTTTCCTTCTCCAAGCTCTGCTAAAGATTCAACATCAGAAAAGGATACTCCCCGGAGGTCTCCTTTTATCTCCAGAATGAAATTCCTAATTACTCGTCTCCTCAAAGCCAGAGGAAGAGAGGAAATAAATTTCATGTTGAGAAGAAATGTGTCACTTTTCTTAAAAAACGCTTTCTTCGCCTCCTCCTTTCCTATTTTTTCTAAGAGGTCGTCTTCTTCGCGGAGTATGGAAGCGAGATGGCTTAAGTGGTGAATAATCTTGGGTTCAAACTTCTTTTGAACAAAGGGAATGAACTCCAGTCTTATTCTGTTCCTTAAAAAGCGACGGTCAAAATTGCTCTCGTCAATCCTGTATGAAAGGTTTTGCTCTGAAAGATAGGCTTCAATTTCTTCTCTTTCTATTTGGAGGAGCGGTCTGATTATAATTCCCTCTACCGCAGGATAAATTCCTCCTAATCCCCGAGCTCCGCTTCCTCTCAAGAGCCGCATTAAAAAGGTTTCAGCCTGGTCAGTCATAGTATGCCCTGTTGCAATCTTTGAAGCACTGCAATCTGTAGCGGTCTTAAATAAAAATTCATACCTCAATCTTCTTCCTGCTTCCTCCAAGTTCAATGATTCTCTCCTGGCATAAGAACGGACATTTTCCCTGCCAACAAAAAGAGGAAGCGAATGCTTTTTAGCAACACATCTAACAAACTGTTCATCTTCAGCAGCTCTCTTACGGAGCTCATGATTGAAGTGAGCCAGGAAAAGCTCAATCTCCCACTGCTCTCTTAGTTCTAGAAGCACAGCAAGCATGCCAGAAGAGTCAACTCCACCTGAATAGGCAATGAGTACCCTGTCCCCTTTATCGAGAAGATTGTATTTTTTTATAGTCTTATTGACTTTTTCTTTAATCATTGTGGTCAGCTTACTTCTTTTTTCCTATTTACCCTGTATCCAGTTTTTCAAAGAGGATTCTTAAACTCTATTACCTAATCCCTGAAAATAAGTGGATGTGGCGGTGGAGGGATTCGAACCCCCGACACTGCGGATATGAGCCGCATGCTCTAACCTCCTGAGCTACACCGCCGTGGGCTAAGATTTTAGCTGATTACCCCTTGGAAGTCAATTTGCTGAACACATAAGTAAGCATTTCCAAATCCGCGTATGTTATTTTTATCTTTCTTTTTGATAAAATGGGAGAGGCAGAGTAAGGTTTTTCCAAATCTTCCAAACAAGGACCCATCACGTTTACCGCTCTGTCTTTCCCTTTCCCGGGATGGCCCATAGGATAAGGCAATATCATGTAATAAATAAACTGGAAAAGCTAGACAAGCGATTTAACGGACCAGAATACGACAATCTTTGGTTGTGAATGCAACTGCGCCCCCGGCAGAGCTGTAGGCCGTGACGCTGGAGATTGAGATTGCACCCTCCCCTTTTCCCACAGCTTGAAAGACTAAAGTAGCAATACTGCCTTCTCCTTTAATCCCTCTCGCAATATAAGGACTGGATATTCCTATAGTGGCAAGACCAGAAGAATTATCAATGTTTTTCAAAAAAGGAACCTTTCCTCCCAGTTGCCTCAAGAGACTTCCCTCAATAATTTCCTTCAGCTTCACTACCTGCACATTGAAGCTCACACCCAAAGATAAGTTTCCTATCTCCTGCTGACTTCTCACATTCACATTTATCCTGAATTCTCTATCTTGGGGGATCTGAATATTAGAAGGATTAAGAAAAATCTGGTTTTGCCTCGTCACATCCAGGTCTCTTTCCCGTCTTACCTGGCGTGGAAGGCGTTCTACTTCAGGTAAAAGTCCCGGCAATCTGCTCGCGGGAGCCACTCCCTCAATGCCTATCCAGAGAGGCTCAAGATCTTTCTCATCGAGAGAAATAGTACGGATGATGTAAGGAGTGATAGTGAGAACTACATCTGTTTGTGATATAGTTTCGTCGGTATTAGAAAAAAGACCTCCCAAGACAGGAATATTCTTAAGTCCTGCTATTCCCTTCAAAGTTTTCCTTTCTTCATCCTTGAGCAGGCCAGCAAGCAGGTTCGTCTCCCCATCTTTTAACCGAATAACATTCTTCACTTCTCTCGTGGAAATAATGGGAATATCTGCATACCCCTTCCCGCCCAGAGAAGTTATTTTCATCTCTAATTCCAATGTAACTTCCTTTTCAAAATGAATATTAGGTGTGATTTTTATATCAATCCCTACATCTTGATACATGTACGAGACAATAGGCTGTTGACTCACGCCTCCGGCAGCAATAGGAGTAAATGTGGTTTGGGGTATCGGTATTTTATCTCCGACTAAGTATTTGAGTTCCTCACCCTCCAAGCCTCGAAGCCTGGGCTGTGCTATGATTCTGGTATCAGCATCTGATTCCAAGAACCGCACAAAAGAAATAGGAAGGCTGACTTCAAAATTTTCTGATTTTGAAAAATCTATATCTTTTAAATTAATCCAGCCTGAAGCTTCGTTAGCTTCTGCCTCTCTGTGCTTGAACATGATAAGGCTTTTGTCGAAATCTAAGCCTAATTGCCTTAGTTTGATACGAGATACCTCCATGATTTCTAAATCAACAACAACCTCTCCCTTCGATTTATCCCAAACTCGAAGGATCTTTTCAGCCAATTCGATGTTTGAAGGAGTGTCTCGAACAGTTATAGAATTGAGGTTTTTATCGACAATTATTGAAGGAGCCCTGAATTGACTGCGCAGCATCTGAGCGAGGGGACCTTGAATCTCCTGGGCATTTATATTGGAAACATAAAAGGTTCGGATAGCATTCAATTCATACTGGGCTCTCTTTAAAGGTTGATCAGGAGCGATTATCAGTGTTTTCTCATCTATGACTCTGTAAAAATTCTTGCTGGCAAGGCAAAGCGCGTTCAGCGCCTCTTCAAAAGTCATATCCATAAGATCGATGGTAAAAGATATGTCTTTGAACTGTTCATCAAATAGGATATTAACATGGGCAAACTTCCCTAAAGCTTTAAAAATCGAACTTAGACTAGTATCAACATTAAACTTCAAATCAACTTTCTCTCTGGGAGCTTTTAATCTAATTGGCGGCACCATTTCCTTCATTTCTATCCGTTCTTCTCTTACCTCTCCGCTCCTGAGAAGCCGAGCTTCTTCAGAAATAACGCGATTGAGAGGATCATAAACAAGAGCTTTTTCATACTCAACAAGTGCTTCCTCTTTCATGCCCTGAGCCACAAACTTTCTCGCTTCCAGAAGATGATAGTAGCTGGCGAAAATCTTAGATCTAAGTAGAGCAAGACGGTATACAGAATTTTTTGGATTTTCCCATATAGCCTTCTCGTAGTATTTGACCGCTTCGTCCCAATCTTTATTGATAGCTGCCTCTGTCCCTAGTCTATAATTCTGATTTAATGCGGTGCATCCCCACAATGTTATGACTATAACTATTAAAGGTATTGCTTTTTTCATCCTTCCCCTCCTTCCAAGGAAAACTTCCATATTTTGGAGTTAGGGCCCAATATCTCAATCTCTTTAGGAGATATTCTTCCTACCTTCATCTCCCCGGTTACTATCTCTCCTTCCTCTACAGCCAAAGTTTCATCTTTAAAAATGATCAAGCCTATTATCTTTTGGCCAGAATCTATGTATCCTATGTATCTTATTTCAGGTATACCCTCAGATGTTTCTTCCATAGATTCAGAAGAAATCACATTGGGCTTCACTCGAATTTCCTCAGAAATAAATGGAACTCCCGAGATGCTTTTATTATGAGGCGAAAAAATATTTCTTACAGGGGGATTAAGCTTTTCACTTTTTTCAAAAAGGAGGTTTTTCCTTATAAGGTTTTCTTTTACTACTTCCACAGGGATATTCTTGAGAAACTTACTGACATCAGACATGTATACTCCCCTTGCAGTGGATAAAACAGTAACCAACTGGAAAATAAGGAAAAGCCTTGTTACAATCCTAAAAGACATAATAACCCGCCATAGTAATTCTCAGGATAAGAGAGTCTCTTTCTGTTGAGGTATCTAAAAAGTCTATTTTTTCTACTATTAAAAACTTTGGAAATTCCTCAACGGTATGTATAAATTTTTTTAGGGAAAAATAAGACCCTGAAAAATCAAAAGTGGCAATTACTTTCTTAATTCTCTCATCCTCAAACATATTGTAACCATATTTAATTTGGGAGATATTAATTCTCGATTCATTAAAAATTTTTTGAAGATCGAGTCTCAATTGATTAATGCCCTCCTCCTCCATATAAAAATAATTAGTTCTCAATTCTTCAATATCAAGAGGAGCTTTTTTCCACCTTAACCATTCTCTTTCTTTCTCTATGTTACTCATGTTTAAATCCCGATAATGGTTCTCTCTCGAAGAAAGGACAGAGAAAGAACGGAAATATGTATTTTTCTCTCCCATAGAAATAAAAAAAAGGCAGAAAAGGGATAAAACAAGCAATAAAAAAAACACCTCAAGTAATCTCTTCTCTTTTTGGCTTAAAAGACTAAACATTTCTCTCATAGCTTAAAGAAATCTCTGACAGCAATAAGCCTCTCTCATCCCTGTTTTCACTCTCAACTCTTATTTTATTAAATTTAAGGGCCTTCAGATTATTAATGAATCTTAAAAGATCATTCAGATTCTGAGAAACAACTTTAAATCTCATCTCCATTATTGAATCACTAATGAGATTCGGTGACAATGAGACGATATAGCTTGAATCAGGAAGGGATTTTTCCAGATTAGTAAAAACCTTTACCCAGGAAAAGCTTTTCCTCAGAATAATACCATTAATCAGATCAACCTGCCCTTTATATCTCTTCGCTGCCTCTGTTATGCTGTCGGTAAATTCCCTTTCTTTTCTTTGGGCGATTCTTATCTTCTGCTCTGTGTTGGCAATAGACTCCTTAACATCTCTATTCTTCAATCTGTAGTTAATAAAAATGTTTATAGCTACAATAACAACTAAAATAAGAATTATTCCCGTAAATCCGGTCAATAAATAATAAAATCTTCTGTTCTGCAAGGGATTGCTGGCTAAATTCACACTTAATTTTCTATTACTATTCATAAAATTTGTCCTATCAAAGGTGATAATATCCCTTTTTCTTTAGAAGTAAGTTCTAATTTAATTGAAGTTTCTACATCTTTAACAGGATAAGGCAATTTTTCTCTCAAAATTGAAAGCACTCCTTTTTCTTGGTTTACCATCCCCAGTCTAAACCAGAAAGAATTAATCCCTTTATTTTCTCTGTCTTTGACAAAATTAACAGTGTTTTCAACCTCCTGGACAATACTGTTTATTTTCTGAGAGAAGGAAAGCCGAGTTTCACTTTCGATTACAAAAGGCTTGAAGCGATACAAAGAAATTTCTGAGTTAAGGATAGCAACCAGACTGATATAATCTTCCTCAATATTGACAAGCATTACATTGTCTTCCTCTTTCCTTTCTAACAGGTTAAACAAGCAGAGGGTAGCTACTCCTATCGTTCTTACCTTCAATCCAATCCGTGAAAAGAGAGCTTCATACTCTTGAACGACAGAAGCCTTGGCGAGGGATACCAGAATTTTCTGTTCTTTATTCGATCTGATAACATCATAAGAAAGTCGAATATCATCAGGCAAATGAGGCATCTGCTTCTTTACCTGCCATTTTATAATCTGCTCCATCTCCTCCCGTGCAGCAGGAAGGGATGCAAAGGAAAACGCATATACTTTTATACATGCCTCAGGAATAAGACAGGCTATTCTTTTTTCTGTAAGGTGAAGTTTTTCTTTACCCTCTTTTATCCTTTCTTCTAAATAAGACTCGTTTATCACATTTTTTTTGTTGAATGAAGGCTGGACTACTGGTTTTCCAAGAGGAGAAATAAAATGATGTTTAATTTTCTTATTTTTAAAGGAAACATTGATCCCGCTAAGATAGTGAGGAGACAATTGAAAAGATGCTTGCGGAAGCGGGGGATTGTTAAAATAATACTTCAATCTCTCTACAAATCTGGCCATTCTCTCATTCTATAAAAGTCACTTTGTTTAATTCTTTAATGCTCGTTATTCCTCTCTCTACTTTCTTCAATCCCACTTCCCTCAAAAATACCATTCCCTCTTGTTTAGCTCTCTTCTTTACTTCAGAAAGTGGCTTTTTATCAAGAATCATTTCCCGGATTTCATCTGATAGCTCGAGAAACTCAGCTATGGCTGTTCTCCCTTGATAGCCAGTGTAGCTGCATTCAGAACATCCTCTTGCCTCGTATAAGACCTGATCCTTATACACCTTAGGATCAAGTCCGAATTCGAGCAATTGTCCATTTCTGTACTTTTCTGGAGATTTACAATTAGGGCAGAGTACTCTCACTAGTCTTTGAGCTAAGATACAATTCAGAGCTGAGATGAAACTATAGGGATCTACCTGCATATGAAGAAAACGACCTATGACATCAAATACATTATTTGCATGAACAGTTGTGAAAACTAAATGACCAGTTAAGGCCGATTGAATAGCAATTTGAGCTGTTTCAGGGTCTCTTATTTCTCCAACCATAATTTTATCCGGATCATGTCTCAGAATAGACCTCAATCCTCTAGCAAAGGTAAGTCCCTTTTTCTCATTCACCGGTATTTGAGTGATCCCCTCGATCTGGTACTCTACAGGATCTTCGATAGTGATAATTTTATCTTCTGGAGCCTTTATCTCTGTAAGCGCTGCATACAATGTGGTTGTTTTTCCGCTCCCGGTAGGTCCCGTGACCAGGTCCATACCATAGGGCTGAGTTATGTATTTACGGAATTTCATTAGGACCTCATCTGAAAACCCAAGGAGATCTAACCGCAACTCTGAAATAGCCTCAGTAATCATCTCTTTGTCGAGTATTCTAATTACAGCGTCCTCGCCATAAATACTGGGCATGATGGAGACCCGAAAATCTATTGTTTTATCCTTGATTTTTAGACGAAATCTCCCATCTTGAGGTACTCTCCGTTCTGCAATGTCCAGATCAGACATGACTTTTACTCTTGAAATAATCGGAGATTGGAATTTTTTATCAATGGGCTTCATAGCCTCACTCAAGACACCGTCAATGCGGTATTTAATTGTAACTCCCTCTTCTCTTGATTCAACATGAACATCACTCGCTCTCTTCTGCACAGCTGTAAAAATGATGGAATTTACTAACTTGATAATTGAGCCATCCTGATCAGCGAGTTTCTCTACAGAAATCACTTCCTCTTCCTCACCACTTTCTTTCTCAACAACTTGAGTAATAAATCCTTCTGTAGCATCCCTGAGGACCTGGAGAGCTGTTTCACTTTTTCGTAAAGCCTCATGAATGGCCCTCTTAGAGGCAGCAAAAACGTGAACTTTCTTTCCAAGGAAAGATTCAATGGAATCTATTGTTGCTATATCAGAAGGATCAGCAATTGCTATCTCTACCACATCATCTTTCTCTTCTAAGGGAACAAAATTAAATCTGTATAAAAAATCAACGGGAATAGACTGAATCAAATCGCGGTTAAGGGAATGGGTGGAAAGATCAATGTAAGGAATATGGTATTTTTCTGCTAATTTCTTAGTGTCCTCTTCAGAAGAAAGGATTTTCTTGGATTCCTCTTTGTCCATTATCTAGCTACTCTAATTATATTAAAAATGGGTAAATATACAGAAAGCAGCATTGCTGCCACTAGTAATCCTATGAAAATTATAATCACCGGTTCAATAAGTGATACAAATGTCTCAATTCTTGCCCTAATTCTTTCATCATAGACATCAGCTACATCCCTGAGCATTCCTTCAAGATTAGCTGATGTTTCCCCTATACGAATCATATCCAGGGCAAGGGGAACGAAAAAATCTGTCTTAGCTAATGAGTCTGATAAGCTTTCTCCATTCTTGATGTATTCGGGTAAATCTTTCATCTTTTTTACAAGAAATTTGTTGGGAACAGCTTGAATAGAGATACCAATAGCAGTAAGGAGAGAAATCCCTGCTTCAAGAAGAAGGTTAAGGGTACGACAGAAAAGAGAAATTCCTGACTCAATCCAGACATTACGGGCATAGGGAATTTTGAGCTTGATTCTATCCAAGAAAATATTTGTCTTCTCTCTTTTTCTCAGCTGAAAATAAGCAAAGATGAGTACAAAGATAAGAATTATTGTATATAGCAAGTGATTTCTGAACGAAGTTGCGAAAGCCATCAGTCCTCGAGTAATAGCTGGAAGTTCAGCTTCAAAATCTCGGTAAAAACTAGAGAAGCGGGGGAGAATAAAATTTATTAAAATGCCAAGAAGAATAAAAGAGAAAATAAGAATTAGAGACGGATAGGTAAGAGCATTTTTAATTCTCCTCTTAGTCTGAACAATAACCTTACCATAATCGATGAAACGACCAAGAATTCCCGCTAAATTTCCGCTCCGTTCACCTGCCATTAGAGAAGCTGTGTATATTCTTGAGAAGTATTTTTCATAAGGAATAAATGCTTCTGATAGAGACTTACCTCCCCTAATTTCGCTCTCAACCTTCATCAATATTTCTTTTAAATGAATACCCTTGACGCGACTTGCTATGATTTCAATACTTTTAAGGATAGGATAACCAGCTTTAATCAGAGCCACTAACTCTTGATTGACCATGATAAATTCATTTTCGCTGATTCTCTTCTGCAAAGGAGCATTAACTTGGATTTTTTTCCAGTCTCTCTTCACAGATAATACACATAGCCCTTCTGATTCGAAATGCTTCTTCGCTTCTTCATGAGAAGGCGCAAGGTAAGATTGAGAAAAGGTGCGACCATCTTCAGTTGCTAATCGACACTGGAAATAAGGCATTGCTTCAAGTTGAAAGTATGATGTTTGTATTCTTATTTATATTAATATTAGGCAATCCTCTTTCTTTTGTCAAACTGCCAATTGTCTTCATATTGCTGTCTATAATTCTCCCAGAGTAGGAGTCTTGAGTCAATACCCTCAAAGGATGAAATGGCGGGTGATGTTGCTTTCTAATATAAAAAGGGAAAAGAAAGAGGGAACAGGCTACTTTTTTAGAAAAGGGACACAGCCATAAGCAGCCATGTATGACAAAAATTGTTATTTATAAAAAAAGCAGCCTGTCCCCTTTAAAATGTTGACAAATTACCCAGAAAGATTTATTTTAAAGAAAGTGAAATACAAAATTCCCCTCAGAGTACTTTTTTTTCTGCTACTCTGCATTGTTTTATCTTTTCCGAAGGCGCATTCTCTGAAAAATTTGATTCTTGCTAAAAACTCTACTACAAGCCCTCAAAACTACCCCATTAAAAAACCGAGGTATGATTACATGAGCACATTTTTATCCAGAAACACAAAACCTCTGGGATTAAAGGAGGATCTAGCCTCAAAAAAATTATTGAGCCAATCCAATATTAAATGGGCTATCAGAGCTGCAGAAAGACATATCCTGGATTGAGCTCTTAGTCTATATATTTTTTAGCTAAATGATTCAATTTTTTGGATTTAATCAGAAGCTAAATTAAAAACAAATGCCATGAAAAAGAAGATTTATCTGGCAATTTTACCCATCTTAGCTCTTCTTGTACTAGGGGGACTGAACATTCATAGAAAGATTGTCTGGAAAGAATCCACAGATGGAGTGTACTGGAAAAAGAAGGATGTTGGTCTCGTAGCTGTGAAAGTAGAAACCGACGGTCCAGGCTTTCTTGCTGGTCTCAAAAAAGGTGATATTCTCTATTCCATAAACAGCGAGCCTATCCGCGGCAAGATAGATCTCACCAAGAATCTCTGGTTAGCAGGAACTAAGCAAAAAGTAATTTACCAAATAAACCGTCAAGGAGAGCTAATCTATCCCTCTTTCTACCTAATTCATAAAAGGGTCAATATCATATATTTTTTCCTTGCTTTGATCGGCTTGACAACATTAGCTATTGGTCTCATTGTTTTTCTTAATTCAAAAAAACCTTTCACAATGCCTTATGTCTATTTCTACTTTCTTTCCTTAGTCTTCTATTCTTTTTATATTTTTTCTCCTGCAGGTGAGCTGAATCTTCTTGACAGTGTGTTTTATTGGCTTGACAAAATAGCTTTTCTTGTCTTCCCTCCTCTTTTACTCCATTTCTTTACAATATTTCCTCAGCGGAAAAAATTACTTAAAAGAAAGCCCTCACTCATTTATTACTTATATTTACCTTGTATTTTCCTTCTCCTGTCAAAAATACTTTTCCACCTGCCTTACTTGAGTAATTTAAACGAAAGATTAATCTTCAGGTTCCACACAATAACAGAGAAATTGGCTCTTATACATTTTGCTCTTTTCTTCTTGGTAACCTTAATTTCTCTCATCCAGAGCGCCCTTAAACCTGCAAATCTATTTGTCAAAAATCAACTGAAATGGATTATTTACGGCCTTGCTTTTGGTATTATTCCCTTCGCCCTTTTCTATATTTTTCCCTTCATAATAGGCCAGATTCCTTCCAAAGCATCGGAACTGACAATTCTTCTCCAAGCCCTGATCCCCCTAACTTTTGCTTACGCTATATCACGGTACAAGCTTATGAACTTCGAAGTGCTTCTCAAAAAGGCCATTACCCTAATTTTTTCTTATGTGGTAATAGGATCAGTCTATTTTATCGTCAGTTCTCAGACTAAAGTATTTTCTGAAAACAGGCTCAATGCCATAATTTTAGGAATCCTAGCTATAGTTCTTGGCGCAACTCTTTTCTCTCCCTTAAAAAAACTATTCCAAAATCTATTTGATAGGGCCTTTTACAAGCGGAGCTATAAATACCGGAGAACTCTTTTAATCATAAGCAGAGAATTAAGTCGGGAAAGAAGCCTTCATAAATTATCTCATTCCCTTCTGGAATTAATATCCAATGCCTTATCACTTAAAAGCATCGCTCTTCTCATTCCCCAGGAAGATGAAGAGAATACATTATTTATTTTTCGCTCCAGGGGACTGTTCCCTTTTACAAAGAACAAAATCATCCTTGATCCTCAACTTTATCAAGTACTCAAGGAAAAAGACTACATCTCAATTTATTCGTTTGACAACAGAAAAGAACTCCAGGGCAAGCTTAAGGAACTTTCTGCTTTAGGCTTTTTTCATTTCTTACCACTGAAGGTTGAAGAAAAACTTGTTGGATGTCTGGGAATGGGGAAAAAAGTGGATAAAACATTCCTCAACATTGAAGACTGGGATCTGCTGACAACTATTTCTTCTCCAGTAGCCTTAGCTCTAGAAAACGCCTACCTCTACAACCAAGCCAGCATAAGGGCATTGGAGCTCGAGAGACTTAAAGACTACAGCGAAAACATTATAGAAAGTTTAACAGTGGGAGTGGTTGTTCTCGATCAAAGAGGAAAAATTATTGGATGGAATCGGGTAATGGAAGGAATGTTTTCAAAGAAAAAAGAAGAAGTAATGAACAAAAATATGTTAGATGTACTGGGAAGAAAAAACTTCTCAGCTATTTTCCCTTCAGATACTCAGAAGGATTTCCGCTTATTGAGTGAAATCACAATGGAACTGCCTTTTAATAAAAAAAGAATTTTTGATATTACTAAAACTCCTCTTCTTGATAATAGGATGAATCCCTACGGCACCATCGTCGTCTTTGAAGACATTTCTGAAAAAATTACCCTTCAGCAACAGTTGGTTACTTCAGAAAAATTGGCTTCGATCGGGCTTCTCTCAGCAGGTGTTGCTCATGAAATAAATACTCCCTTGACCGGAATTTCGAGTTATGTGCAGATGTTACAGAAAAAGCTTTCTGATTCTCCTCATTCCCCGATTTTGGCAAAGATAGAAAATCAAACTGAGCGGGTGGCAAGAATTATCAAAAATCTACTCAACTTCGCTCGAAACCCTTCTGACTTCTCCTTCCATCGAGTAAACTTAGGAGAATCTCTCCAAGGTATTATTTCTCTCATTGATTACAAACTAAAAACAATGAATATAAAACTGGATCTGAACCTTTCCTCACTCAAGCCAATATGGGCACAAGGAGAAATGCTCCAGCAAGTTTTTATCAACATAATCATCAATGCTATAGACGCAATGCCCGATGGGGGGACACTGAGTATAGACCTTTCACAAAATAACAAAGAAGCAATTATTACTATAAAGGACACAGGAAGAGGAATAAAGAAACAACACTTACCCCATATTTTTGATCCCTTTTTCACTACTAAAGGATTAGGAAAAGGAACAGGTCTGGGCCTCTCAATAAGCTATGCTATCATAAGAGAACATGAGGGAAATATGACTGTAGAGAGTGAGAGTGGAAAAGGCACGTGTTTTACGATCTCTATTCCTGTTGACTTAGACAGAAGAAAAATTGCGAAGTCCTCTTCTCAAGTATCCTGAGAAAAATGGCATCTAAAGGAATCATACATATCATTGATGACGAATCCATCATCCATGATATCCTAGGTCAATTATTAACCTCAGAAGGATACGAAGTAGAATTATCTTCCAGAGGAGAAGAGGCTCTCGAAAAGCATTCTCCTGATGCTTTTGATTTAATCTTATTAGACTTACTCATGCCTGAAATGGATGGGATAGAAGTCTTAAAAAAACTAAAAAAAATCGATCCCTTTGCATTCGTTATTATTATCACAGCGTATGCTTCAGTGGAGTCAGCTATAGCTGCCATGAAGATAGGAGCTTATGACTACATCCAGAAGCCTTTCAAACATGATGAACTACTCTTGACCATAAAGAGAGCAATAGAACATAAAAAACTTCAGGAGGAAAACCTTCGATTAAAAGACGAAATTAAAAAGAAATTCAGTTTTGAAAATATCATCGGAAAGAGTAAAGTTATGAACAATGTCTTCGATCTCATAAAAGCATCAGCTCCTACTCGCAGTACAATTCTCATTCAAGGTGAAAGTGGAACAGGCAAAGAATTGGTCGCACAAGCAATACATCAAAATAGCGATCGAGCCACTTTTTCCTTTATCGTCGTCAATAGCGGTTCTCTACCACCTGACCTTCTAGAGAGCCACCTTTTTGGCCACGTCAAGGGAGCATTTACTGGAGCAACCAGCCACAAAAAAGGGTTGTTTGAAGTCGCAGATAGAGGTACTATATTTTTTGATGAAATCTCCACCATCAACCTAGAAACTCAAGCCAAATTACTAAGGGTTATGCAAGATAGAGAATTCATGAGGCTTGGAGGAACAAAAACACTAAAAGTTGATGTCAGGATTATCGCGGCTACTAACAGCGATTTGGAAGAGCTTATTAACCAGAAAAAGTTCAGGGAAGACCTTTTTTATAGATTGAATGTTATTAAAATTGAGCTGCCTCCCCTTAGAGAAAGAAAAGAGGATATACCACTTTTAGTTAAGCATTTTGTAGATATTTAC
>JBGVTE010000088.1:0-3783 GCA_041862375.1 Candidatus Aminicenantaceae bacterium
AATTTATTATAGAGAATTGGGAATATTTAACAGGGGAAATTTCCTTGGACCCTTTTTATTTACAGTTGAATACTCCGATCATGAAGGATCCAGCAAAATATAAAATAGTGCCTATAGATCGAGGAGAAGACCTTAAAGTAGATTTTAACTACAAAGTCGCTGAAGGATTATCCCAAGAAGAGACATTGGAGTTTTTGAAACAATTATACAACGAGTTTAATTTGACATACTTAAGTATTAAATTTTATTCTAAAATTATTGATAGAAGATTCTTTAATGCTAAATCTAAAGATAAATTAGAGACAGAGAAATTACAAAAGTAAATATTTAAGACCAGACAAAAGGTAGCTGTATGAGGGCAAAAAGTGTTGTATGGATGGTTCCGATAGAAAACGGGCAGAATATTGAAGAAGTAAAAAGTAAATTTAGTATTTTACTTCAGGAAAGTGACTTTCAGCAAAGGATGTGTTTGAAAGAAAAAGAAATTATAGCAATCAAGATGCACTTTGGAGAGGGAAATACTTATGGATATATTAAGCCTCCTATCGTAAAGATACTTGTCGATAAGATTAAAGCAAAAAAAGCACGCCCTTTCCTGGCGGAAACCAGTGCAGTTTATATAGGAACTAGGAGAGATGCTGTGGATCATCTTGAGCTCGCCTCGCGGCATGGATTTGACTGTTCTCAAGTTGGAGTACCTGTAATCATTGTCGATGGAGTTTATGGTGAGAACTCAGCATCGGTACAAGTGAATAAAAAACATTTTAAAGAAGTACAGATTGCTGCAGGGATTTTGCAGGTTCAGGGACTTGTAAGTCTTGCTCATTTCAAAGGTCACGATCTTGTTGGTTTCGGTGGCAGTTTAAAAAATATTGCAATGGGACTGGCAAATCGTGTGGGAAAAGTCCAACAGCATATGAATGTAAGACCTTATGTTGTGGAAGAAAGATGTCGTTTTTGCCAGAAATGTATGCAGAAATGTCCGGTCAATGCCATTAAAGAGCATAACAAGAAAGCTTTTATTGAACAAACTGCTTGTATTGGGTGTGGAGAGTGCGTTGCGGCGTGCCCGAATTTGGCAGTCATCTTTAAATGGGAGGAGGGTGTTGTAGTTTTTGAAGAAAAAATGATGGAATATGCTTTTGGGATACTGAAACATCTAAACAAAACTTATTTTATTAATTGTGTCTATACGATAACAAAATTCTGTGATTGTATGCAATGCGAAAATCCCACTATCGTTCCCGACATAGGGATTTTGGCTTCGATAGACCCTGTTGCTTTAGACAAGGCTACTAACGATTTAGTTCTTGAGCGGGTAGGGAAAGATATCTGGAAGGAACTCCATCCACAATGCGATTGGAAGAGGCAATTAGAATATGCCCAAGAAATAGGATTGGGACAATTAAGATATATAATCAAAAAGATTACGGATTGATTTACAGTTGCGCCAGTAGGCTTCTTAAAAGAATCGGCATATCAATAAAGGATATTAAGGGATTATGATAATAGTTCTATGTGGTAGCTGTTCATATTAAAAGACGTTAGGAGATGTGAGGAGATACCGTGGGGCATGTAGTTACAAAAGATATTTATAAAAAGCTTGGCAAAAAGATCGATAATTTGTCAATGAGGGCTCCATATAACGATACATTTTACCGAATCTTGAAGGAACTTTGTTCCATAGAGGAAGCGGATATTTTAATTAAAATGCCTTACAGATTATCCAAATTGGATAGAGTGGCAAGAATTACAAAATGTGAAAAGACAAAATTACTTAAAATTCTTGACAGTTTATGTTCAAAGGAGTTGTCATAGATATTTACACACATAGTGATTATTATTATAGTCTCTGCCCAATGTCTTTTGGAATACAAGACTTTATGATGATGAGGACAAGAGAGGAGCTGAATATTAGAAAATTGGCAACTCTTATTCAGAAATATCTCTTTGATGACGAATCTTTCTATGCAGCTAATTTTAGTGATGGTCAAAAAGTTTCTTTTTTTAGGACTCTACCCTACGAGGAAACAGTTAACAATAAAGAGTATGTGGAAATCTTAGATTATGAAAAAGCCACGTCCGGTGTGAAAGAATCTAATAAGTTTGCCATTGGTCTTTGTTCCTGTCGTCATGAAAAACTACATATTGGAGAGAAAAAATGCAATGTTCCTCTGGAGACCTGTTCCAGCTTTAGGGGTGGAGCCGATTATAGTATTAGATACGGCTTTGCAAAGGAAGTTTCCAAATCCAAGATGTTGGAAAACATTGCCAGATCCAAAGAACTTGGGCTTGTTATCAATGTTGACAACGCGCAGAGAAACATCAGTTTTATGTGTCACTGCTGTAAATGTTGCTGCAACATGCTTCTTGGGATAACCAAGCATGGTTATCCTAATACAATAGTTAGTTCAACCTATATTGCTGAGGTTGACGAAAGCAAGTGTAAAAGTTACGACCGATGTTACGAAGTTTGTCCGATTGATTGCATAGAGAGAGTTCCTGTTGAAAATCCAACATCAAAGAAAGAAACAAAGCCTAAAATTGATGAATCTCGATGCATTGGGTGCGGCATATGTGCAGTGAAATGCCCGGCAGGAGCAATTAAGATGGTAAAACGGAAACAGCGAGTCATTCATCCTGCGACAATCTATGAGAGATTGATGTTACAATGTCTTGAAAGGGGAACTTTGCAATATCAATTATTTGACAACCCTGAAAGCATAACCCAAAAGGCTATGAGAGCTCTGGTTGGAGGATTTCTTAGACTTCCACCAGTAAAAAAAGCTCTCATGAGCGATATGCTTCGCTCTTCATTTTTCAGATCACTGATGAGATTTAAAATTTAAAAGATAAGAAAATTATAATAATGGTAAAGGAGAAGAAATCAGTCCTGATGACGCCTGCAGCTTGTGGTTTAGGGCATGCAATGAGATGTGTATGCTTAGGGAAGCACTTCAAGAGCCCATACGGGAAATTACAGCGATAGCGAGCTAAGTTGGTATAGTTATGGATAATTTGAAGAAAAAAATTAAAAGAGAATGTTCAAAGATTTTAAATTGCAGTCCACAAGAATTAGTGAAATTATTTCAGCAGAGAAAAAAGCCCATTGCAGAAATTGTAAGGACAGCAATGTCTACTCGACAAGAAATTAAAAAAAGAGTTTTACAGACTAAAGAACCTATTTGTATTATGACTGATGCGGAGATTAAAATTCTAAAAAAATATGCAAGTCAGACAAGGATTATGGCAGTAGAGATAGGAACTTTATATGGAGGTAGCGCTGCATATATATCCTCGGTATTAAGAGGTAAGGTCAAGTTAGTCACGATTGACCCTTTTATCTATACCATTTATTCCGTGGTTTCACTTATTGCTGTCCTCTTTAATGTTACGGCTGATTTTTCTATCCATGATACTTCGCTGCCAGATTGTGAAGGAGTTCCGGAGCTCGCAAAATTCATGGTACGTACATTTGGAGATATTAACAAAATTAAAATTATTAAAGATTATTCATATAATGTTGCTAGGAAATGGAAGAATAAAATCGATTTTCTTTTTCTCGATGGAAATCATGAATATTTTGAGGTATTACGAGATTTCATTGAATGGGAAAGATTCTTAGTTAAAGGTGGAATTATCATTTTTCATGATTCTAATCATCCTTTGAAAAACTGTAGCAAAAAAGGTATTAAAAAAGGAACGTGGGGACCGAGTTTACTATGCAAACAAATTAGAAATGAAATGAAAAATCGATATATTGTAATTGATAAAAAAGATTCC
>JBGVTE010000089.1:0-4119 GCA_041862375.1 Candidatus Aminicenantaceae bacterium
CTCTCACTCTAAATCCCTCTAAAACATCAATCTGACCCAAGGGCTGACCTGGCGATTTCGATTGACCGATTTCTGCATCCAGTGCGGTCAGATGACCGGAAACAGGAGCCCTTATAGTCAAGTTTTCCTGTTTCTGCTTGACTATTTCGAGATTATCTTGCATCCGTTTCAGCGAGGCTTCCAGGGCATCAATCTGGGCCTGCCTGAACTCTAAATCATTCTTCTGGCTTTCTATCGTTAATTCTTTTCTCCTGAGCAAATATTCGTACTGATCCTTGGCCAGCTCATACTCATGTTTGGAGATCAAATTATCTTTTACCAACTCTTTATACCGCTCATAAGTTCGTTTTTGCTGTTGGATCTGATTTTCGATCTCAGCAAGGTCCTGGTTCAGTGCTAGTCGATACTGTTCCATGGAAAGGCGGGTGTTGCGCAGGTTGTTGCTCTGCTGGAATAACTCAGCCTCTCTCCACATGATGTCGAGAAGGAGGTTTGTGTTGGCTAATCTCAAGATTCTATCTCCCTCCTTGACAAAAGTTCCTGCCTCTAAATAGATCTCCTCGACTCTTCCTCCTTCCACCGCGTTTAAATAAAATGTATTTATAGGAAGAACGTTTCCCAGGATAGGAATAAATTCTTGAAAAGGGCCTCTAGCAACAGTCGATATAGTTAGCCTCTCCGTTTTTACATTTAGAGTGGATTTACTCATCCTGAAAAGGAAAATATAAAGCACAAGAATGACAAATAGCCCAATTGCTGCAAGCCCTGCTATCCTTTTGGGAGGCCATTTCTTTTTTTTAATTTTTCGGTCCATTCCCATTGTGGGCTCCTTGTTTGGCAATTTGTTCATGGTTCTATCTTTCTAACGGCTTTAAAATATCTTGATGATCATCATGGATTTTTTCTGCCAGACCATCATTTGTGCAATAAATGTGCCACTATTGACATTTTCGGAGTAAGCAGCAGGATAGTTACAAAAGCTTAAAAAAAAGTGTTCGCTTTCAATACAGAGAGTGTACGATATCGAACAGTTATTGTATAATTATATTTCATGATAAAAAAAACCCAGACGAAAGCAAGAAATTAAACAATAGGCATGTATTTTGCAGTGGTTATCATTAAAATATGCTGAAAGCAAAAATGATTTTAACAAATGCTTTTTGATATAATTGATACTGGTTAATCTGTTAGCTCATCTATCAATCGGCCAGATGCTGACTTCACATTTCGAAACTGGCTCATTGATTAACAGACATACGGAGAAATGAGCTTATGAATAAAAAGACTGGAAAAATACTCATCATCGATGATGATGAAGACATCCTTCAGGCTGCGCGCTTACTCCTCAAACAGCATGTTGCTCAAATCCACACAGAAAAAAAACCCGACGTCCTTCCTTCTCTTCTTAAAAATGAAACTTACGATGTCATCTTTTTAGATATGAACTTTGCCAAAGGAGCCACCAGTGGCCAGGAGGGCTTCTACTGGCTCGATAAAATTCTTGAATTTGATCCTTCTTCAGTCATTGTGTTGATAACAGCCTTTGGAGATGTGGAAATGGCAGTTCGAGCCATAAAAGAGGGCGCTACAGATTTCGTCCTCAAACCATGGCAGAACGAAAGACTTATAGCAACTCTTTCGACTGCCATGAATTTAAGACAATCTCGGATAGAAGCAAAGAACCTTCGCTCCAGACAGAAACAACTGAGCGCTGACCTTGATCAGCCTTTTCATGATTTCATAGGAAGAAGCCGGGCCATGCAATCTGTGTTTACTGCTATTCAAAAAGTCGCCAAAACCGATGCCAATGTTTTAATCCTTGGAGAGAACGGCACCGGAAAGGAATTGGTCGCCCGGGAGCTCCACCGCCAGTCATCCCGGGCCGATGAAGTCTTCATAAGTGTTGACATGGGAGCACTGAGTGAGACTCTTTTTGAGAGCGAACTCTTCGGGCATGTTAAGGGAGCCTTCACAGACGCCAGGGAAGATAGGGCTGGCCGGTTTGAGGTCGCCTCAGGAGGAACACTCTTTCTCGACGAAATCTGCAATCTTCCCTTAACCCTTCAGGCGAAACTCCTGACGGTTTTGGAAAGCCGAAAGGTCATTCGGCTTGGCTCCAATAAGCCGGCTGAGATCGATGTCCGTCTTATTTGCGCAACCAATTTGCCTGTTCACGAAGTAGTAGCCCAGAACAAGTTCCGCCAAGATCTTCTCTACCGTATCAACACCGTGGAAATCCGTTTACCTCCGCTACATGAGCGGACTGAGGATATTCCTTCTCTTGTCGACCACTTTTTAAAGATTTATTGTAAAAAATATCATAAGCCGTTAAAAAAGCTGAGTTCAGCAACCCTGAAAAGACTGGAAAAGTATCATTGGCCTGGCAATGTCAGAGAGCTTCAGCATGCCATTGAGCGGGCAATAATAATGAGCGAATCCCAGGTTTTACAACCTTCTGATTTCTTCTTCCCTACCCGGGAAACAAAAGGGGAAGACCTGGCTTTTGAAGATTATAATCTAGAAGAAATTGAAAAATTAGCCATTCATAAGGCTATAAGCAAACATGGAGGCAATATAACTCACGCTGCAAAAGAGCTTGGGCTATCAAGAGCTTCTTTATACAGAAGAATGGACAAATATGGTTTATAAGCGGTTTCGAGTCAACTGCATCATTCGCATATTACTGCTGGGTGCAACACTCTGTGGTTTTTTCTTCTTCCTCTTTCAAACAACTCTGTATGCAGCTCTTTTTATTCTCGGAATCTTGATCATCTATCAAAACTATGCGCTTATTCGATATATTGAGAAAACAAATAGAGACCTGACCCGTTTTCTTCAATCTATCAAGTACAGTGATTTCTCCCAGACATTCAAAGATAGTGGACTAGGTTCATCTTTCGAGGCTCTGAAAAAGGCCTTTAATGAGGTCATGAATGCATTTCGAAAAACAAGGGCTGAGAAAGAAGAACATTATCGATATTTACAGACAGTCGTCCAGCATATAGGCATCGGCCTCATTGCCTTTCAGCCAAACGGTGAAGTGGAGCTCATCAACACAGCTGCAAAACGCATATTAAGAGTCCCTCACCTCAAAAACATAAAATCTCTCGAATCCTGGAGCAAGCCATTAGTCAGCACGCTTTTCAAGCTCAAGTCGAAAGAAAAAGCTCTGGTCAAAGTCGAGGATAATAACGAACTTCTGCACCTGGCTCTTTATGCTACCGAGTATAAGCTTGGAGGACAAAAATTCTCTTTAGTTTCCGTACAAAATATTCACAGCGAACTGGAGGAAAAAGAAATAGATGCCTGGCAAAAGCTTATCCGCGTTCTCACTCATGAGATCATGAATTCTATTACTCCAATAGCTTCACTTGCTTCGACTATTAATGAATTGATAAGGGAAAGCTACAACATTCGTTCATCAGGAGAAAATATAAATGCCGAATCTTTAACTGACATCCGTCATGCGTCCCAGACTATTCAGAAGCGCAGTCAAGGTTTGCTCCATTTTGTAGATGCCTACAGAAACTTAACTCTGGTCCAAAAACCTAATTTTCAAATTTTCGCCATCAAAGAACTTTTTGCCCGAGTGGAAAAACTCATGCAGAGAAATATCAAAGATAAATCAATTAATTTTAAGGTGAGCATAGAACCACAAAGCCTAGAACTGACGGCTGACCCTGAACTCATCGAACAGGTCTTGATAAATCTCCTTTTGAACGCTCTCCATGCTGTTGAGGGACGGAAGAAGGCAAAAATTGATCTAGATGCTCGCTTGGACGGAAGGGGAAAGACAGTCCTCCAGGTTAAAGACAACGGCCCTGGAATCCTGGAGGAGAATCTAGAGAAGATATTTATTCCATTCTACTCTACAAAGCAAGGGGGTTCGGGTATCGGACTCAGTTTATCCCGCCAGATTATGCGCTTGCACAATGGATTTATCGGGGTTCATTCTGAGCCCAATGTTGAAACAACATTTACGTTGAGATTTTAAAGCAGACTTTATCCATATTTCTGATACCCGGAAATACTTCGATTTAAAATGAGCCTTATGAATATTTTGATAAGGCTTACCAATATGTGATTAATAAGTATAGAAAATTTGAACAAAAGCCAGGT
>JBGVTE010000090.1:0-7861 GCA_041862375.1 Candidatus Aminicenantaceae bacterium
GGGGAGGACAGATTCTCTGGGAAGCTTACTTCGAAATAGCTAACTCCTATAAAGAACAAAAAGATTATCAGAAATCTTTAAAGAATTATAAAAATTCAATCTCAGTCATTGAAGATATCCGCTCTAAAATCAAATTAGAAGAGCTTAAGGCAAGCTACCTGGGAGCAAATAAAAGAATTGAAGCCTACCACAATTTAATAGATTTACTCGTCAAGCTCCACCAAGCAAACCCAGAAAAGGCTTACGACGTTGAAGCATTTAATTATCTTGAAAGAGCTAAAGCCAGAGCTTTTCTTGACAGTTTAGAGGTATCAGAAGTAAACGTCTCCCAGGGAGTTAATTCTGAACTGCTCAACCAGGAAAGAGAGCTGATTAAAGAGCTCTCGAATCTTTATGTAAAACTTCTTGCCCAAGAGCTTAGCCAGGAACAGAAGGATAACCTCAACGAAGAGCTTAAAAGCCATGAGCATAGATTAGAGAGTTTGAGAAGGGAAATCAGAACCACGAGCCCTGTTTATGCGGGTCTAAAATATCCTCAAATCATATCCTTGGAAGAGGCTCAAGAAGAGCTCATTGATAATGAAACTGGTTTTTTTGAATACTTAATCGGAAAAGATTGTTCTTATGCTTTTGTTGTTACAAAAAAAACGATTAAGATATTTAAGCTTCCTTCTGCAAGAGAAATCCGCAGAAAAGTTTCAGACTACATAAAAGCAATCACAGATAGAGACAATCGAGATTTTAAGCTCGGCTACGAGTTGTTCTCCACTCTAGTGCTTCCAGGCTTGAATAAGAAGATAAAGAAAATAATTTTTGCGCCAGATGACATCCTGCATTTTCTCCCTTATGAGACGCTTATCAGCAAAAGAAGCGAGAATGAGTGGCTCATAAAGAATTATAGGATTGCTTATGCTCCTTCAATCTCTTCCCTGAGCGAAATAATCCAGCACAAAAAATTGAGGGAACAGAGACCTCAAAAAGATATTGTTGCCTTTGGCGATCCCTTTTTTGGTGTTCATGAAACTGTACAAAATGGAGGTGATTTATTTCAAGATTATTATTCTTCAAATGCTTTTAATTTCTTCAGGTTAAAATACAGCGGCGATGAGATCGATAGAATAGCCTCCCTTTTTAGTAAAACTAAAATATATGCTGCAAAGAGAAAAAAGGCAACAGAAGAACGACTGAGAGAACTCATCCTTGATGACTATAAAATTCTTCATTTCGCAACACACTGCCTCATTGATGATAAAAAGCCTGCCCGTTCTTCTATTGTTCTCTCTTTGGGCAACAACGACACGGAAGATGGATTTCTCCAAATGAGAGAAATTTTTAACCTGAAGCTTAATGCAGATTTGGTCACACTTTCTGCTTGCCAGACAGGTCTTGGCCAATTCATAAGAGGAGAAGGAATAGAAGGCTTGAATAGAGCCTTTTTCTATGCTGGGACTACTTCAGTTCTCATGAGTTTGTGGGCAGTTAATGACCAGGCAACCTCTCATCTTATGCAAAGATTCTACACCCGTCTTCGGTCTTCTGAATCTATTATAAGTGCCTTGCAAAAGGCAAAGTTAGAGCTTATATCTTCAGACACTCTTTCTCATCCTTACTACTGGGCTGGATTTGTAGTTACCGGGAAGACTGATGAAGTCATTTTCCCTTCTAATAAAAATAAATGGGTATTACTGATTGCCCTTTTCTTCACAGCGAGTGGGATAATTGTCTTAATAAGACTCAAAAACAAGAATTAATCTCTTCCTAACGTGTCAACCATGATTGATTCTTAAGAGAAAAAGCTGCCACAGGAACAATCCACCATAAACAAAAAGCAGTAATAATCCCATACGGAATCCCGTAGAGAAAAGCTATGCTTTTATTGGAACGAAGATAATAAAGAGAGAAAAAAAAGGAAGAGATGACAAGGAAAGCAAGGTGACGAACAATGAAAAGAGGATTAAGAAGAAATGAGTATGTAACAATAGCTAAAGTAAAAATGTGGAAAGGATGGAGTATATTTATAAACAGAAAATCAAATATTGGTAACACACGGTGTTTTGTTCTGTATCGAGAAAACATGAACTGCGCAAAAAGGATTGACTCTCGAATGTAGCTTCGTGTCCAACGAAGATACATTTTATTCATCTGACCAAACGAAGTGGGCACCTTAGTATAAACTACAGCATTAGATTGGAATCTGGTCATGTATCCTGCTTTTAAAATGTTTGTTGTAAGTGCTCTATCTTCACCGTAAGTACATTTTGTGTTTAGAAACTCTTGATTAACCCAGTCTTTGATGAATAGTTGCAAAACAGATTTTCTGTAGGCAGTAAGAGCTCCGGGACAGCAAAATACTGCACCGTAGTTGCTCTGGTATGCCCGACCAAAATCGAAGGCTAGGGAATAGCGAACAGAAAGCATTCGTGTAAGAAAATTTTCCTTTTCATTCAAAACACCAACCCTTCCAGAAACGGCTCCTGTTTTCCCATCTTTAAGCAAAGGTATTACAAGGTTTCTGATTGCGCTCCGCCCAATTTTACTATCTGAATCAACAGTAACAATAATCTCGCCTTTAGATTGTTTTAATCCAACATAGAGAGCCTTTCTCTTACCCATATTTTCCTTAAAATTGATGACTTTGAGTCTGCCATTATATTTGTATTTTGCTCTCAGCATGTAGAGATAAGTCCTATCTTTTGAACCATCATTGATGCAGATGACTTCAATTTTTTCTTTTGGATAGGTTGAGGCAAAAATTGAATCTATTGATTTTTTTATTAATTCTTCTTCATTTAAAGCAGGCATTATTACAGAGACAAAAGGCCACTCAATATTTTCATTCTCTTTTAATGACTGCGGCTTGTAGCGGAACCACAGAATTGTTTTAAAAATCAAACCTGCAATGATAAATCCACCAGAGATGAATAAAGGAATTGTGGAGATTCGCAGAAATGTATTACTCTGAAGGAAGTCAGCCCACAAGTGAAAAATGCGGAATTTAAGAGAAATAATCAGGATGAAAGCACTAGAGATTATAATTAGGAATACAAGAACAGTATCTATTTTTTCTTTAAAAAGAGAAGTATTAAAAATACCTCCTTTTGGTTGTGAGGCTAAGTCAATATCATCAAAAGTTTCTTCCCACATAATATCTCTTGTGATTAAGCCTGAATTTAGTGAATAAATCTCCTTTATTTACATTTTAAGAGATTTATCAATCCTGAGTTTTCAGGAAAGAAATGTTATTAAATAAAAATAGGAAAGTCAAGGAAGTGTATATTATAGTTCTCAATTTACACTAGGGAAGCATCAATCGTGAACTCTTTTCGAGAACAAAAATCAAAATTCGAAAGGAGTGAATGCTTACGATGGCCAAAAACAATTTATAAGGAGTTATTCAAAAAAATTCTAGTGAACTTTATCTGTCAAGAGGATCCCATTTTAGCCACGTTGGAATGGACAGCCCAACAGATGATGCAGATTGAGGCTGAGGATAAAGTAGGAGCTAAGAAGAGGAAACACCATAAGTATCGCTGCACATATTTTTCAGGGGTCATAGTAGACGCGTGGATACTTGGTTAGGTAATGTTTATCTTTTCATCCTGAAGCTCAGGAAAGGGATATGTTCTCTTTTTTATCACAGAGATGAAGCGGTCGGAGCAAGCCTTGATTGGGCTAATACAGGAGGCTTTTATTAAATGGTTATCCACTCGAAAGATCGGGCGCTTAGCCAGAGCTCTTGGCATATAGAGCACTCAGCCTCCCGAGTCTCAAAGATCAATAAAGGATTGTCGGAATAGGTTGATTATTTTCGCGCTCGGCCATTAGAGTCGGAATACCCCTTTTTATGGATCGACTTACTGTATGAGAAGGTTAGAGACGATGGTCGGATCATTTCCATGGCTTTAATGATTGCCTAAGGGATAAATCGCGAATGGAGGAGGGATATAATGGCTATTGAGCATATGTATGAGGAGTTGGAGGAGACCTAGAGAGAGTTTTTTCGCAAGCTTAAAAGAAGAGGAGTGAGAAGGATTTGCCTGTGCATATCTTATGCTCATCAAGAAATACAGAATGCTTTGAAGAAGAAATGAATTGGGTCCAGCTGGTAGATATGTAAAGTTCATTTTATGCCCAATATCCTGGCCCAGATAACTCATAAGGAGAAGGCTCGATTCGCTGAAAGGCTGAAAGAGATATGGTTGCAGCTGGATAAGAAGCCTGCTCTTTCTGTAGCCTCTAATCTAATCCAGATGTAAATGTCAAGTACTTTTCCCACTATTTCGGTAAGGATATTTGAACTAAACCGCTTCGCGGTATATGGATAATCATTTGATCATTTAGAACTGGATAAAATTTCATTTCACTCTGGTAAACCTCCTTTGAAAAGTCTAGGATTTGCATCATCAAATCTAAAGCTTAGCTTAGGAGGTTTTTATGACAAAATTACGTAAACGCATGTGGGAAGACATGCGCATCCGCAACCTTTCTCTGACTACTCAAAAGAAGTATCTGGCGCAGGTTGCCGCATTCGCCAATCATTTCCATAAGTCTCCTCAATTACTGGGAATTGAGGACATTCGTGTTTTCCTCCTCTATCTCGCCCGGGAGAAAAAGTTCTCATCAAGCTCTATAAATGTCACCGTATCTGCTTTACGATTCTTGTACAAGGTAACTCTGGGATGCAAATGGGATATCGAAAAGATTCATTTTGCCAGGCGGGAGAAAAAGCTCCCTGTTGTTTTGAGTCCGGAGGAAGTGGCGCAGTTTCTAAAGGCTGTGAAGAGTAGAAAACACCAGGTGATCTTAATGACTTCGTATGCAACCGGGCTTCGGATTTTAGAAGCGACAAGGCTAAAAATATCTGACATTGACACTCGACGAATGGCTATTCGAGTCCAGCAAGGGAAGGGAAAAAGAGACCGTTATGTTATGCTTTCTAGGAAACTCCTTTTAATCCTGAGGGAGTACTGGAAAAAATACAGGCCTTCCTCATGGCTATTCTATGGTGAAACCAAGAATAGCCCTCTTTCCCCGGGGACAGTACGTCAAGTTTGTAGGCTGGCCAGTTTTGAATCGGGGCTTAAGAAAAGAGTAACCCCTCACATCCTTCGACACTCGTTTGCCACTTATTTACTGGAGCAGGGTGTAAATCTTCGGACCATCCAAATCCTTCTCGGCCATAAAAGCCCCAAATCCACAACAGTATACACACACATTGCTGTCCAGAACTTAAAAGCGACTACAAGTCCTTTTGATACGCTTCCTGGTTTGTAATTTCCCTGTTTGGAATGGGAAGAGCAAACCTGGAAGTGGCAGATATTCTCTATGAATACGAAGAAGTGTTCTGTCGTAATTCCGGCAAATCACTCTCCAGAGAACAGCTCCGGACAATGCGGGCTATTAAGATATGCCGTACCGCTGAACTGGGAGGACACATTGACCGCTGTAATCACTGTGGACATGAAATTATCTCCTACAATTCCTGCAGGAACCGGCATTGTCCCAAATGCCAATCATTAGCCAAAGCGGGATGGTTTGAGGCAAGAGAAGCGGAGTTCTTATCTCTCGACTATTTTCATGTGGTTTTTACGATACCCGAGACTCTCAACCAGGTTGCACTGCAGAATAAGCGTGAAGTTTATGACATTCTCTTTAAAGCCGTGGCAAAGACTCTGCTTACGATTGCGGCTGATCCTAAACATTTAGGGGCAAAAATAGGCTTTATGGCTATCCTTCACACCTGGGGCCAGAATCTTCTTCTACACCCTCATCTTCACTGCCTCGTACCTGGAGGAGGATTATCCCATGACGGAAACAAATGGATAGGATGCCGCAAGACATTCTTCCTTCCCGTATGTGTCCTCTCACGTCTCTTCAAACGCCTCTTTCTCGAACTTTTCATAAAGGCCTTCAATAAAAATCGGTTGAAGTTTTATGGGAAAACCACTCATCTCTCTAATCCGGAATTATTTTCAAAGCTCATAGAGAAGTGTTTTAAAGCCGAATGGGTGGTCTATGTGAAACCTCCTTTCGCAGGAGCGAAGAAAGTACTGGATTATCTAGGTCGCTACACTCACCGCATCGCCATTTCCAACAACCGTTTGTTGAGACTGGAAGATGGAAAAGTTACTTTCACCTGGAGGAATTACCAAAAGGGGAATAAACTCCAGACTATGACACTGCAGGCAGAAGAGTTCATTCGCCGGTTTTTGCTCCATGTGCTCCCTTCTGGTTTTATGCGTATCCGTTACTTCGGTTTTTTAAGCAACCGGCAAAGGTCCAGGAAGTTGAACCATTGTCGAAAACTTCTCTCTCAGCCGTCCCCTAAATCAACCCAGAAATCAATGGATTGGAAAGCACGTTATGAATCCTTGAGCGGGAAAAACATTGATCTCTGTCCCTTATGCAGGAAAGGACACATGGTTACTTTCCAGAAACTTCTCCCTTTGCGGTTTCTTTTCGTACGACCGCCCCCACAGAGAGAATCAAATGATTTTAAAAAAAGCAAATTCCAAATGCATTTATAAAAATGTTCTGATTGCTAAGAGTGATAGGACTTCTATGCCTATTTTAATTGAAGAAATTACATTTTGCGGCTTTGGACCATCCAGATTTTGCAAATACACGGATCTTTTATGTTTTAATCCAGGAAAACACACTTTTCCCATTGTATTAACCTCAATATTTCATCCAATAGTCTCAATACAATCCCCATAGAAACAATTCCCCTGTTTTTAATTCAATTCATTCTCTCGGTAATGCTCACTCATTTCATTCGCTCGACTACCGAAAGAATCTTATTCATTACCATAGTACTAGGAATTCAGCTTAACATTTCCACCGGAACTATAAAGGCTGCTTTCCAGAGGCGATAAAGTGTTTGGAAGATGAGCTTGAGGGCTCTCAAAAGTTTTATGAGTTTTTCGAGATAGACAAAAGGATGATCTCGTCGACGAATGTAGTAAAGCGGATTATTCGTGAGATTCGTCGCAGAAGTTGGATCATTGGGATTTTTTCTAATCGGGAATCCTATGTTCCCCTCATAACCTGTTATCTGATCGAATATTCGGAAGATTGGATAAATGAGCGGAGTTACATCAAACAGGAGAAGCTGATCCTTGCACTTGTTGAACAATATGATCTTTTAGAAACACAGTGGTTTTGAGGAGTTTACGATGGTAAAATTGCCAACAAAATATGACTTGATCTCAAGAAATCATAGAACAAATAAATATATTTACAAACACAGAAGAACTTTGTATTTTTTAAAAGAAAATACTTTTATATCTTTTAAGCAGAATTACACTACTCAATATTATAATTAAGCTCAATCATTAATAACACTTTCAAGTGGATATAATCTCGATTATTTGATACTAAAAACACCTTTCGATTTGTCTATTATGAATTATCAATTTAAAATGTTTTCGATTTTGTGATTTTTGGATTCTGAGAATTAGCTGAAGGTTTTATTATTACATAGAAAAATTCTTCCTTATACAATCTATCATTTGGTATTTCTCTAATAACCTATAGAATTGTCGTCTACTTTTCCCAATTTTATTAGCTGCTCTTGTTTTGTTCCAACGACAATTCTCCAAAATTTTTCTCAATTGTTCTGGAGTTATTTTGTATGACTTCTTATTAGTTGATAATTCGCTATCGAATTTAATATCTTTTTCAGTTATCAAGTTTCCTTCAGTAAGAATGCATGCTCCCTCAATGATATTTTCCAATTCTCTCACATTACCTGGGAAATTGTATTCCATTAATTTTTCTAAAGCACCTTCTGATATTTCTTTCATTATTTTTATTCCCTTTTCTTCTTTTCTAAGAATATTATTCACTAATAAAGGTATAT
>JBGVTE010000091.1:0-113556 GCA_041862375.1 Candidatus Aminicenantaceae bacterium
GGCAACAAGTATTACTACTCAACCTCAGGCAAGCAAGGCCGGCTCAGGATGCGCCCTTTTGCCGAGCGAGGTGTGGTGTGGAAGTATGACAACACCCGCCGTTTCTCTGCCTTTGCCCAGGACAGCATTGTCTCTGGGAGGCTGGCGATCAACGTTGGTCTCCGTATCGATTACGGCTACCAGTACGAACCCGAGCAAACACGGCCAGCTATGTACGACCGGTATAATGTCGGGCCGGAATTCCTGAACCCCACTCTGGCCGCGCAGGATCCCAACATCCTGCTTAAAGCTCTGAACGATCAGTACCACAACGATCCCAGTATAGAGTTCAATCAAGTCTCTGCTCTTGATCCCATGACGACTCCTTACAAAAAAATCGTTGAGTTCACAACGCTTTCGCCGAGAATTGGGTTGGTTTACGATCTCTTCGGTGACGGGAAGACGGCTCTAAAGGTCTCTTTCAGCCGCTACTATGAGCCCATCTGGTCCGCTAAGTACAACGCCAGTAACACAATGAGCGGGGGAGCTATGAACTGGTACTGGTACGACCTGAACCGAAACGGATACATGGACCTTCCTATACCCGCGGGCAGATATGGTTCACCTGTTGATCCTCAGTACCTTGACGCAGGAGGCGATCAGTACAGGTTAACCAGTTATGATATTCAAGATCCTAATTTAATGTATTACATTAAAGACCTAAAGGCTCCCTATATGCATGAATTCATGGGAGGCATCGAGCGCGAGCTGGTCAAGGATTTCAAATTGGGGCTCCAATTCATCTACAAGGTGAACAAGAACATCGTCGAGGACGTGGATAAGTTCAACGGCTATGATCCCAACGCCACTGATGATCAAGGACGGCCCATCTGGCTCCCGTATGATTTTATCGATCCTGGCTGGGATGGAGAATGGGGGACAGCAGATGACCAGAACATGACCGTCTATGGCCTGGCTGATTATGCTCCTACGCGGGCTTACGAAGGTGTGAATCCCCCAGAAGCCAAGAGGGAATACACGGCTGTTGTGCTGACTTTCGACAAGAGGATGTCAAACCGGTGGCAGCTGCAGGGCTCGATCCTGTATTGTTCCTTCAAAGGCAATGCCGACCCTGGATACAGCGCAACAGAAGGCGAGTCAGGAATGTTCGACAACCCCAACGTGATGATAAACTCCTATGGCCCGATGGATTTTGACCGCCCGCTCCAGATCAAGCTCATGGGATCTGTCATACTTCCTCTCGACATCGTCCTCACCGGCTATCTCCAGTACCGCTCAGGATCACCCTGGCAAAGAACGATTTCGCGTGTCTATTTCCCCGCCAGCATTCCAACTCAAGATTCCTACGCTTCGGTCGCTGCCGAAAAGAACGGAACTCGAAGAAATCCTCCCTACACCATGTTGGATATGAGGATAGAGAAATCTTTCGCTTTTGGTGAGCGCGGCAAGCTGATCTTCTATATCGATGCCTTCAACCTAGGGGGAAGAAGCGGTTATAACATCAGCCAAAATCCCAATCCCTATATCTATCCCTACGAAAGCCCGCCGCGAATCACTCTCGACACAGATTATGGACTCGTGACCAGCGCTTACGGAGTCCGTTCCTTCCGTTTTGGAGCGAAGTTCACGTTCTAATACAAAAAGAGCTAACTGCTTAGTTCGATAAGATAAAGAGGGAGGGAATCATCCCTCCCTCTCCTTCCTTTGGAATTTGAGGGAATTTCTCTAGTTACTTTATGTAAAGAAAAAAATATCTTTTTCGTTTAGAATTATATAAAGAAATGTGAAATTTCAAAATACGGGTTTTTTCTCGAATAGGGCTGCTAAGGAAATAAGAGATATGAAAAAAATTCGTATTCATACCTGGTCTTCACTGATGCTTTTTCTTCTCGGGATTATGTTTGCCCCACCCTCCATGTATCCTCAAAGGAAAGAAGAGACAAAACAAAATTTTCTTCTTATCACCATAGACACACTCAGAGCTGACAGGTTGAGCTGTTATGGCAGCCAATACCCTAAAACTCCGAATATTGATAATCTTGCAGAGAGAGGCGTGCTCTTTTCCAGAGCCTTTGCCAACACATCTACAACACTGCCATCTCATGCGAATATACTCATAGGAACAACTCCAAACCATCATGGAGTTCATGAAAATTTAAATTTCATCGTAAGCAAAGAGTTGTTAACCCTAGCCGAGCATCTCAAGAATAATGGCTATTCAACCGGAGCCTTCGTGGGAGCCTACGCTCTCGACTCGAGGTTTGGATTATCCCAAGGTTTCGACTTCTACGATGATAAATACAGCCGCATTCACTCTGTAAATCTCTCATCCTTAGAGAGAAAAGCTGAAGCTGTGATCGAGGCTGCCCTTGAGTGGCTGAAAGGACAAATATCACCCTGGTTTCTCTGGGTTCATTGTTGGGATCCGCATACCCCGTACGATCCGCCGGAGCCTTTTAAAACTCAATACAGAGATCATCTGTACGAGGGAGAGGTTGCCTACGTCGATCTGATCCTGGGAAAGCTTTTTGATTATATAAAAGAGAACAACCTGTTCGATTCGACTCTCATTATTTTCACTGGAGACCACGGCGAGTCATTAGGTCAGCATGGTGAGGAGACTCATGGTTTCTTCGCCTATAATTCATCCATCTGGATCCCTCTCATCATTTCAATTCCTGAAACAGCCTCGAGTCGTGTCGATTACTATGTCAGTCATATCGACATATTCCCCACAGTCTGTGATTTTCTAGGAATCAAGATGCCATCTTTTCTCCAAGGAACCTCTCTCCTGCCGGCTTTAAAGGGAAAGAAACTGCCAGAAAGGACAATATACTTCGAATCTTTGTATCCCTACTACAGCCGGGGATGGGCTCCTCTGAAGGGATTTATCCTTAAAAAGAAAAAATTTATCGACTCTCCTATTCCTGAGCTCTATGACCTGAACCATGATTTTGATGAGCTCAACAACCTTGCCGAAAGAGAAAAAGTAGCTCAACTTACATCGCAGCTCAAGGAAATCATCCATGCCCTGACACCATCTGAGAAAATTGACTCTGCTCAACAGGTCGACCGGGAAACTCGCGAAAAACTAGCAAGCTTAGGCTATATCTCGAGCGTTCGAGTTTCGCAAAAGAAGGATTTTAGCGCTCAAGATGATGTGAAGGTCCTCCTTCCTTATATAAATAAGATTGGTGAAGGCTGGAAACTGTATAAAAAGGGAAAACAAGATGCGGGAATCAAGCTTTTGAAGGAAATCATAGAGGAGAGAAAAGATATCGATATGGCATATAAACACCTTGCATCTATCTATAAAGAGCAGGGAAATTCAGAAAAGGCTATTGTGATCCTGGAGCAAGGGATCAATGCTCTTCCCTCAAGCTACGAAATATTTATGGAGTACATGAAATTGCTCATTTCTGTTCAACAGTATGACAAAGTCATCAGCTCTTTCGAAAAAATGAACATGAGAGAAGCTGAGTATGATCCGGAAATATGGAATAACCTCGGGACTGCCTATGCCAAGAAAGGCAATTTTGATGAGGCGATCAAAACCTTCGAAATGGGTCTTTCCCTGGATGATAAGCATCCTGAGCTCTATAACAACCTTGCCAATGCCTGTTATTCCCAAGGCCTGCAATTAAGAAATGCCTTCATCTTTTCTAGATGCTTCGAATACTACAAAAAAGCCATAGAACTAGACCCTGAGTATCCAGCTCCATACTATGGATTAGGCCACGCCTACAGGCAACAGGGAAACCTGGGAGGAGCCATCTACTGCTGGGAAAAAGCTCTGGAAGCAGATCCAGATTTCCGCCAGGCTCATTTTGATCTAGCCATAGCCTATTTAAACACTGGCAATAAAGCCAAAGCGTTTGATTTGCTCAGTGAGTATAAGAAAAGATACTACCATCTCATGCCTCCCGCTGAAAGAGAAAGATTAGACGCCCTGATTGAACAGTGCCAGAAATGATCCGAGTAAGCTTGCAGCTTGTATTTATGTAACAATCAGTCAGGAACCAATCAAAATACATTTCAAAAGCTCAACCTCATTCGTTCCTATAGCTCTGAATGAGGTTGATCAATTGGATACGGTTTTTCACATCTGTTTTTTGAAATATGCGATAGATGTGGTCTTTCACTGTCTGGAGTGAAATAAATAATGCATCGCCTATTTCTTTGTTTGTTTTCCCTTCGCATATCTGTCGAATGACTTCCTCCTCACGCTTTGAAATCTTATATTCATCAAAGAATTGTCTCATTGTCAGTGTATCCGTCTTTTGAAGAATTGGAGCGATGAAATGCTTTTTAAGATAAGTTCTCCAATAAAGGACGGGTAGTATGTTTGCAGAGAAAAATACGAGAGGATAGAAAACGTCGAGTGTATTGTTCCGGTTGGCAAAAATAAAAAAAATAATGCTAACACAGTAAACTGAAATGTTCAAAAAAGCAAAAATTTGGATAGCTTTGTGTTTATTTCCATCCTGAACTCTCTTGGCATGGATTAAAAGCTGCGATAGAGCAATGACAAGAACCATGACTTCTATCGTAACATATATAAGTTTGATGGCAGACGAAAAAAGGGCAAGCTTTTCGTCGCCAAAATTGGAGACATTTAATAGAACAATAACGATGCCGTAAGCCAGAAACACAAGTGTTAAAGCTAGAAAATAGCTGAGGTTAAAAGAGCGAGATAGTCTTTTCTCAATGATTTCCCGACATAGCCTTATAAACATATACCAGGCAAGAATCAGAAAGGGGATGCCAAGAAAAGAGAAAAAATGGCGAAGGGTTTCAATCGTCTGGAATGAAGATTCCTGTTGCTGGAGGATTCTTTTGGCGATTTCTTGGCCTAATATTCCATAGAGGCCGAAAACATTGATGAATATTTGAAAATACAAATAAGTGGAAAGGTAGTTGAGCTTGTATTTTTTATGCAGTTCGTAAGTGATCAGGATGGCATATAGTCCTGCACAAAAGGAAAGAAAAATGACTGTGATAAAAATAATGTTATTCATTACTTGTTTTCATATCATACATTTCAGCCTAAAAGTAAACAATAAAATGATTCTTCCTTAAAAATTATCCTACTTTCCTGAAAACTTGAACACAACTAAAGTCGTGTTTTTCACTTATCCTACTTTCGTTGGATGAAATTCTATTTTTATTTTCGTATTTTGAGGGTGTGAATGATTTAAATTCTAAAAATTAAAAAAATGAAAGAGGAGGTTAACATGAATAACAACCAAGAAAAAGCAACTGCTTCTGTCATTGCTCTCAGGCCATTCGTTGGCTCAGTCTACAGTTTTGGCTGGGAACGGATGAGGAAATTCTTTCTTGATTTGTTCCTCATAACCATGATTGTAGGGGTTGTGTTGATTCCGCTGGGGATGATTCAATCACTTGATGGAAGAGAAACGCCAGGAGGAGTTATACTAAGAATATTTTCACTCGCTTACTTTCTTCTTCTTTTTGCCCCGATCGATTACGGCTCAGCTTTCGTCTTTCTCAAAGCTACAAGAGGAAAGCAGTTTGAAGTCAAAGATATGTTTGTTTCCTTCGAGAATTACCTGAATGTTGTGTTGGCCAAACTGCTTGTTTCATCAATTATCGCTATCGGAATTGTATTACTCATCGTACCGGGAATCATATTTGCCTGTAAGTTGGCCTTTGTCAAATACCTGGTTCTCGACAAGAAGATGGATCCGGTCGAAGCAGTCAAAAAAAGTTGGAAGATGACAAGGGGACATGCAGGAAATATATTTCTTCTAGGCTTGCTCGCGATACCAATAGGAATTGCCGGCCTGATTTGTCTTGCTGTCGGTATTATTCCGGCTGTAATGTGGATCCGCTGTGCATTTGCCTCAATGTATTATGCAGTGAGCGAAGCAGAAAAAGCAACAGCTTAAATTGGAGAGGGGAGTTCCCCTCTCCCAGACTTAAAGGGATAGGAGAATAAAAAACAAGGAAAGGAGGTTACGATGAAACTCAAAGAAAAATTAGCCATCTTGATTTTAAGCATAGTAATTACTTTGATGGGATTCAATTTAATTGCTTCTCAGTCAGTTGATTTACTTAAAGCTGGCAAAGTAGCTAACATAAAAATCCCTCTTCTAATATGCTAAGGCAAAAATGACCCAAGTATGATGCTTTTAAAACTCATATTTCAATCCAACACCAGCAGATAATGAACTGCCAGTCATTCTTTTACCACTCTGGTCATACCTTATGATACTTAGTTTCACAGGGATATTTATTATGATATTATTCTTTAAAGGCAACCTATATTCTCCAAAAAAAGATATTTCTTCTCTTTTATTGGGTGTTTGGTTTTCTTTATTTGAATAAGTTAAAATTATTTCCAAGCTATCCCTATCATAACCAATACTATAGTTAGTGTGATGTGCTGATTTTTCCCAAACTCTTCCATCTGAAAATGTGCTTTTATAGCCTCCGTAACTTTTTCCTAATGCTATGAAAAAATCCTTTAAGTATGCTCTAATTTCTACACCAATATCATAAGTATAGCCATTCTCTGCTTTAAGTTTTTCTTCATTAGTTAGAGTTGAGTATCCTTTTGCTCCGAAATATTTGTTCCTATGCTTTAATTCAACGTTTGCTCCTTGCCCCGCTTTATAGCCTAAATTTATTGTATTCTCTAAATTTAGGTTTGTTGATATTGTATTTTTTGCTGTAGCTACTTCAAAAGGCAGTAAAAATAATAAAGAATACACTATTATTTTAATAAATAAAGTTCTTAGAGTAGAAAAAGTAAGTCAATCAGTGGTATCAACTATATCAGCTACCGAAGCACTTTTTTTTGCAGATCCAATACATTTTTTACAAGCATCTTTAGAACTGTTTCTTTCACCCGTAGCAATGATCTGGTTGTTAGCGGTTCTCAATCGAAATCTTAAGCCACCTCTTTTATCTTTATAAATTTCATATTTGTCAGACACATTTTTCTCCTATTATTATTATAGATATTATAATAATAATAGAATCGATAGTAAATGTCAACATAATTTTTAGTCACAAAGTACCTGTATTGTGGCAATCCGAAGAATGGCTTTGCGCCTATTAGGTGTGGAGATGGCAGAAGTGAGTTTCTATTGAATTTTAGTTGTAGAAATCACAGATTCTGCCCATCATGTTATGACAAGAGTATTGATAAGTGGGGCGAGTGGATGAGAGAGAAAATTACTTTTGGATGTGCCTCACTCCCACCTCAGGATGTCTAGTAGGAATTATTGACAGCAACTGAGGAGAGCAGCGATTATTTTTTATAACACCTGGAAATGCTTCCTGTCGATTTCTGGAGCGGAATCTATTCTTCCATTGATTGTTCGGCTGTTTTTGTCGTATTGTCTTTTTTTAGCAATTGATTTAACCGTTTTTCTTGTTATATGTTCATTCCAGCATGTAAGGGAGCTAAAATTGTAGAAAAAAGTAGTCTGTCCCCTTTTTCGTGATTAGGCTGGAAGTCCATCTGTATAGCCTGGCTGCATCCAGGCCAAATTTTCTCCTTCGAAGAAAGGTCTCAGCGTCACTCCGACTTTTATCATCTCTTTCTGCGTCATCGGTTTAAAATTGCGCACTATTTCTATGTTTTTCATCAGAACATCAGGACTGTCTATGCCAATCACTGCGGCATTCACATGCTTTAAACTTAAGGCGTAACGGATCAGCTCCTCTGGAGAGACACTCTGAACCGTCTCTCTCGGCCTGATAACTTTCATAACCATAATTCCCATCTTCTTCTTGGCTGCCGCCGGGATGGCCTGTTTCTCAAAATCTCCTTCACGTTCAGCATAATGATTCAGTGCAATGAGCATAGTATCGAATTCATAGCGATTAACCATTTTCATCATAGCTTCTGCAGAACGATGACCCGAGAAACCGATGAATCGCATCACTTTTTCATCTTTCATCTTCTGGAGTGCTTTGAGAACTCCCTCCTTGGCTCCAATCTTCTCAACATCCTCTGGGGACTGAACATTGTGCACCTGGCAGAGGTCAAGGTGATCAGTTCTCAGACGTTTCAAGCTTTCTTCAAGATGACCCATTGCTCCGTCATAAGTACGGTTCTGGACTTTTGTGGCCAGGAAGACTTCATCCCGCCGCTCTTTTAAAACAAGGCCATACCGCTCCTCGCTGACTACACTTTCAGAGACATAGTCATGAGCCGTATCCCAGTAATAGAAGCCATGATCCAGTGCATAATTTAGGAGTTCAACGCTTCTGTCTGGCTCCTTGATGGTACAAAACCGACTACCACCGCCTATTCCGATGAGAGGCACACGCACACCTGTTTTCCCTAAAACTCGAGTAGGTAAGCCTTTGGCATCATAAAGCTTGCCTTCCTTTACGGATAGAAGATCTCCATAAGACAGCACTCCGAGAGCTGCTGTTGTTTTGAAACATTTTTTAATAAAATCACGGCGATTTATAGGTTTTTCTTTCACTAAAGTCCTCCTTTAAAAAGATGATTTCCTCTTTGGCATCTTTCGAGTTTTTTACTCTGAATCTTCTAATATACCTCATATATCTTCAAAAAAAAAAATTCTTCCATGTAGGTAATTATCTTTTTTCCCGTGATAAAGAAAGACAAGCGGGGTGATACGGTATTTTAATTTTCATCACGTAAAAAAAGATGCTTACTCCATGTAGTTATTTTAAAACCTCACCCCATAATTTAATATCGTCAAAACTTCCTGTATCGTCATATGAGCCCACACCGACAAATCCATGTCTTAATGTCTTATCAGTTGCAGTTAAAATTGGATTGGCCATATCATCCATGTAAACCTTTATGTCTCCAGTCTCTACATCGCATGTCACCTTGAAATCATGAAATCTTAAATCATTCATCCTGGCCATGGATTGACCGGAAGGCTCGTGGTTAATCTTCACGCGGTCTTTTCCGTTAACCAGCCCGATTATATTATGCACATCGTCGCTTACTGCAGAAAAATGCACATAGTAAAAGTGGGTAGGATCTTGGTAATGAAATATCACAACCACATCCCGGTGTTTATTGGTTGCATCAGCTTTACACTTAGCCCGTCCTGTAAAGACAAAGCTAGTCACATCGAAATCCTTCAAAACCGACCACGAAGCAGGTGCTCTTACTTCGCCCCCAGAGCCTGGAGAGATAAGCTGGTATGCTAGAGTGCCTTCCTCTTCTGCTACGCTCCAGTGTTCAGGAATGCTCGGCTTCCATCCGTGAGCTTTGCCGTCTTCAAAATCATCACTGAAAAGTGGAGGATAAGCAGTCTCAACAAGCTTACGAATCGCTGTAACAATCATGATTTTCAGCTCATATTCAGGCTTTTGGGGACGATATAAAAGGGCAAATGATTTCTCCAGCCACGATTGAGGAGGCTGCTTATTACTCTCGATATAACTCAAAGCTTCAAGACCCAAATTAGCAATAGAAGCAACATCCTTAGAAAGAGGTACAATCTCCTTTAAGAGAAAAGATTTTTCAAGGATAGGAATTAATAAATCATGGTTAGTGTGCCACTTTGTCAGCCACTCCCGGATTGTTTCTTTGTGGTGCTTATAAGCGGACAAATCAACCAGAATTTCATCGACCATCTTCCTGAATTGTCGGGCTTTGTTGCTTTCCGGACGAGAAGCATCAACCAGCCTGTTTAGTGGGGTCATCTGAGTATATTCATGTGTACTGGGGCGAGTATAGAATTTGACCGGCTCTACGATGTCAGCCAGAGTTTTGAGAGAATCAATAGGATGTTTGCCTGCCAGACGCTTGAGCATTTTTGGATAGCCAGAACGATGTGTCAGACCCAACAAGTCAAAATGCTGACTCAATACATCAAGACGGCGGTACATATCAGCTATATCCTTTGAATCCTGGGGAGACCACAACCTTTCAGCAATGCATGCTGCTCTCGGCCAGATGCGGGAGTCAATGGTTTCAGGTGTAACAAATTCACCCCACATACAGGCCTCGCCCCCCAGAATCCTGGTCTTTTGCTCCGCGCTCAACACGGCAGCTTCTTTATCCAAGGGATCAACCTTGTAGTGAAAGGAAGCGGGCAAAATATGATCCAGATAGTAGCCGCACGAAAGAATGCCCAAATATCCATCGCTGGCAGCTCTTGCCAGAGATTTCTGTCCTCTCCATGATTGTACGACTATGTTTTTTGGAAGATCGCGGTGGAGTATTTCATCCCATCCTACCATCTTTTTTCCATGCCTGCTTAGAATGGCCTGAATTCTTTTGTTGAAATACACCTGCAGGTCGTGATTTTCCTTCATTTTATTTTTTTGCTTGAATGCTACGATATCTGGATTATTATTCCAATGTATGCCATTAACTTCATCACCGCCTATGTGTAAATACTCGTCAGGAAAGAGCTCTGTCATCTCTTCGAAGAATGAATCGAGGAAAGTATACACTTCCTCTCGAGCAGGATTCATACAAGGATCATGAATTCCCCAGTGACGCTCGATCTGGTAGGGACCGGGAGCACTGGCAAGCTCTGGATGCCCAATGAACCATGAAGTAGTGTGGCCGGGCATATCAAACTCAGGAACGACCCGAATCCCACGGTCACGCGCAAAGCCCAAAATCTGCCTCACCTGATCTTGAGTGAAATATTTTCCATCAGAGCCTTCCTCATGAAGCTTAGGGAATTTCTTACATTCGATCCGAAAACCCTGGTCCTCTGTAAGATGCCAGTGGAGGACATTCAGCTTAACAGCAGCCATAGCATCCAAATTTCTTTTGATAACCTCTATGGGCATCCAGTGACGACAGACATCTATGAGCAATCCCCTCCAAGGAAAACGAGGTCTGTCTTGGATTTTCACAGCAGGAATATAAAAACCTTCTGAGCCAAGTTTTACGAGCTGCAAGAACGTTTCAATCCCGCGGAGTACTCCTACTGGAGTAGGGGCCTGGAGATAAGCTCGGGAAGAAGTTATCTCCAGGGTATATGATTCGTCTTCATTCAGTGATTGCATCTCCTCACCCGGACCTTGACAATTTATCTCAAGAATAGCCTCAGAAATGTTTTTTTCAATTTCACAAGGAAGTAGTAAGCCCGTTTGAGTATTTAAACGTTGGATCAATCGAAGGATTGCTCTCTTTAATCGAGGCTCCTGGTACCCAGACAGGGCCACGTGAAATTCTGAGTTTACTGCCAATTTACCCTGCCCAAATGAGATCTTCTCAGGAAAGGGCATCAGGGTAATACCTGGATCATCAGTAGAAGAACGCAAATCTGCCCTTCCAAAGAAAACAAAAAATAATGTGACTGCAAAAATCAAAGGGAATAAATTTAATCTTTCTGAGAAAATCATCTTTATTTCTTTCCTTTCAAATAAATTTTATTCACAGCGAAAAAAAGTGGCGCCTCTGCTGAAGCAGCATTTGTAGAAATGCCTTAGCCAAGGCCAATAAAATAAATTTCTTTTTTTGACGATAGCAATTCATTAAGATCCTTGGAATCGCTTTTTGGCCTCTTCAAGTATGGTTACAGTCGAAGTAGCACCAATTCTTTTCACGCCAAGCTCCTTAAACCGTAGAAAATCATCCAAGGTGCGTATACCCCCGGCTGCTTTTACTCTGACTTCTGGAGCTGAATGTTTTAGCATCAACTTGACATCACGATCAGTAGCACCGCTGTAGAAATATCTTCCGTCCTCTCCTTTTTTAAATCCATAACCTGACGATGTTTTAACGAATTCTACCTTTAATTGACTACAAATCTCACATAATTTAATCTTATGCTTATCCTGAGTCAAATAATCATTCTCGAAAATCACCTTCAAAACTGCATTATTCTTCCTGGTGACCTCCACCATTGCCCCGATTTCTTTCTCGACATATTCCCAGTCTTCTGACAGAACCTTGCCGATATTAACTACCATGTCAATTTCAGCTGCGCCATCCTTGATTGCTCTTTCGGTCTCGTAAACCTTGACATCAATGCTGCTGTTACCATGGGGAAAGCCGATTACAGTTCCAACCGTAACGTCGGAACCTTTGAGAACCTCGCCGGCCATTTTCACTGCATAGGGTTTGATACAAACCGAAGCAACATTATATTTTTTTGCGAGCTCACAGCCTTCTCTCAATTGTTCATCAGTCATCGTTGGGTGAAGCAGGGAATGGTCGATCATTTTGGCAAGTATACTTACTTTATCCATATTAATTAATCCTCTCTGCTCTTCAATTTCTTTTAAATCTCATACTATGAGAATTCGAAGACTCAATTTATATATAGTATAGAAATACATGTCAATTTCAAAATGACGAAAAGAAAAACGATGAATAAGGAGATTGAACTTTAGGAGTAAATTGAACCTCTCGTTGATTATTTCCGCTCTCATTCGGTTCTGAGAGCCTCGATGGGCTCTAGCGCAGAGGCTTTCGAAGCTGGATAGATCCCAAAGATTAACCCCACCGTAGCTGACAAAGTCAATCCTGCACCGATTGCATCCCACGACACGATCACTGTCCAGCCACCGAGCCTCGAGGCCAAGAAAGTTGTAAGTATTCCGAGGGTAGCACCGGAAAATCCGCCTAGACCAGCGATAATCAGGGATTCCAGCAGGAATTGGGTCCGAATGTCACGCTGACGCGCGCCTATGGCTCGGCGCAATCCAATCTCTTTTTTTCTCTCCCGACAAGCCGTAAGCATGACTGCGAGAATTCCGACGCCTCCAACCAGAAGCGATATTGCAGCAACACTTCCCACAAGAAGAGTAAGGATACGAGTGGATTCTCTCTCTGTTTGGACCAGAGTAGCCTGGTTCTGGATAGTGAAATCGTCAGGCCTATCCCGCAATCTGTGCCTATCCCGCAGCAGCTCTCTGATCTCCGTTTCAGCGCGCTGCAATTGTTCGTACTTAGAAACTTGAATGTGGATCCTCTGAATGTAGGTCGTCCGTACCAGTCGATGCATCGCGGTCTTTATCGGGATAATAATTCTATCGTCCCGATCCACTCCGTTCGCATCCACTCCTTTAGCTTTCATTACTCCCACTACCTCAAATAGTGCACGACTGATTCGGATCTGATGACCTAGCGGGTTGTCACCATCAAAGAGTTTATCGACGATCACCGAGCCTACAACCGCAACTCTCCGGGCGGTCTCGTTTTCGACCGAATCGAAGTAGCGACCATTTTCGATTTCGATATTGCGTACCCGAAAACCAGCAGGCGCTATCCCGACAACATCGGTCATCTGATTTTCCGATTCCCATTGAACGTTCATCTTGCGACTTGTCTCGGGAGCTACTTCAGCAACAGAAACGCAGTGATCCTCTATGGCATCCGCATCTCCAGGCAGCAGAGTTGTCACGATCGCCGACTGCCTCTCTCTCCCTCCTACGAGGGTAACATGGCCCGCGTTGACGACAATCAAATTGGTGCCCATATCGTGGATCATATCAAGTATGCGTTTTTGGGCTCCACGTCCCATGGATACCATAACCACTACAGCCGCAACTCCAATGGCCATGCTGGATATGCACAGGAAGGTCCGTAATCTATGAGCGGTTAGAATCTTACAGGATAAGATGATAGTTTTTGTAACTTTCAAACCAACTCTTACTATTGCCGATGCGTCATTACGCCTCTCCCCTAAAGAGCCGCAAGAGCTTCGCAGATTACGTACTTTGCCTCTTTTTTTGGTCAACTACAGTAGCGATTAGAATCAATGGATTCCGCCAGCTTCTCAATCGGCTATTGATCACCTGAGTTTTCCAGCTTTGAGCTGGTATTGTTCTCAATTAACCCGCCGTTTTTGAGCTCAAGGATCCTCTGAGCGTACCCAGCAACCTCCCGGTCATGCGTAACGACGACAATCGTTCTGCCCTCTTTATGGAGGCGACTGAAGATTTCTAAGACTTCTGTAGTACTCTCTGAATCTAGATTGCCAGTCGGCTCGTCTGCCAGAATGACATCTGGATCATTAATCAGGGCTCGAGCGATAGCCACCCTCTGTTGCTGACCTCCTGACAATTCATTGGCAAGGTATTCCATCCTATCTTCTAGCCCAACACTGGCAAGGACTTTCTTGGCATGTTGTACTGCATTTGCGGGATATTTGTCTGCGTAGATGAGCGGCAATAGCACGTTTTCGAGCGCGGTTGTTCGTTCCAGGAGGAAAAACTGCTGGAAGACAAACCCGATCTTCTTGTTCCTCAGAGCAGAAAGAGCATCATCGTCTAGTCCGTAAACATCGACGCCGTCCAGTTCAAGCTGTCCATTCGTCGGCTTGTCGAGGCACCCGATAATGTTCATCAGTGTGGTCTTGCCGGTACCTGATGTCCCCATTATTGCCACATATTCCCCACGTTTAATCAAAAGGGTTATGCCGCGCAGCACCTTGGTTGAAACTGAAGCCTTTGTATATGTTTTTTCGATGTTCTTGATCTTAATCATGTTAAGCCCATTTCTCTTTCCCGCTAAGCTCTCAAAGCCTCCACAGGACTCTGGTTTGCAGCTTTCTTGGCAGGGTATATGCTGAAGACAATTGCAATGAGACTGCAGGACATGAGGGAGGCTGCAAGAGCCAGGGGTGTGACTTTGCTTGCAGCCACTCTCATGCTCGAAAGGATAATAGAACCACCGAATCCCAGGATTGTTCCCAATATACCCGCCATCAATGAGATGAGGAGACATTCTATTACGAACTGGCTGAGGATATCATTCTTCCTAGCACCAAGCGCCCGACGGATTCCTATTTCATTCCTCCTTGCTGCAACGGAAGCGAGCATTATGTTCGTAATAACAAGGCCGGCAACCAGCAAAGAAACTCCGGCAATTCCAGTGAGCAGGTTTATCAGGGATCTGGTGGTACCATACGCTAAGGCTATCAAGTCCTGAGGTGTCCTCATAACAAAGTCGTCCGGCTCCCCGTCTGCAATCTTGTGGCGTTCACGAAGCACAGCTCGCACATCCTCTATAGTCCTGTCGATTTTTTCAGTATCCTTGACGCTAATCACTATCTGAGTCAAATAAATATCTCTGAAGAGCCTCTTGGTAAAGGTAGTAATGGGGATAACGATCCGATCATCTCGATCCCGGCCCGCGGAAGATATCCCCTTCCATTCAAGTTCACCCTTGACTGTGAACGGAACGTCCTTGATTCGAATTATTTGACCGATAGGATCTGCGGCTCCGAACAGGTTCTCCTTAACTGTCTGTCCAATAAGACATACTCTGGCAGCAAAAGACAAATCCTCCTCGGATATGAACTCACCTTTGCGGGAGCTAAAATCACGAATCTGGGACCATTCCGGAGTGATTCCAAATATTCTGGTCAAGGTGAACTTGTCTCCATATTTTACCTCTATTTCCTTGCGGTCCTTTACGGGAGCAGCATTGAGAATATTTCCAACGTGTTGAAAGATAGCATCAACGTCCTCTTCGATGAGCGACACGACATCGCGACTGCCCGAGGGAAGCCCGGTATGCTTGTCTGTCCCTGGCCGGACCTGTAACAAGTCCGGTCCCTGCCTGTTGACAATATCCATTACTTTTTCGTATGCGCCCTTACTCACACAAATCATCATGGTGAGAGAAACAACACCAACAGCCATGCCAAGCATCATGATGAATACTCGGAGCTTATTGCCTCCTATCATCCGGAACGATTCTCTGGCAATCCGGACTATCCTGGTCATGATTCCTCACCTTCCCAGTCGCTGTGATCTTCAAGCACTTCATCTCCTTCTTCGAGACCCTCCGTGATTTCTAGGAATCGACCTTGCTTCCAACCAATTCGAACCTCGCGCCTCATCGGCTTTCCATCTTTGATCACGTAAACAAAATTGGTGCCTCCGGACTTCTTCACGGATCTTACCGGCACTACAAGAACATCCTTCGGGGATTCGAGGAATATTGAGACATTGGCCGTCATTTCTGGTCGAAGAACAACTGAAGGTGGTTTCAGATTCTTAACCAAGACGCTATAGAAAACAACATTTTCTTTTAGTATTGCTTTTGGATAAATTCCCACAACCTCACTTTCTATATCAATTGAAGTAAAAGCCTCAACCGTAAAGGCGGCCTTCTGACCAATCTTGATCTTCCCGATATCAACTTCATCAACATAAGTCTCGACTTGAAGTCGGTCAAGGTCAATAATCGTCACAAATGTGGGTGCACTCAAACCCACTGCAACGGTCTCACCCTCTTGAGTTGAGACAGAGGCAATGATTCCTGAAATAGGAGCACGTAAGGTTGCATACGACAATTCCACCCTAGCGATTTTCAACGCGGCCCTGGCACTTTCAACTTCCGCTTTGAGCAGTTTCAAGTCTTCATTGAACTTGTTCTTAGTCAGTTCCAGCGTCTTTAAACTCGTCTCTAATTCCTTTCCAGTCACTAAGAACTCCTCCTTTGCCTGGTCAAGAATCTGCTTGGATGTGAGGTTTTCTTCGAATAGAGTTGCCTGTCTCTCATACTCTGCGGCTTCCAGGTCATGGATTGCTTTTAATCGGCCGCACTCGGCTTCAGCCTTCTCGATTTCTATAGGGCCGAGAGCTTCGAGCGCAGCAATATTGGCTAGAGCTATGTTCAGCTCAGCTTTCCTCTTTTCAACGCTCGCCTTAAGCTCCTCTTTTTCCAGCTCCGCAATGATCTGCCCCTTCTTTACAAAGTCACCAATATTCGCACTTAGATGCTCCACCTTGCCAGGAATGCGAGCGCCCAGTCGGACCTCCGCACCCACCTGTGGCTTGACCGCACCGAGGGCGGTAACAGCTGGGGAGAACGTTCGCTTAGTAACTCGAATCGTTCTATACTTGGCCTTGTTTCCTTCTGAAGAGCAGCAGTGAAACGACCAGACTCCAAGAGTACAGAGAAGGATGATGAGATAGATCGGCGTTTCTGGAATTATTTTTTCAGGTATTGTATTCGAAATGCGGCTTTTACGTCTGGCAACCGTCCAATGCTGCCTGGCTAGCATTCAGATCTTCCTCCTTGACTGATAGGAAAATAAAAACCTATCAAGAAAGGATTTTATATGAAATATGAATAGATATCAATAAAGTGAATTCGTTCACTGCTGCCGGAAGAGTTCCTATCCATTTAAGTCCCCCCTAATCCCTTTGCTGACATCAACCGGCTCTCTAATAATAAAGCTCAGGGATAAAACAGAGACATAAACATGCCAGAATAGACCAAATTTGTTTGTTTTCGCCTGTTTTGACTTATTTTCGTTTGGTAGCAGTAATAAACTCAATTCAAAGGCTTAGGTACAAAGAGAATGCCGAGGGCAGGACACGAAGCAGTACGTTGGATATCCAACAAGGGATTTTATGTCCGTCGATAGGTATTTTCTCTTTTTCTTCTAATATCTTCGATAATTTAATGGACTCTTTAAATTGTCAATAATTGTTGAATTAATAATCTGTCAGTATTATTATTAAACAATCCTAAATCAGCGAGCCGAAGATGAAAATAAAAGAAAAAAAGACATTAGAAGTCTCAGTTGAAAAAAGACATATTGTCTCTCTCGGTGAACGTCTTTACACAGAGAGTGTTGAACTCCTCAGGGAACTTGTTAACAACGCTTACGATGCGGATGCAACTAAAGTCCATATCACAATCACACCTGATAAAATTGTTGTAGAGGATAATGGTTCTGGCTTGGATATAGATGGATTGAAACAGTATTTTATTATTGGCTCTGACGAAAAAGTAATTCACCCTCGTACACCAAAATTTGGAAGAGTAAGAATTGGTCAGTTTGGCATTGGCAAATTTGCCTCCCTTGCTGCAGCTTCTCGCTTTGAAGTCGTTACCCAGAATAAAGATTTTGCCGCCAGAGTGATTTTTGATAAAAGAGACTGGGAAAGTTCAAAAGATACATGGCATATTCCTTGTGAAATCATAACTTCTGATCCAGAGAAAGGCGATGGAACAACAGTTATTCTATCAGAGCTTTCCAAATCCTTTGACCTGGGAGAGGTGCAAAAAAGACTACCGGAAGGAGTCCCTCTCAAGGCTCCAGATTTCGAGGTGTATCTAAATAATCGCCGTCTTCTTCCTCGAAGCTTTATAGGCCATAAAATCCCAGTCTTGGAAGGGTGCAAACACGGATTAGTTTCAGGAGAAATCGTTATTACTCCAAGTTCTATGGCATCTGTAAAAGATTTAGGAATTGATATTAAGGTAAAAGGCGTCACAGTAAAAAAAGACCTTTTCGGAATGGAAACATGGGGAAAAGTTATTTCCAGAATTAAAGGAGAAATAAATGCAGATTTTCTTCCTATAACGAGCGACCGTTCAAATTTTATTACCGATTCCGACCAATATCAGGAATTCCTTAAAATCATGGAAAAGACAGTCAGTTTTATTAGAAAAACATTAGGGAAAGAAGCTGACCGACGCCAAGACAGAAGGGCCAGTCGCGCAGTCAGAGAAGTTCTTCAGAAAATACATAAGGCACTAGCCTTAAACCCAGATTTATCTCCTTTCGGTCCTATTCCATATGGTGAAGAAGAAGGTGTCGGCGGAGGTGCAGTCTTAAGTCAAGGAAAAAAAAGAAAAAAAGTTGAAATTAAACCTTCTGAGTCAGTAACTACTTCTCAACTGAAGAAAAAAAGAAAGAGTCATCCCCTCGTGAAGAAAATCACACCTAATGCTATTATACGCAGGATGAGGATGGGAGACAGTACTGTTTCTGTCTGCCTTGATTTCTTCGGGGAATCAGGGCCTGAGTGTTTTTCAGAAGGAAATGTTGTCTATATAAACCGAGACCATCCTCTATTCAAGAGAGAATCGCAACGAGCAGCAACTTACACTATGTATATAGCTCGTCTACTAACTCAGGAGATATCTTTAATGAAAGAGACAAAAAGCCCTCGACTTGCTTTCAACCGCCAGAATAGACTCCTGAAAGATGCCTTCGCTGATTAAAAAACTAACTCATAATCTACATTGGAAATACATAAATAATATTGTAACTTCCCAATTTTCTATTAATTCTGATTCCCTTACCTCGAATCCTTTACTTTTCTAATATTTTCATTTTCAATCGGAAATCGCGGAAAATTGAGAGGGATTTGTGGCAAGCACAAAAAGGAATTTTTCATCCATAAATAAAATGATGATTGAGATCAGGCTGCTTAGTTTTCCATTAAAGGATCAATTGTTTTCTCTGGTGCAAGAAATTCAATTTCAAACCCATATTCAGAAGTATATGTTTCATCCTCGGCTGAAAGCCTGTCTATAAAGGCTCAGCGAGCCAAAACAAAGGCATAGAATCGATAACTCCGCCATCTTCGATTCACTCCCCCCTTCTTTTAATCTTACCTTTTTTTTATAAGCCGTTAAGGAATCCAGAGTGCAGATATCTGCTCGAACTCTATTTCTCTAAAATATGTCTATAGATCCTCATCCTATCGAACACCGATTGATTTTCCATACTCCTTCCAATGCTTCTTTATCTCTGGATAAACAAGCTTCAATGGAACAGCTTGACCTGACTTAACCAGCTCTGGATTCTTAGCTTTCCACTCCTCAACATGCTCTTTCGAGCAGAAGAAGTTTATTTTAGGACAACACGTTTCTGCATCCGGAAGCGAATCTTGACTTCCTGCTCTCCAGATCATGATGCCAGGGTGAGATTTCGACACGATATCTTCATTTCTTATCTCTACAGTTATATTGTGTTTGCACTTTCCACATCGGGATCCAATCCTGACATCTCTCTTAAACATAGCCGGCATCCCTAGAGCATCAACTGCGCACATGGCAAATAGCCTCTTCCCTTTCTCAAGAAATAATTGATGCGGCGTCGCTTCTAATGAGAATGGATAAATGCTTACAATCTCCTGAGTTCCCTTTCTCCTTAAAAGAAGATCTTTGCCTTCCAGTTCATCCAGAGTGCGAATGATATCTTTACTGGGTCTTTTTAGTGTATCGCCTATTCTCTTTGGAGTTGGAGCTTTCCCAGACTTTAGAACAAAATTTAAGATAAACCTCAAGACTTCTTTTTCAGAGCGGCGGAGGTTACTGTAGGGTTGTTCGTTTGATACCGGTTTTTTCGCACACGTATTTTCGTTACACATTTTTCGCTCCAATGAGTAATTCAAACCATCCTATGCAGAATGCTCCAAAATCAATTTGATGGCCTGCTGACTGCAGTTAAAGGCACAGAGACCGCAGCCAAAACATTTACCTTGATCAATTTTAATATGTTCATTTTCATAAGAGATTGCCTCGAATATGCATTTTTCAATGCAGATTCCGCATTGATCGCACTTCTTTGAATCCTTTGAGGCAACGAATCCAGATTTTCCGATAGATGTGAAAATGCCATGCTTTTTTAAGCCCTGAACAAAGACACAACAGCATTCACAGCAATTGCAGAGAAAATTGGGATCTTTTCTATTGTCGACGGAATGAACAAGGCCATTCTCTTCTGAAATCCGAAGGATTTCTAATCCTCTTCGTGTGTCTACTTCTTCTCCTATGCCTCTTTCGATGAAAAATTTTGCCTGCTCTCCCAGAGCTAAACAGACTCTCCGCGGTTTGCCGCATCTATTGAAGGTTGTTCTGCAGATGCAGTCTATAACGGAAAGAACAGTTGCCTTCTGAAGGTAGTAAATCGCCTGAAATTGGGGGATTAGTTGCCTCTTATCCTGAATAACCTGACCGATAGGAATGACCCGGTATACGGGTTTATGGCTTCCCCTCATTCTCTCCAGATACAACTCTGCAACATAATCTTGAAATAGAATTTTTTCTTTATCATTAAGCTTTAAATATTTCTGATCGTGATTGACGAATCTTTTTATAATCTGATCAAAGGTGTTGCTCTCATAATACTGCTCTGATTCTTTCATTCGCCTGAGAAGATATCCTTTCCTGAAAAGAGACTTCAGAGTGGAAGATTTCACTCCGGGAAATCCTGCCGTTATGCTGGAGATTCTTTCTTCTCTCTCAGAAAGAAGATTCAATATGATAATCTCGTCTTCGCTAAAAATTTTAATTATATATTTTCTCAACTTTTGGGGTACTTTAAATCTTTTAGTGAAATTCTTCAGAATGTCATTCATCTCGAGCATTCACCTTAAATCCTCCTAAAAAGAAGGATTTCATTAAAGAATAGGAACCATCTCCAATTCTTTATCTTCTTTCCTTTTTTTTCTGAGTGATGTGTCAATGATTTCCCCCAAGATTTTTATTCCCTCCTCAATCTTTTCCGGTGGAACGGCTGCAAAGCAGAGTCTCATCTCATTTTTCCCGCAGGATGAATTGTAAAAAAGATTTCCTAAACTGAAGCTGATGCCGCGTTTCATACTTTCTTCATACACCGGTCTCAGATCGACATCCTCAGGAAATTTAACCCAAATAAAGAGTCCGCCTTCAGGCTTTAGTACTTCAACGGTTTTTGGAAAATATTCATGGATACATCTTATTATCGTATCCCTTCTCTCCCTGTATATTTTTCTTATTCTTCGGAGGTGAGTTTTCAGATAACCTCTGGAATAGAATTTATAAAGGATGGCTTGGGAAATGGTGTTCGTAGCCAAATCTTCAACCTGCTTGAGAGCTATGAATTTGTCTCTTATGGACTCATTCAGAACAGCCCATCCGACTCTGAACCCAGGTATCAATTCTTTTGATAAGGAATTTATGTAGATAACCTGATCTGTTCTATCCAAGGCTTTTAAAGGAGGCAATTCTTCACCTTCAAACCGTAAATCTCCGCTCACATCATCCTCGAGAATGGGAACATTGTATCTTTCGGCAAGAAAGATTACTTTTTTCCTCTTGCTCATACTCATTGTAACACCGGTGGGATTCTGAAAATTGGGTATCGTAAAAAGAAATTTTGGTTCGTATTTTCTTAACACCTCTTCAAGAGTGTCAGTATTCAGACCATCTCTTTCCATAGGTATTCCGATAATTTTAGCTTTGAGTGTATTAAGAATGCTCAATATCCCCGTGTATGTGGGCTCTTCAGTGACAACATAATCTCCTGCCTCGATAAGAATTCTCGAGGTAATCTCAAGTGCTTGCTGGGATCCACTCGTGATGAATATGTTTTCGACAGTCGTTTCTACTCCCATATTTCTCATCTTCTTCTCCAAAGATTCCCTTAAAGGCAAGAATCCTTCAACCGGCCCGTAGCGAAAAATTTCGCTCTTTTCTTCCTTCAACACTGAGCTAAAACATCTTTTAACTAAATCAACGGGATAGAGCTCATCATCAGGATGAGCGCCTCCAAACGAGATTTTCATCTTTGATATGCATGTTCTGTACAATTGGACTAGAGAAAATAAGGCATTATCATCCAACTCAGAGGAAAGGAAATTAGACCAATTGAACTTTCTATGGAACGATTTTCCAGTTCTGTCAACATGCACATTCATATCTGATACAAAGGTTCCCTTACCTACATGAGAATAGACCAATCCGTCTGCCTCAAGTTCTTCATAAGCTGTTAGGACTGTATTCCTGTTAATTTTCAGATTTTCAGCGAGATTTCTCGATGGAGGAAGCTTTGTATCCGGTCTGAAAACACCTGATATAATCAATTTTTTAATTTGATTTCTCAATTGGATATAATAAGGAACATTTGATTCTCTATCGATGGTTATCATCTTAAACCTCCAATTGACATAATAATATTATCAATAATATAAAAAAAATAAAGAGCCAATTATAACAATTTTATATAAGCCAATTCTAGAAACTTGAATTTAACTTTCTCTTCTTGGTCAGTAAAATATATATTTCATATTTTCTATAGTCATCATCAATTCACTTCTGCTGAAAATAGCCGGTGCATAAGTGTGCCCAAACCTTACAGTCTCTTCCCCCTATTTCTCTGTGTTTGACCACAAGGTTTCTCTATGATATAGGTTGTAAGGGATGTCAGAGAACGGAAATCGAACGAAAATGTGAGTAAAACACGGCTCTCAAGAAATTATTATCGTCTTTTCTTGAAGAGACAAGCTCTGCTGAAGAACAAACTTAAGTACGACAAAAAGAATGAAATACTTCCGAAAGGATAATGTAATGATCCGTACATTACGTTCAAAAAATCAATCGAATAGCCGGCTTTTTCTTGTTTTTATGGTCGGATTGGCGATTTTTTTGTCTCAGGTCTTGGTCTGCAAAAAATCTGAGCCAAGCAAGGTTCAGATCACTACTGATGTTAACAGGGATGGAAAGGTTGAATTCAGAACGGATAAGCAGGGGAAAAACGAATGGACTCCTGAGCGAGGAGCTATTTTCCTTAATAACAATGACAGTGACCAGGACACAAATGAGCCCGACTATGCTGATGATGTTATTAATGGACAGGAAGACATTAAAGATCTTTCAGTCATCAAGATCAGACAAATCCATGATCTGCCGGAGGATTCTCAAGTTGATATTTCTGTCGACGAAGCATCCATGTCCCGGGTTCGCTTATTCGTGAAGACAGCAAAAAATGAGTATAAAAACCTAACTTTATCAGCTAAATCCAATATAAATCCTGCACAGTTGAGAAATGGTGACCTGGAACTGAGAATAGAAGCAAATTCCTATGCGGACAGCACCTGGACCGGTGAAACGACTGTTACACTCACTGTGAACCGTCCCGATGGAGAAACAGAATCCGACGCAATCATGCTCAAAGTCGCCCCGTTCATTCTACTGTCCAACCTCAATAAGGGAAGTGCTCTTTATGTGAGAGAATTCCCTGGGAGGAATGACTCTTTCCTGGAGAGTCTGAGGGAGCTTTTACCCGCTGCCGGTGCTGAGTTGGTTGTGGTCCCTGCGGGAGATCCCTATCCTCCCCATCAAATATGGCTCCAGGACGCTCTGGAGATTGGCTACTCGGAGATCCCGGGTCATAAGATGAATGTGGTTTTAAAAGCCAACCGCGGCAGGCCTCTCGATGATTATGCAAAGCAAGAGCTCATGGGGCCTGATTTCGGCTGGATCCAAGTCGGAACATTCCGAAAAGACTACGGTGGGGGAAGGCGCAGCAACGGCTGGCTGGACTGGTATGGAAACCTGGAAGTCACCCCGCCATTACCCGGATATCCATTCGGCCGGTTTTACTGCGGATACAATCCGGATGGACCTGAAGAGGCATCTTTGAATCCAGAGATCATTAGTATGCTCGAAGCTCAAAAAATCCAGGGCCCTGCATTACGTCTCGATACAGGATGGCTGCTGATAAAACACGTAGACGAAGTTATATCCTTCCTGCCCAGCGGTAATCCTGAACGTCCTTACAAAGTCCTTGTTGTTGATACAGGGTCCATGATTGCCCTACTTGAAAAATGGATGGAAGAAGGACATGGCGAAACACAGATGCTTGGTCTCTCTTCCAAAAAAATGACCATAAAAGCCCTCTATGAAAATAAAGAGCTCATGGAACTGAATAAATCTCTTCAAAAGGCACGAATCGAACCGAATATCGATCTTCTCAAAAGTGAGCTGCGCCTGGTGGAGGAGGATTTTATCAGAGTACCTATCCTCATTGATAAGTATGGAACCGCTGTCGTTCCCAACATGGTCAATTCCACAATTCTGAATGGACATATCCTGATTGTTGCTCCCAACGGCCCTGAGATAGATGGAAAAGACCAACTAGAAGAGGAGATGCGCAGGCTCCTTTCTGGCCTGCCATTAAAACTGCACTTTCTAGATGCAATCCTCTATCACAATTGGGGAGGTGAAGTCCACTGCGCTACAAATGTGAGACGCGATGGATTTCAAACTCCGTGGTGGACCATAAAACACCCATAGATCCTTGTTAGCTCGGCGGCATGCACTCTCACCTGATCCAACCGTAGAAGGTGTTGGGTATCTGGTATTTAGAGAGGGAGCTGAAAAGAGTATTGGGAGAGGAGAAAAGGGAAACAGTCGAAAAGCTCAAATCTCTGGCTTTGGAAGGCAATGCCGAAGAAATAGTGAAACGATTGATGAAAGAAGTCTCAACTGATTTAGAGAAATCAGCGAAGATCTTCCAGGTGGCCGAATATGTGATGAACAATGCCGAATGGATCGGAAACATCCCCAAGGCCAAGGGATATGGATCCGGTCCTGTTGAAAAAACAGTATATATAACAGTATCGAGAAGGTTTAAGAGAAGAGGGATGAGTTAGTATCGGCATGGAGTGAATCCTCTTCTTCAGATGAGGTTGTTGAAACTAAATGGAGACTGGGATGCTTATTGGGATGAAAGAAAAGAGGAGGTAGCTCGATATGCAGCTTAAATGCCATCACGGAAAAAAAGATGCTTCCAATTCACAGCAACTGAATATGAAAATTTATCTTTTTTTACTAATACACATTTATAAATCTAATAAAACTACCTCCTAAAAATGGATTATTTTTATAAAACAAACATTCAATTCTTGAACTAAGGGCTAATTTATAATTTTTAATTCATAGAAAACAAAAATGTTCAAAGAAAGGCATTATCACTTTAATCGTTTGACTCTCTAAATCTCAAGTGTTATAAGAAAATGCCTAAGCACATAAAAAGCTGTAGCTGATAAAACTTAAGAGGAGAAATTTCTTAGATGAAAAGTATGGATGATTACCTTCCGATTGTAGGAGAAAAGATCATAGGGAATATTTATCAGCGGGCCCACAGGCTAATTAACAAGCATATCGTCCATATAAATTCAACTGCTCATGGTGGGGGAGTAGCTGAAATTCTGAATAATTTAATTGTTCTCCTCAACGATATAGGAATTGATGTGGGCTGGAGAGTCTTGATTGGACCAACAGATTTTTTCAGTGTAACAAAAAAATTCCATAATGGCCTTCAAGGAGATTCTATCAACTTATCAGGCAATAAAAAGAAACTCTATTTAGATACTAATGAGAGATTTTCCAAGTTTACTCACTTGGGTCATGATTGTGTCATCATTCACGACCCTCAACCGCTCCCTTTGATTAAATTCAGTAAAAAGAAACAACCATGGATTTGGCGATGCCACATTGACATCACAAATCCAAACGAGGATGTCTGGAACTTCATCAAATCTTTTATCCTCCGCTATGATCTAATGGTGATTTCAAGTAAACGATTTAAAAAAAAGGATATCCCTCTTGAACAGAGAATTATCCATCCATCTATTGATCCCTTATCTATGAAAAATATTTATCTATCCGACGAGGTTATTTCGAAAATATTGACGAAATTTTCTATTCCGACAGACAAACCATTAATAACTCAAGTTTCACGTTTCGATCCCTGGAAAGATCCGGAAGGTGTTTTGAAAGTTTTTGAAATTGTTAAAGAGAAAATAGGCTGCCGTCTTGTTTACTGCTATAACATGGCTCCGGATGATCCTGAGGGAATCATCATCTATAACAAGATGAGAAAGAAGGCTAATAAATATTTAGAAAAGGGAGATGTCCTTTTTGTTCTTGGAGATAATCAGGTTTTGGTCAACGTATTGCAGAGAATATCTTCAGTCATTCTTCAGAAATCAACGAGGGAAGGATTTGGTCTAACTGTCGCTGAATCTCAATGGAAAGGAACACCTGTTGTGGCTTCCAATATTGGAGGAATTCCAGAGCAAATTATTGATAACGAAACAGGATTCCTTGTTGATCCCTATGATATCCCAGGATGTGCTGACAGAGTTATTACCCTGCTTAAAGATAAAAAATTAGCTAAAGATATGGGAAGAAAAGGAAAAGAATTCATTAAAAAAAATTTTCTCATCACCCGCCATATTACCGATTATCTGAATCTTATGATAGATGTTCTGAACAATTATTAACATTTTCCTATTAATTCTTTCAGATCGCTCCTTCTCTTTTATTACACCACGTTTGAGTCAATTCCGTCTGGGCTGATTTGAAATTATTGGCGTAAATCTATAAAATGAAAGAAAGTCTAATTTATGCAACAAAGCAAATCTTCAAAAGATAAACTTTTCATAATCGCCAACAGACTCCCAGTAGGTGTAAGAAGAAAAAAAGACAAACTCTACATTCAACAGAGTCCGGGCGGATTGGCTACTGCGCTTCGTACTCTACAGGAAACAGAAAAACCTGTTTTCATAGGTTGGCCTGGCATCTTGCCTAATACAGAAAAAGAAAGAAAGTATATTAAAAACATCCTTAAAGATAAACACCACAGCTATCCTGTCTTTCTTTCGCCTATTGAGCTTGAAAAATACTATCATGGTTTCGCCAACAAAACGATCTGGCCCCTCTTCCATTATTTTTCGAGTTACAGCGCGTATGAAGAATCAGAATGGGAGGCATACAAGAGAGTTAATCAAAAATTTTTTAAGAAAGTTTCCAAATTGGCAGGACCTAGAGACATTTTCTGGATTCACGATTACCACCTCATGCTTCTTCCTTCTCTGCTTAGAAAAAATTTTCCGAATAGCTCAATCGGATTTTTCCTCCACATCCCTTTTCCTTCCTCTGAGATATTCCGGTTATTGCCATGGCGAAAAGAAATCCTTGAAGGACTGCTCGGTGCTGACCTGATTGGTTTTCACACTTACGAGTATGCACGTCATTTTTTAAGTTGCGTATTGCGGCTACTGGGATACGACCATGATCTGGGTTCGATTATTGTGAATAATCGAATAGTAAAAGTGGAGAATTTCCCTCTGGGGATCGATTTTCAGAACTTTGAAAACTTATTAGAGGAATCTTCTATGCAGAAGGAAATTATAAAGCTGAAGGAACTCACAGATGCTCAAAACAGAAAGATCATCCTTTCCGTTGATCGTCTGGACTATACCAAGGGCATCCCTCAAAGATTAAAAGGAATCGAGTTTTTTTTAGAGAAGAATCCAAAGTGGCATGGTCGATTTTCTTATATTGTGCTGAGTGTTCCTTCCCGGACTAAAGTTAGTTACTATGCAATGCTAAAGCAGGAAGTGGATAGAATGATTGGGCAGATTAATGGCCGATTCGGAAGGCCAGGTTGGATTCCTATCCATTACATGTATCGTTCGCTTCCATTCAATAAACTCCTTCCTCTCTATGTTGTAGCCGATGTTGCTCTAATCACTCCCTTACGAGATGGAATGAATTTAGTGGCTAAAGAATATGTTGCTGCCAAGAAAGACAACAAAGGCGTTCTGGTTCTCAGCGAAACAGCTGGGGCTTCCTCCGAGTTGGGAGAGGCTCTGCTAGTAAATGTCAACAATAAAGAGGATATTGCCGAAGCTCTTCTACAAGCTCTCGAAATGAGCGACGAAGAACAAGAATCGAGGATTAAACTTATGCGGAAACGCCTCTTTGAGTATGATATATACAAGTGGACAGAGAGTTTTCTCAAAGGCATTGAAGAGGTTAAAACAATACAGAACCAACATACTCAGCAGGTACTGAGCGAGGAATGGCAAGTAAAACTCGTATCCGACTTTAAAAAAAGCAAAAACCATCTTTTACTTCTTGATTATGATGGTACTCTTATCTCGTTTGCCCTGAAACCTGAGAAAGCAAAACCTGACACTGAACTTTTAAGCCTGCTTCTTGCCCTTGCAAAAAGTCCTCAAAATAAATTGGTAATTATCAGCGGTCGAGATACCATAACTTTGGAGCGCTGGCTCGGAAAGATCCCTTGTATCCTTGTTGCTGAACATGGTGCGTGGATCAAAAGCAGTCCTCACCATGAATGGGAAAAGCAAGGTTATTTTTCGACGGAATGGAAAGATGAGATAAAGCCTGTCCTCAAAACCTATGAAGTTCAAGTACCCGGTTCTTTCGTGGAAGAAAAAGAATATGGTGTAGCCTGGCACTATCGGAAAGCCAATCCAGAATTGGGTAAATTGAAATCGAATGAGTTATACGATCATCTAAATGAATTCTTGGCAAGCATAGACCTTCAAGTTATGCATGGCAACAAAGTAATCGAAGTCAGATGTGGAGGAATAAACAAGGGAGAGGCTGCCAAATACTTTCTGAGCGAAAAAGATTGGGGTCTTGTGCTGGCAATGGGCGATGATTGGACCGACGAAGATATGTTTAAAGTCTTACCTCTCTCCGCTTATTCTATCAATGTCGGCTACAGATCTAGTTCAGCTAGGTTCTATCTGGAATCTCCGGAGGCCTCTCGGAATCTCCTCCGCAAATTGGCGAAAATCTAAAGGCGTAATCCACTGAGTCTTTAAGGAATAAGAAATTCTTTTTCGCGAGCGATGTCTGATTGTGAGTTCTTGCCTCGATTTTCCCATCCAACCATCGTTAGGAAGTATAAATCACGGCTCGAAGAGATGTTAAGGTTAATTGGGAGCCGGGGATGTGTCACTGAAGCCGTTCTGGGCGCCAAAAAAGGCCATAAATCAGCCAGAACTATCCTACCAGGCAAAGAGAGGATTACGAAAAATATTCACCGCTGACCTTGGCGGCCATCAAAAGCTCTTAATAAGCAATCCGCGGCGGCGAAGGTTTGTTTGTCACAAAGGTCAGTTTGAGGTGGTTGATGATTCTGTCCACACAGGTTCAATTTTGTTCTCATTTTTATCATAGGCCACAACTGCAAAATCGTTCTCTACCTGTGAACTAAATTTTATATATGCTGGCCCCCTTCCTATGTATTCAACCAAAACTTCATCACTTTCTTGAGGCCAGCCTTCTATAATAACATTAAAACTTGGATGCTCCATTGTAATCTCGTGTTTTATATTGGAGGCAAGAAAATTTAATGCTTTTAAAACCTTTGATTGATTGGGGAAGAATTTATTTATCAACCAAGCAAATCGAAAAGCTTTCTAAAAAAACTAACCTATGATTGCTAATATCAATCCAACTAAGAAAAGTGAAAAAAATAAATGGCCCATATTGATTATTCTTGAAGTTTGCATAGCATAGAGAAAATTCGTTGTCAAAATATGCTATAATAATTTTGACTCTCTTTGGCCGGCTGGAGAGAGTTCTCACCAAAGATGGTCTCCCATCAACCCCCTTTTGCTGACATCAGCCGGCTTTTTGTAATTATAATTCTAGGGACCAAATAGGGACTGTAACATGCCAAAACAGACCAAATTTGTCTGTTTTCGTCTGTTTTGGCTTAGTTTGTTTTAGTTGTGGTAACTAGCTGATTACAGGGGCGTTAGGTACAAAATAAGTGCCGAGGGCCGGACTCGAACCGGCACGTTGGATAACCAACGAGGGATTTTAAGTCCCTTGCGTCTACCAATTCCGCCACCCCGGCAGTAATTCTTTGAGAGCAACTATATATTGTTTCCTTTATCCATCACAAAATATAGATGATTTCCCCTTTTTTTTCAATCCTCTTCTCTCGTCAACTTCAAAATAAAATATACATTTTCTCAGGGATTTATTTCAATCTTAAAAGCTTCCCTTTAGCTTGATTTTTTGACTGTCTTCTTTTATCGTGCTATAAGTTTTCTTAAGTTTGTGCTCTGAGATCTATTTTAAGATAGAAAACAAGAAAAAAGGCAGACTAGATTGCAGAAGAAAAGGCGGATCAGGCAGCTTGGAAGGAAATTATGCTTTATCCAATTTCTTCTCTTATTGCTCCTTCTTATTGGAGGATGCAAAAGCCAGTTGCAAGTCACTTCCCTTCCTGAACCAAGGCCGATTAAGAAAGAACTTGATCGGATGGGCTACGCCATTCAGGTTGGTGCTTTTTCGAATGTTGATAACGCTATCCGACTAACAGAATCCTTAAATAAACAAGGATTAAACGCATATTATTTTCTACATGAATCCGGATTATACAAGGTACGCTTCGGCGATTTTTCCTTAAAAAAAGATGCACACCAACAAGCAAAAAACCTTGCTTCTTCAAAAATCATAAAAGAGTTCTACATAGTTAATCCCGAGAGTTATGCAGTAGCAAGGAAGGAATCATACGGAGAACAATATCTTAGAGAGGAACTCATAGCTACTGCCGAAAGTTTTATTGGCCTCCCCTATTCATGGAGCAGTTCATCGCCGGCCGATGGATTTGATTGCAGTGGATTAGCTATGGCCGTCTACCAGCTGAATGGTTTGATTCTTCCCCGCACCTCAAAAGAGCAGTATGAAGCTGGAATTCCTGTCAGCTGGAATCAACTGAGGAGGGGCGACTTAGTATTCTTCACCACCTCTCAAGGGAAAGACGTTTCGCATGTTGGAATTTATGCTGGAAATAACACATTTATACACGCACCAGGAAAGGACAAAAAAATTCGGACAGAATCCCTTACTTCCAGATATTTTAAAAACCGATACGTTGGAGCTAGGACTTATATAAAATAAAATACAAACTTCAATCTAGAATCTATTTATATTAAGCACACTAAAATTTTGCTTTATTTTACCTTTTTTTCTCCCATTAATTTTCATGAGATTTTAAGTTTCTTTTCTACTTTATTAAGCAATGTATAATTTTATTTAAATCACTACTCTGCAAGTCCCATTTGTGTTCAAATTACATCCCCCTAGCCCTATGTTCACTGATCATTTCTAGGCGCACTTCTTTTTGATTTTATTTTTTTCTGATTTCTGAATTTATAAAAGTTATGAAAGTTATGAAAGCCTGACCCCAATGTTGACTTGGCGGTTAAGAGTGATACAATAATTTTAAAGGCCCGATGCGTATCATACTATTTACTGGAAAAGGTGGAGTCGGCAAAACAACTCTGGCTGCGGCGACAGCTCTTCTCTCTGCAAAAAAAGGATATAAAACCCTGATTATTTCCACAGATGCAGCTCACAGTTTATCTGACTCATTTGAAATCCAGCTCTCCAATACTCCTAAAAAAATCTTCACAAACCTGTACGGCCAAGAGATTAGTGCTCTAGAAGAAATGGAAAAAAAATGGGGGAAAATCCAAAACTACCTTACTGAACTTTTTGCCTCTCAAGGAATAAGCTCAATAGAGGCTGAAGAGATGAGTGTTTTCCCCGGTATGGAAGAACTCTTTAGTCTTATGGAAATTCGCAATTTCAACAGTACTTCAGAATTCGATGTCATCATTGTTGACTGTGCTCCAACCGGTGATACGTTAAGGCTCTTGAGCGCTCCTGAAATAACCAATTGGTATCTCAAGCACATATTTCCTATCCAAAGGACAGCTGCGAAGGCAGTAAGACCTGTTGCAAGCCGATTGCTCCCGTTTCCTTTCCCTGAAGATCAGATATTCGAGGAGATGAAAAAATTGTCCACTCAACTGGCAGAAATGAAGGAAATTCTTGAAGATAAAAAGAAATCTTCGATTCGTCTTGTTGTAAATCCCGAAAAAATGGTCATTAAAGAAGCTCAAAGAGCATTTACCTTTTTTAACCTTTTTGGCTATGCAGTTGATCTAATCATCGTCAACCGCATTATTCCCCATGGAGTTAAAGATAGTTATTTCAGCCAGTGGAAGACAATCCAGAAAAATTATCTGCTAATGATCCAAGAAATATTCTCGCCTCTCCCCATATTCTCTTCAAATCTCTTTGACCGAGAGGTAATCGGCAGCAATCTACTCCAAAAAATGGCTGAAAATGTCTACGGAAACAAAGACCCGACTCAACTATTCTTCTCACAAAAACCTATAACCATAGAAAAAGAAAACAGTGGATTTGTATTATCCTTGAATTTGCCTTTTGTTGAAAAAAAAGACCTGGATTTATATCAAAAGGGAGAAGAGTTGCTCATCAAAGTGGGAAATTTTAAAAGGAACATCCTTTTGCCGAGAACTCTTCTTCACTATTCTATAAAAGGAGCCAAATTTGAGAATATGAAACTTAGAATACATTTCAGCTAATAAAAAGCATGTTTTAGAAAGAAAGGAGGGGAAAAAATGGCAGCAGAAAAGACAAGAGAGATAAGAATATGCATTCCTGAGGATCTCTTTACTCTCGTTATTCCAGAAAAATCACTAGACCACTTATTAAAGGCAAGAAAGGAAATCCTTCTTGCCTTTCGCTCTTTAATCGACGCAAAAATCGAATCTCTTGAAAAAAAAGAAGTAAAAAAAGCAGAAAAAAAGAAAAAGATTAAAATTGAGTAGGTAAGAACGGCTAACTTAGTGATTAACAACAGAATATAATCTCAGGTTGACTTGAATTTTTATAAATATTAGATTATGTTTGCTTTTTATAAAAAAGGTTAATCAAAAGAATCAGATGAAAATTCAAGGTCAGCACACCTTCCGACTTTTTCCAAAAAAGCTTCTAACAGCACCTCTCCAAATGCTTAATCCCGTTGCAAAATTCTTGGTCCACATCAAAGTTAGTCCTAATTCAATAAGCATTATTGCATTAATTGCAGGATTAGGCGCAGGTGTTCTCTTTTATTTTGAAAAACTTTTTCTGGCTGGAATCCTAATCATCGTTTGCGGTATTTTCGATATAATTGATGGGAAGGTTGCTGTTCAGGCGAACAAAAAGAGTCTGTATGGGGCCATTTTTGACTCATCTTTAGACAGGTACTCTGAGTTTTTTATTTACCTAGGAATTGCCGTCTATTTCAGAAGTCACTGGGCGCTCTGGTTGACTTTCCTCGCAATTATCGGCTCAACGATGGTGAGCTACACAAGAGCAAGGGCAGAAGGTCTAGGAATTGAATGCAAAGTGGGTTTTATGCAGAGGGCTGAAAGGATGGCATTCCTTTCATCAGGCACCATCATTGGCTCGCTTTTTCAAATTTTCGATTATACAATGATAATTGTCCTGAGCTTTATTGCTTTAGTCTCAAACATAACAGCAATCCAAAGAATTCTTTATGTAAGAGAAGTAGAAAAGACGACAAAATTAAGATAATCTTCCCATCCCGTCTAGCTGTTTTGTTTCGTTTTTTCAGTTTATCTCATAAAAGAGAGCTAATAAAGTTTAGTTCTTATCCTGAATACAAACCGAAAGAAGCAAAAATTCTTCAAGAGGGAAAAGACATGATAAAGCAAAAAATAATCCTTTTATTTTTTGGGCTTTTTTTCCTCTACTCCATGCAATCTTTAGCTATTGAAACTGGGGAAATCCAAGGAAAAGTTCATGATGAAAAAGGAATTGGATTGCCGGGAGTTGAAATCACAGCCGTAAGCAGCAGCCTCCAGGGAGTGCGAACTGCAATTTCCTCAAAAACTGGTGAATTTCACTTTCCTCTGCTCCCCGTGGGGAATTATAACCTAGTTTTTAAGCTCGAAGGATTTAATCCTCTTGTCCAGAAAAACGTGATTGTCCGCTTGGGAATGGCGACAAGTCTAAAAGTAAAAATGGAGATATCCGAAATTCAGGAAGAAATTGTCGTCACGGCAGAAAGGCCCCTGATTGATAAGACTTCGATTGATACCAGCTACCGACTGAGCAGTGAAGATCTTGAAAAAATACCTGCCCAGAATCGTACAGTTGTCGATGTAGTTAAATTCACACCTGGAGTGAGCGGAGTCAGAGCCAATACCCGCAGAGGGCAAGCTATAGAGGGCCAGCCAAGTTTCCGCGGAGAAGGAGAAGAAGGAAACAACTGGATTGTTGATGGCCTCTCAATCAGCGGTGTAAGGCTGAAAAATTCAGGCATGAAACTGAATCTTGACTCGATTGAGGAAATACAGATCATCTCTGATCCCTTCAGTCCAGAATTTGGCTCTGCCTATGGAGGCATAATTAACATGGTCACAAAGAGCGGAAGTAATGATTTTCAGGGAGAACTTTCCCTTGTCTTTATGAATAAACATCTCCAATCCGCTCGCCAGGAACAGCTCTCAATCGTGACTGAACCTGAGTATTTTTCAAACTACAACTGGTATTTTAACCTGGGCGGCCCCTTGATTAAGGATAAGCTGTGGTTTTTTATTTCCAATAACCTCTATTGGGACACTGAAGAGACAAGGGACAGCTCATTGGATTACTTTTTTATTGAAGGAGGCAAAAAAACTATACGAAATAATAATCTCTTTGCAAAACTAAGCTATTCTCTAAACAGCAACCATAACCTTTCGTTAACTGGTGTATTACATAAATCACTCAGACAGAAAGGGGGAACAGGGATTCCTGATGTATACGAAGAAAAACACTTTACTGATACAATTCTCCGGGTCAATTACAAAGGAATTCTGAATGCTTCAACTTTTATTGAGGCAGGCTTAGGTCAGGCAAAAAGAGATTCTCTCATAGAACCAACGGATGGAGACTTAGGCCCTGCCATGTATTTTATCGAAGACATCGCTCAAAACATTCACAACTCATACGGTAATATTACTGACAACCATAAGAGGTTTGATTTCAGCTTCAAGCTTACTAAACATCTGGAGACTGATACTTTCGGCAACCACGAACTAAGCTTTGGGTTTGAATACTATAATTTTTCTTCTGAATTCTGGGTTGATTTTACCGGCAAAGAAGAAGATCCCTTTCCCCAGAATGGCTTTGACAGCGGAACAAAATATTCCTTTGAGACATGGAAAGGCGGAAGAGGGACTCCTACCTTTCTCTATGAGTATGGTGAATTCAGCTTTTTAAATTCTGCTCTCGGAATTGGGCTTTTCTTCAAGGATAAAGTTTCCTGGAACAGGTTTACCTTAATGGCAGGTTTTCGCACCCAAACCCAGCTCTGCCGCGATGAACAAGGAAATAAGCTATGGTCCTGGAATTTACAGGATTTCCTTTCTCCCCGCTTTTCACTTGCAGTAGATTTGACAGGAGACGGCTCGAACGTGATTAAACTCGGTTGGGGAAGATTTTCAGATGTAATTACCACCATGCCCTTAGGATTATTCAGCTCAGGAGCAGGTCTAACATTCAGCAGATACAAATGGAATAGTCACCAGAATCCCTCTCCTATTGAATTGCATCAAGGTTCAAACTGGGAATTCATCGACGAGCAAAAAAGCCAGTCCTTTGAAATCTCCCCTGGAATGACTCCCAATTTTGCCACCCGTTACCTCATCGAATATGACCGTAAGTTAGGTGCTAACTGGGCGCTTAAGACTCGCTACGTCCGCTTGAAAGCAGAATATCTCCTTGAGGTGCTTGCTGTACTCGACCTCGAAACCGAGAATAATTACAAATTTCTCTATGATAATTTCGAACATAAAAGAAGGAATTATTCAGGCGTTGAAGTTGAACTCAACGGAAGAATCGGGCAAAATTTCTTCCTCAATTCCTCTTACAGCTATTCTTCCTCCAAGGGAACTAATCCTGGACAGAGTGAGTCTGGCTCCTGGAGCCAGGAAGAAGGAAGCACCACCTATATCGGTCTCTTCGGAAATCATCTGTACGTGCCTGATATTCCTGAATTAAAAAAAATGAAAGAGTTCATAGACTGGGCTCTTGGTGGATTAGGCGGAAGGGGAATCGGAGACGAAGGCTGGTATGGAAAGCTGCCCTATGCGCTTGACCACAATATCAAAATCAACCTCGTCTATCTTTTCCCTTTTGGGGTGAGTTTATCTACTTCCTTTGAATGGTTGTCGGGTTACTACTGGGAAAAATTGGGTCTTGTTCCTTTATTTGGTTACTACGCCCTTCCAGAAGGAAGGGGCACACGAAAAACACCTGCCCATGCCTACCTTGATGTCGGCCTGGAGAAAGAATTTCAGCTCAAAAACTCTGGAAAAGGCTTTCCGCATGGATTAAAACTAGCTCTAAGACTTGACATGTTCAACCTTCTTAACAGTCAGGAGCCTATTTCATACGTTAAAGAAGACACTGCTATTTTTGGTGCTGTTTGGGGGAGGCAGCAACCCCGCCAGGCTCGGATGATGATTAAGCTTAAGTGGTAGGGATTGAAAAGCACTATCCTTAGTTGAAGGGAATGATTCTATTTCCCTATAGAGGAAAACAATTAACACTTATCACGAAGGAGAAAAATAGAATCGTCCCCTATTCCACTGTGACGCTTTTTGCCAGATTACGGGGTTGGTCTACATCAGCTCCCCGTTTAGTGGCAACATAATAGGCAAAAAGCTGTAGGGGAAGTACAGTTAAAAGAGGAGAAAAAAGAGGGTGTACCGGAGGAATGGGGATAACCCTGTCGACTTTCCCTTTTATCTCTTCATCGTCTTCAAAAGCCACCGCTATGACATATCCATCGCGAGTTTTAACTTCAGAGATATTGCTCATCATCTTTTCATAAACTCTATCCTTGGGAACTATTGCCATAGTCGGCATTTTGTCATCAATAAGGGCAATTGGTCCGTGCTTCATTTCTCCTCCCGGATAGGCTTCTGCATGAATGTAGGAAATTTCCTTCAGTTTAAGGGCTCCCTCCAAGGCAGCAGGAAAATTAACCCAGCGTCCCAGATATAGAAAGTGGAAAAGAGATATAAAATTGTGAGCAATTTCCTCGATCGACTTTGCCTGACTGAGAATTTTCTCCATTTTATTAGGTAGACGCTGCAATTCCTGAATGATGGAAAGAGATGATTTTTTATCAATCTTCCTCTTCAACTGGGCTAAATACAGAGCCAAGAGTGCTAAAGCTATCATCTGGGCAGAGAAGGTCTTCGTTGCTGCAACCCCAATTTCAGGCCCTGCATGGGTGTAAAGAACCCCTTCTGCTTTCCTTGCTATGGAAGAGTTTACAACATTCGAGATGGCAAGAGTGGTGGAGTTCTTTTCTTTGAGAGCCTGCAAGGCGGCCAAGGTGTCAGCTGTCTCTCCTGATTGCGAAATAACAACAGCAAAATCACTATTGTCGAGGAGAAAATCTCGATAGCGGTATTCAGAAGAATACTCAACATCAACAGGAATCTGGGCTAAACTTTCAAGCATATATTTTCCAACCAATCCAGCATGATAGGATGTACCACAGGCAATAATAACTACTCTCTGTATATTCTTTAAGAATTGGGAAGATATCCCTATCTCATTTAACAAGACTTTGCCTGAATCAAGGGATATTCTTCCGTGAAGAGTATCTCTCACGACTTGAGGCTGTTCAAATATCTCTTTGAGCATAAAATGTTTAAAACCTCTCTTCTCAATCATCAGAGGGCTCCATAATATCTCATCCGCTTTTTTGTTAAGTTCTTTTCCATTAAAATCCCTAAACTTTACACCATCAGGTTTAACAACAGCCATTTCCCTGTCCTCAAGAAATACAACTTTCTTCGTATGGGGAAGAATAGGATTGATATCAGAAGAGACGAAGTATTCTCCCTCACCTAAACCAATCGCAGCAGGAGGTCCCAGCTTTGCTGCAACAATTTTCTTGGGATCCCGTGTGGAAATAACAGCTATGGCATAAGCTCCCTCAAGCTCATTTAGAGCTTTAAGGATGGCTTCTTCAAGGTTGCCCTTAAAATATTTCTCTATAAGATGGGCGATAATTTCTGTATCAGTCTCTGTGACGAATGAATGGCCCTCTTCTTTTAATATATTTTTTAAATAGAGATAGTTTTCGATAATGCCATTATGAACCACAACTAATGACTCGGTACAGTCCCGGTGAGGATGAGCATTTTCTTCCGAAGGAGAGCCATGGGTTGCCCATCTGGTATGACCTATTCCATAGTCTCCTTCAAGAGGAAAAGATTTCAGGCTCTCTTCGAGAAGAGGAATTTTTCCCTTAACACGCCTGATATTCAGCTTCCCATTGCTTACGACAGCAATACCCGCTGAATCATATCCTCTGTACTCAAGCCTTTTTAGTCCATCCAGTAAGACCGAAACAATATTTTTAGAGCCTATATAGCCGATAATCCCGCACATTACTTTTTCTTCTTCCGTTTAGTCCATCCGGGCTTTTCAACTTGCGTGGCGCGTTCAACAGCTAAAGCTTCAGCCTTTACATCTTTTGTTATGGTAGAGCCAGCTCCTATGTAAGCTTTTTTGCCAATCCTGAGAGGCGCCACCAATTCTGTTCCTGAGCCAATAAATGCTCCTGCCTCAATGTAGGTCTTATACTTTTTAAAGCCATCATAATTACAGGAAATCGTACCCGCTCCTATATTAACATCTTGCTCCACCTCACAATCTCCCAGGTAGGTGAGGTGTCCTGCTTTTGACCTCGGACCAAAAGTTGTGTTTTTCATCTCAACAAAATTTCCAACTTTGGCGCCTGAACGAATGACTGTCTTTGGCCTTAAATGGGCAAAAGGCCCTACTTTGGCATCGTCCTCTATAATGCTCTCCTCTATGAAAGTAGAACTAAAAATCTTGACACGATTTCCCACCCTGGAGTTTATAAGATGGACAAAAGGGAATAGCTGGCAACTGTTTCCAATCCTCGTATTTCCCTCAACAATAACAGAAGAATATATGATAGTATCCATGCCTATTCGAACATCCAAGTCTATCCAGGTATTTTTGGGATCATAGATCGTAACTCCATCATCGGTAAGTGCTTTGATTTTTCGATCTCTCAGCAGCTCAGCTGCCTTGGCCATTTCTAACCGCGTGTTGATTCCCAGAACTTCTTCAGGTCGAGAAGTTTTATAAACACCGGTCTTTTTATCCTGTAGAGATATAACTTCGACAACATCTGTCAGATAGTACTCTCCCTTTTTATTTTGATTTGAAATCTTCGGCAGCGCCTGGAGGAGGTCTTCAATTCTGCAAACATATACTCCAACGTTTATCCTTTTTATCTTCTTCTGAGCAGGAGTTGCATCTTTCTCTTCAATGATCCTTATTACATTATTTTCACAGCGAATAAGACGTCCAAATCCTTCAGGATTATCCAGCTCAGCACTCATGAAAGTCATGCAATTTCCCTCGCGGCGATGAAAGGTCAACAGAGACTTCAAAGTTTCCGGTGCGATCACGGGTAAATCGCCATTGATAATGAGTACATCTTTTTCTTTTTCTGTTTTTAAAAATTTTCTAGATGCCAGAACAGCATGAGCTGTCCCCAGTTGGTGTTGCTGGAAAATAAAATTCACATAAGGAGAAGATATTTCTCTTATCACTTCATTTTTTTGATAGCCAACAACTATATAAATTTTTTCAGGTTTTAATTTCTGAACACAGTCCACTACTAACTGAAGCATTGATTTTCCCATGATCTTATGGAGGACTTTAATTCTTTCTGATTTAAACCTGGTTCCCTGTCCAGCGGCAAGGACAAGGGCGACAATCCCTTGTTTCATTTCATCCTGGTGATGAGTAAGAATTTTTTATCTTCTCGGAGGGATTCAAAATCTCTCTCATTCTGTGCTAATATCTTGAAATTTTTATCAATTTGAATGGCTTTTCTTAAATGTTCTAGACAGTTATCCGTGTCTCCCATCAAACAGTAGACATCTGCCAATAAATAGAAAATTTTTCCTTCTTGGGGATTTAATTCCTGAGCTTTTTTGAGTAATTTCAGAGCTTCCTCATATTCTCCGCTGTTAATCTTATAAATGCTGTATTGATAATAGTCGTTAAAGGTCTTTAGTTTAATCGATGTTTCCTCCAGCCGTTCGTTACAGATTGACAAATAAATATGTGCCCGATCAACAAGCTCCTTTTCAGTGCAATATTTTTCCAAAAATGTCTTGAGCAATTCTACAGCCTTTTGAAATTCCCCTTTGTGGAAGGCCTTCATGGCAGTACTGTAAGCTAAGAGCACTTTATCATAATCGCTCTTTTTTGCTGCCTGTTTAGTCACTTTTCTATCCTGAGAGAAAACATGGATTTTAATTTCCCTAATTCTATATCAGAATGCTGGCTTTGACAAGAAAAAAATAACTGTAATCATCTATTTTTCCGTGATTAGAGATGAAGCAGTCATCAGCAAGGAGGTATGCGGCTTCCCTGATTGTCAATTATGAATACATTTCATCATTAATAGCAATTAAATATTCTTTTAACGAAAAATCCCATAGACAGGAAGACAAGTGAGACGAAATAGACTGTTTCATTTCAGACAAAAGTCCAAAATTCAGGATTATCTGTAATAAAATTAACAGTTTTTACATGGAGACTGTGGCCTGCTTTATGTGCCTTGAAATGGCCAAGGACTGGGTAGCCAAGGAGGAACAAGTCGCCGATCAAATCTAAAATTTTATGCCGGACAAACTCATCTGGATAGCGGAGAGGACCGTTTATGACTTCCTTTTCATCAAGAACAATAGCATTCTCCAAAGAACCACCTAGGGCCAATCCTTCTTCGAGAAGATAAGGAACATCCTTTAAAAATCCGAAAGTTCGGGCTGGAGCAATCTCTTCAACAAAATTATGTTGATTAACAGTAAAATTTAATTCCTGACTTTTTATAGCTGGATGGTCGTACTCAATAGAGCAGGTGATCCTAAAAAGAGAATCGGGATAAAAGGAAACATAAGAATCATTCTCTTGAATTTTATGATGTTTTTTAATTTTTATATGATTTCTCTTCTGGGGAAGTGATTTTATTCCCACCTTTTGAATGGCTCGAACAAAGGGATATGCACTCCCATCCATGATGGGAATCTCGCATCCCTTGAGTTCGATAACCAGGCTACTTACATTGAATACATAAAGTACAGCTAACAAATGTTCAATAGTCTGAATACTGCACTCTTCTTCAGTAAGAGAAGTAGAGCTTTTAGTCTCAATTCTTTTTGGATCGAGACTAAACTCTAAACTGTTTAAATCAGATCTACGAAAAAGTATCTTCCCCGAAGAGGATGGCCTTAAGAGAAGCTTAACCTTCTTTCCGGAATGTATTCCGACTCCCTCTAAGCACACCTCTTTTTTAACTGTCTTTTTATCAACCATTATCAGCTCACAAAAATCCTTTTCAAAAGCAGGATTCTCTCATTATTTATTCAGCCTTGCCAATATGTATTACAAGTATAGATTAGAAAGACAATCATATCAATCATATCAATATAGAATTTGGACTTATAAAGTCTTTACGCTCTTCAGTCTATCTGGTAGAATCTTTCTGATGAAATCGAAACTCGAAGAAATTCTAAACGAGGTTCACAAAGGGAAATTATCCCCTAAGGATGCACTGCAAGTTTTGAAAGATTATCCTTACCAGGATTTGAGCTTTGCAAAAATTGACCACCATCGGGAGGTAATAAAGGGCCTCCCAGAGATAGTTTTTGGCCTGGGAAAGACAGACAAACAAATCATAACTATTTCCTTAGAGATACTTAAGAAAGGTAGCAACCTCCTCATCACAAAAGTAGAAAAATCCCTTTTTGAAAAAATTAAGAAAAAAATACCTCAAGTTGCATACAATCCTCAGGCAAAAGCCATCTATCTCAAACAGAAAGAACCTCCTCCGGGAAAGGGAAAAATAATTATTATGACTGCCGGGACTTCAGATATTCCTGTGGCTGAGGAAGCGTATGTAACAGCTGATATCTTGGGAAATAAAACAGAGAAGATATACGATGTTGGAGTGGCTGGACTCCACAGGTTGCTCGGGGAATATGAAAAAATTAGACAAGCAAGGGTAATTATAGTTGTTGCTGGCATGGAAGGTGCTCTGCCAAGTGTAGTGGCTGGGCTGACAAAAATCCCCATTATAGCTGTTCCTACTAGCGTCGGCTACGGAGCAAGCTTTAAGGGATTAGCAGCCCTTTTAGCGATGCTCAATTCTTGCCCAGGGGGAGTTGCTGTTGTAAATATCGACAATGGATTTGGTGCCGCATACTTAGCAAGCTCGATAAACCACCTCTAATACAAGCGCTCAGGGCTGACTTAATACAGACATTTCCAAAACCTTAATGAAGTAAAGCTATTCATATAAGACGCATTGGGGTATGGAAGAAAGGACCTTAGAAGAACCTGCCTCAGATAAGAGCAAAGAGGGAATAAAGTCATTGAGCTTTTTGTACTCATTGAAGGCTGAAAGAGGTGTTAATTAAAGTTTTTAAACAGCAGGGCAGCAAGGCTGTGAAAATAGGCTCAAAATATTTATAACTTACTAATTTTTAGATACTTAGGCGCTTGACAATTGAGCCGTTCCTTCCTATATTTAATAGTAGTCTATATTTCATCCTTTTTTTTGTTCACCATGGAAATTGTTGACCAAATAAGGCAAATTGCAGGTATAGTTGATATTGCTTCACAGTACACTACTCTGAAAAAAAGGGGGAAAAAACACATCGGCCTCTGTCCTTTCCACTCTGAAAAAGACCCTTCTTTCACTGTTGACGATGAAAAACAGCTTTTTCATTGCTTCGGCTGCGGAGTTGGAGGAGATGTCTTTTCCCTTGTCATGGAAAAAGAAAACCTCAGTTTTCCTGAAGCTATAAGATATCTTGCCCAAAAATACAACATTCCACTTCCCACAAAAAGAGAATTATCCCCACAATTCATCAAATTAGAAGAAAAATTACTCAAAATTAACGAAAGTGCTCTCGCCTTCTTTAAGAAGAACCTCTATAACACCACAGAAGGTCGACAGGCACTTGAATATCTTAAAAAAAGAAATATTTCTGAAAAGACAATCCAGCAGCTGAAAATTGGCTATGCCTTGAATACCTGGACTTCTCTTCTTGATTTCTTCCAAGGAAAAGGAATTAAAGCAGATCTCCTGGAAAAAGCTGGATTAGCTCTTCCACGCCAAAAGAAAGAGGGCTACTACGACCGCTTCAGAGGTAGAATTATATTTCCAATATTTAATCTTACAGGAAAGGTGGTTGGTTTTGGTGGAAGGTCGGTTTCTAATGGAGATCCGAAATACCTCAATTCTCCCGATACTCCTATCTATACAAAGGGAAACATACTCTACGGCTTTAATTTCAGCAAAGACTCTGTACGAGAAGCTGGTACCGTGATAATTGTTGAAGGCTACACAGATTTTGCTGCACTCTACCAAGCTGGGATTACGAATATTGCAGCCTCTTTGGGAACTAGTTTGACCTCCCGGCAAGTATCCCTTGCCTTTCGTTTTGCTCCGAAGATCATTGTCAATTACGATAGCGATTCAGCAGGTAAAGCAGCAGCTCAGAGGGCAATTTCCCTTTGTTTTGAAAAGGGAGTTCAGATAAGGGTTTTACTCCTCCCTGACGGGCTTGACCCTGACAGTTTCCTCAGTAAACACGACGCTGAGCAGTATCAGATGCTCTTGGATAAGAGCGCTCCTGGACTCAAGTTTATGATTGACTCTTTCCTTCAAGAAGGAAAAATGGATATTCCCGAAGAGAAAGCTTTTGTTGTAAAAAATGTTGTCAAGGAAATTGAAAAAATACCTGATGCAATTGTTCGAAGTGAATACCTAAAACAAACAAGCGAACTCCTCTCTGTAGATGAAGAAGTGCTGAGGAGTATCATTCAACAAAAACTAGCAGAGAAATCAACTGAAGAAAGAGATCCTTTTTTGCCTGCTGAAAAAAGGCTCCTTCAAATTCTCATCGAAAACGACTCAATCGCTCCTCATGTTTTTGCCGAAATGAAAGAAGATGATTTTCACAGCTTAAAAGGGGAGCCAATATTCAAATTTTTCTTCAATTCTTTCAAGAAAAAGAATCCCATAACTTTTCACGAATTGAATCAGGTAATAGAGCCAAAGCTTCTGAGTTCTTTATCTAAAGCTCTCCTGGAAAAGGGAAGCAATCCCACTGTGAATGAAGCTCTGGATTGTCTCTACACGTTAAGACAACTCTATCTGGAAAATCGTTCAAAAGAACTCAAGGAGGAAATCATGAGGTCAGAAAGAAAGGGAGAAAAGGAAAAAATTACATCCCTTCTTAATCAAAGACAAGATATAGCTAAAAAATTATCGTTATTATCGAAACGAAATTATAAAAGCCTTAGTTATGATAAAAGGGATAGTCTACAAAAAGAGAGGTACTAAAATTGTCCACTGAAAACAAATACAACAAAGACGAAATTCATGAGCTCATTTCAAAGGGAAAGAAGCAGGGTTATCTTCTATTTGAGGAAATCGATAAAACTTTTCAAAGCGATATTGGATCTAACGAAAGCTTCGACGACTTTCTCAGTTCTATGGATGATTATGGGATTAAAATCCTCGATACAAAACAAAAGGAGATTGTGCCTAAGAAAAAAAAGAGAAGTAGTCTTGTTTCACTTCACGGTTTAGAGCGAACTACTGATCCTGTGAAGCTCTATTTAAGAGAAATGGGCAATATTTCCCTGTTAACTCGAGAGGGAGAAATCGCAATCGCCAAAGAAATAGAAAGAGGTGAAAAAGCAATAATCAATGCTCTCTCAAAGACACGACTTGTCTTGAATGAAATTCTTTTGTTCCAAGATAAGATAAGAGATGATCCAATAATTCTTCAGGAAATGTTTGAGTTCATTGAAGACGACATCACTGAAGAAAAGCTCGAAGAGAAAAAGGACGAAATTTTAGAAAAAATTAAAAGAATCAAAAATTTAAGTGGAAAATTAGATAAAATTCCTCTGAAAAAAAAGAATCTATTCAGTCGAGGCCGGATAATTGTCAACATGAGCAAGATCATAAGGGAGCTTAATTTCCGCCCCAGCCATAGAGAAAAAATTATCAGCAACCTTCGAAAAAAGCTTCAGATAATAAACGAATTAGAAGATATTAAAGAAGAATTCAATGTAGCTTTGAGCCAGACTAAGCGTAAAAGAGAAACAGAATCTTTAAAATCAAAAATCAAAGAAGTCAATAAACAGTTAAGATTTCATAATAAAGAAATAGGCCTCAACTCTCAAGGCTTAAGGAAAATAGTCCGCTCCATCACTACTGGAAAAAAGGTAAGCGATCAGGCGAAAAAAGAATTAGTTGCCGCTAATCTCAGGCTGGTCGTTTCTATTGCTAAAAAATACAGCAACCGGGGACTTCAGTTTCTCGACTTGATACAAGAAGGAAACATGGGTTTAATGAAGGCAGTAGGGAAATTCGAGTACAGGCGAGGATATAAATTCTCAACATACGCAACGTGGTGGATCAGGCAGGCTATTACTCGAGCTATTGCCGACCAGGCTCGGACTATTAGAATACCAGTCCACATGATAGAGACTATAAATAAATTAATTAGAGTATCAAGAAGTCTTGTTCAAGAAATAGGAAGAGAGCCGACGTGCGAGGAAATTGCAAAAAAGATGGATATGCCGGTTAACAAAGTGAGAAAAATTATAAAAATTGCCCAGGAACCGATTTCTCTCGAAACTCCAATAGGAGAAGAAGAAGACAGTCACCTGGGAGATTTCATAGAAGACAAAGTATTGCCTTCACCCCCCGATACAGTTATCCATATCAATCTGAAAGAACAGATTGAAGAAGCTTTAAAAACTCTAACTGAAAGAGAAAGTAAAGTTTTAAAAATGAGGTTCGGATTAGGAGATGGAAATGAACATACTCTAGAGGAAGTGGGGCAGCAATTTAAGGTTACTCGTGAGAGAATAAGGCAAATTGAAGCAAAAGCTTTGAGAAAATTAAAGCATCCAAGCCGGAGTCGTAGACTCAAATCTTTTACTGACGATTCTTAATCCAGTACTTCCCTAAATCTCTAATTCAGCAAACCTAGTCTTCCTTTCCCTGACAACTTGTAGATTGAGGTGATCCCAATATCGAATATATCATTTACTTACAGAACTAATTTTCCTTTTATCTATCATTTAGCCTACAGGCATACCCCTCATCTCCATATTGGTCGCTATCCCAAATAGCTTATAATTTTTATCTTTCATTTTTTATTATAAGACAACAGCGAGGTCTTTTTATTTTTTTGACGGTGTATCAGGGTCAAAATCTTGTTCCAGAAAATCCTTCGCTGGCAGCACAGCGGTCAAAAGATAATTTTTAAGTATGAATACTCCCCTGATTTTGTCGAAATTTACCTAAATTAAAACACTCTCATAAGATAATTACGATTCAGCTTCCAGGTCTGTTTATAAAAGGAGGGTATAATTGTCCTTACTTACTCGTAGCGGATGGAGTCGACCGGGTCGGCCAGGGCGGTCTTGATGACCTGATAGCTTATTGTGATCAACGCCACAACAAAGGTAAAAGCAACCGTCGCCACAACCACTCCCGCATCCAACTGTGTCCGGGATACAAACATGTTCAGGAACTTCCTGGCAGTAAAGTAGGCAACGGGAACAGCGATCAGATTGGCCGCCATAATGACCTTAAAGAACTTCCACGATAACAGGAACACAACTCCAGGCACGGAGGCTCCCAGGACTTTACGGATGCCTATCTCTTTTCTCCTCTGTTCCAAAAGGAGCGAGGCTAGACCAAATAATCCCAGACAGGAGATAAACACAGCTAAGAAAGCAAAGCTGTTAAAGATTGTATTCATAATCTTCAAAGGAACATAGAGCATCTCAAACCAATCATCGAGGAATTGGTACCAGAACGGGAATCCCGGTGATACATCCTTGAAGACCTTCTCAATATAGGTCAGGCTCCCGGGAATATCTTCAGGGCTGATTTTAATAAGAAGGTCGTAAAACCAGCTGGGCCGAATACCCATAACCATTGGAGAAATATCAAAGATAAGCGGCTTATGGTTGAAATCCTTGACTACACCAATGATTCTTCCTTCTCTGCCGGCCAGAGCTACCCGCTTCCCGATCGGATTCGTCATTCCCATAAAACGAACTGCCGATTCATTTACCACATAAGCCTCTGAAGCGTCTGTCGTGTATTCCTCTGAAAAATCCCGCCCCTGCACGATCTCCAGGCCAAATGTTTCTGCGTAATCATGGTCGACATACAGAAAATTCAATTCCACTTCCTTATCTGTTTCCATGCCCTCCCACTCGAAATCATTGACATTGAACAAGAAGTGGGGGGGAGCCGAGGCAAAAGTAACATTAAGGATACGCGGGTCTTGCAGCAGCTTGTCTTTAAAGGTTTTATGGGAGTCTCTTAACTCATCGTTCATCAGAATATGTACGATCTGCTCACGCGAGAAACCGAACTCGGTGTTTCGGATGTATTGCATTTGTTTATAGGCGACTACAGTCATGATGATCAGCAGCACAGATACAGAAAATTGGCTGACAACCAGAACAGTCCGTAGAGCGGCCCCCTTGCGGCCTCTGCTGGTATCCCTCTTTAAAACCCTGACAGGCTGAAAAGAGGAGAGAAATAATGCCGGATAACTCCCTGCAACAAAGCCAGTGACAACAGCCGCCACAACAAGCGAAAGGAAAATGAACATATTTCCAGAACCTAGAAGGGACATCTCTTTGCCTTGAATCCTGTTGAACACCGGAAGGAAAAGATCAACGAGAAAAACTGCCAGACAGAATGATATCAATGAGAGAAGCACAGATTCTCCCAGGAACTGCTTGATGATATCCGACCTTCTGGCACCGACCACTTTTCGTATCCCTACTTCCAGAGCACGGATACCGGAGTGGGCCGTTGTGATATTCATAAAGTTGACGCAGGCGATAGCCAGGATCATGACCGCGATCACGGCAAAAATAATAACAAATCTCTTATCACTACGGCCTCCCTGCATGATGTTCAAGTGGGCCTCTTTTATGGGCTGAAGAGTGACGGTATAGTCATCTTCTGGATGGTATTTCTGGATTGTGCCGGCGATCTTGCGGTTGATCTCCTCAACAGAAACCCTTTCCTGAAGCTGAACGTAAGCATCGGCCTCGCGCCACCAGGAAGAAAGCCGTTCGCTGTTAAAAACCTGGAGTGAGGCCATGAAGTCAAACTGAAGGTGCGAATTGTAGGGGACTTTTTCTATGACGCCGGTTACCTCGAGATCTTGTGTGTTGTTCCAGCGGAGGATTTTTCCCATGGGATCTTCTTCACCAAAATATCTTTGAGCCGCCTCTTTTGTGACTACCACAGAATTCTGATTATTTAAGGCTGTCTTCGGATTCCCTGTGACAAAATCATAAGAGAACATTGAGAAAAAAGAAGGATCGGTAAAAAAGAACCGCTGTTCATAGAAAGTGATATCGCCGTGCTTGACAGCACTGGGATAGGCACGGGTCCTGACTCGGGTTACCTCAGCAATTTCAGGATATTCTTCCTTGAGGATTTTAGGCAGAATATAGGGAGTACTGGGCATTCCCAGATCACCCGGATCGTCGGCTTTCTTGAGAATGATGCGAAATAGCCGGTTGCTGTTGGTGTGGAACGTATCATAGTTCAGTTCGTCATAAACCCAGAGGAAGATGAGGATAAAGCAAGCCATCGCCACAGTCAGGCCAGCTATATTGATGAGGGAATAAACTTTGTATCTCCTGATGTTCCTGAAAGCGATCTTGAGGTAGTTTTTAAACATGCTGGCTCCTGTTTCCGAGAGTCCTAAAGGATAACATGATTTTCTGTCTATAAATAAGCAAAATTCATGCCATATTAAAATACTGATAAGAAAGCCTTATAATAAGGAAAAAATGAGATTTCAATGTCCGAAATAGGGCACAAAGCGTTCATTCTCGAACAGACACAGAAATTTAAGAGCTCATATGATGTCTCGATCTGTGAAAAGGCCAGTTCCATAAATTATCCTTCTTTGATTAGAGCCTGCAAGCAAAGTTTTTCTCGCGGGAGGTTTTTTCCATGTCGATGCACGAAGGACTCATCAACCTGGAAATCGTGCAAAAGATCTTGAGCTGGCGACACACAGGTTTCAATGTTCACACTAAAGTCAGGACTACAACTAAGAGAGAAGCAGAGAGAGTCGGCAACAAGCGCAAAAACCAAATTCTTATCCCTAAATAAATTGGAAAATAGTCAAATCAAGTCGTGCTTCTGATTGTTCGCATCTGGACACCGCATGTTTCGTAAGCGAACACAACCTCATGTTAAATCCTTGTAATTCGCGAATCGTTCCCTGATGAGGAGAAATGGTACATATCTTGCAAATGATTGGAGCTGGAGGCGATGAGATGAAATGTTTAAAAATTATTTAAAGATCGCTTTACGAAACCTGTCCAAACAAAAGATCTTTTCAGCTATCAACATACTGGGTTTGGCTGTGGGCCTGGCCGGAGCCATTCTGACCTTCCTTTTCGTCCAGAATGAACTGTCTTACGACCGGTTTCATGAAAACGAGGAGAACCTGTACCGCCTTCACACCTTATGGCACAAGGAAGATGGGAGCATTGAAAGGGCCTGGAAAAGCGTCACTATGCCCATGGGGCCAGTTGTGGAAGAGTATTTTCCAGAAGTCACGTACTCCATCCGTGTCTCAAATGATTATGCCACTATTAAGACAGGAGGAAATCTCTATAACGAAAGAATCACTCAAGTGGATAAGCCTTTCTTCAAGGCTTTTTCATTTCCTCTGATAATGGGCGATCCTTCTTCCGTGTTCTCGCAGGATTACTCCATGGTCCTCACAGAAGACCACGCCCGGAAATATTTCGGAGACGCCAATCCTATCGGTAAAACCTTAATCCTGATCCACGGACAGGAACAGAGCGAATTTGTGGTGACCGGAGTGGCCGAACAACCTCCTTCAAACTCATCCATCTCCTTCGACATCTTGATCGATATAGAAAGCGCGAACAGGCTGAACATAAACGTCAGGTGGCTTGATAACTGGGGCGGCTTCGCATGGCAGACTTATGTGCTGGTTCAGAGCAGAAGCTCCGTGGACAGCTTGCTGCAGAGATTTCCTGGCTTTATTGACCAGTATTATGCTTCCTTCATCGAGAATTACCGGACGCGGAGAAATTGGAAAAGTGAAGTATCGCCGGTCTCATTCGGACTCCAGCCCATAACGCGTGTTCACCTTGACCCCCAGGTCAAGGGATCTCTCAATCTGAGCGCCATATTCATTCTCAGCGGAATAGCCTTCATTGTTCTGTTTATCGCCTGCGTCAATTTTATGAACCTGTCCATTGGCCTGGCTTCAACACGGTCATTAGAGGTCGGTATGCGCAAGGTCCTGGGCGCAGAGCGCCGGCAGCTCATCCGCCAGTTCTGGGGAGAATTTTTAGTCACAACCGGGATCGCCATGATGGCGGGTCTCGCCCTGGCTGAGATCATGCTGCCGATATTCAACCGCCTGTCCGGCAAGAGCCTGAGTCTGAGAGAAATATTTCAGCCTGCCAATTTCTTGATCCTGCTGGCCCTGTTCATCATCGCGGGAATCGCCTCAGGAAGTTACCCGGCTTTGGTCATGTCCAGGTTCCAGCCGGTGGAAATCCTCAGAGGAAAGCTGAGAATCGGAGGGAAAAATCCCATAACCAGAGTCCTGCTCGTCGTCCAGTTTGCTCTTTCCGTTTTCCTCATCATCGCCACGATCATCATGGGGCGCCAGATCCATTTCATGCTCACTGCAGATCCCGGCTTCAACAAGGAAGGTATCGTGGCTGTCCAAACCCAGGAGCCGGAGGCCGAGGCCAGCAATGTAGCCCTTAAACTCTTTAGAGATCGTCTGAGTCAGCAGCCGAATATCGTTTCCATTTCAGGGACAACTGTTCGCTTCGGCGATGTGGCCGCCTATCCCATTGAGAAAGACGGCCGTGAAATCAATGTCTACCAGAACCGCGTGGATTATGATTTTTTCAAGACCATGGGTATCGAAGTGGTTCAAGGACGCACCTTCTCTCCTGAATTGGCCACTGATGTTGATGGTGTGGTCGTAAACGAGAAACTAATCAAAGAGCTGGGGATAGAAGATCCCATAGGCAAACCGCTCAGGGGGTATTACATACCCCTGACGATCATCGGTGTGGTCAGGGATTACATCACTGCGGATTTCCGGAACGATATCCTCCCGGCCCTGCTTCACATCAAGCCCGACTGGAGGATTAGAACCATACTGGTGCGGATATCCCCTCAGAACATCTCCGAAACCATATCGCTGCTAGAAAGAACCTGGGAGGAAATCCAGCCGAATAAATCCTTCCTCTACTCCTTCCTGGATGAGTGGATGGAAGCCATGTACAGCGAGGAGAAAAGGTGGGGAGCGATCGTTGGGTATTCCACTGGGCTGGCAGTACTTATCGCCTGTATGGGCATCTTCGGCCTGACATCCATCACGGTGAACCAAAGGACTAAAGAGATTGGCATCCGAAAAGTCCTGGGCGCGAATGTCCCTCAGATCATCTATACATTAATCAAGGAATTCATCTTGTTGGTGGGTATCGCCAACATAATCGGCTGGCCTTTAGCCTATCTCGCTATGAGGACTCTGCTCAACAATTATTACTTCCGCATTTCCTTAGGACCCCAGTATTTCCTCTTGGCTGGAGTCCTATCCTTTTCTGTCGCAGTACTCACAACAGCCTTCCTGGCTGTCCGGGCGGCTGTGGCCAATCCTGTGGACTCACTCAGGTATGAATGATTGGAATGCAGTCACTCAACCCAGCCAGCCTCTTCCTGGCATCTTCAACCTCAGGAAGTTCTGGTCAGCATTTTTCCAGAAGTCGAGGAATTTCTGGTAATGTTCTATAGCTTTAAGTGTCAATTAAACAATTCATCCGATAAACCTTTAAAAGCATATATTCTTGAACATGCCGTATGACTGTGATATAAAAAGCTTAAAAGTGGAAAAAACACTCAAAGTCATAAATGAATTAAAGAATAAGAAAGCTATTTCTGATTATGCTATTGGCGGAGGGATTGCTGTTTTGTATTATGTCGAACCTTTGCTGACCTATGATTTAGACATTTTTTTTATTCCCATTGAAGCAAGCCTTAATGTTCTTGCTCCAATTTATAAATATATGAGAGGAAGAGGTTATAAAATCCAAAGGGAACATATCTTAATCGAGGGAGTCCCGACACAGTTCATCCCTGTATATAATGAGCTCATAAAAGAGGCTGTTCAAAATTCGACTGAAGTAGAATATGGAAAAACAAAAACAAAAGTCTTGAGCCTAGAGTACCTTGTTGCTGTAATGCTTCAGACATATCGAGCTAAAGATAGGGAGAGAATCATAAAAATATTTGAAGAGGTGAAAGTTAATCTGAATTTCTTGAGAAAGTTATTAAAGAAACACAACCTAGATGAAAAATACGCTAAATTCAGAGGATTGTACTTTGAGGGAAAATGATATCTTGAGAAATATCTTCAGGGAAAAAAACCTGAGAAGGAAAGAGCTTTCAAAGCTACCCTTTGAGAGAAAGATTGAAATACTTCTACAGCTTCAAAAAATGGCAAAAGGAGTAAAAAAGCCGAAGGGAAAGAAAAACAGAATTATCTGGGATATCTGATTAGTTATACATAGTACCTTTGGAGGGGCGGGCGACAGAATTCTTTGAGGGTATAAGCTCTAATCTCTGTCTCTGCGGAAAAGGTGCAATTCTGAAATACTTCAGCGCTGTAACAAGCAAGGAGATTGCTCCCGGGACTATTGCCTTCATGCAGTCTTTCTGGTCAAAAATCAATTTTCATCCCCACCCACACTTTCTCCTCACTGAGAGAGGAGAAGATCAAGATGGACATTTCCATAAAATCTCAAGCTTCGATGAGAGCCTGATAGCTGAATTCTTCTCCAGAGAGGTTTTTTCCATGTTACTGCACAAAGAGCTCGTCAATCTTGAGCTTGTATAAAATCCTTCGCTGGCAGCGCACAGGTCTCAACGTGCACAGCAAAGTCAGAGCAAAAACCAAATTCCTATCCCTCAAGAGACGTTATCCCTCTATCCTTTTTGTCTTCTTCATACTTGAATGGGAGTGTTCTTTGTGACATGCTTTATTCACCTCGCTGGTTTTCTTCACCCATTGGGTGAAGGTTTTTTATGTTGCTTTCTTTTATTATTATAAGACAACAACGAGGTCTTTTTATTTTTTTGCCAGTGGATGAGGGACAAGCCTGTGTAATTGACTTGGAATGTGATATCTGCTATAAAAAATCTAGGGGCCTATAGCTCAGCGGTAGAGCCACCGGCTCATAACCGGCAGGTCCCAGGTTCGAATCCTGGTAGGCCCATTTTCCATTTGAGGCAAAGATGTGGAAATTGAGTTTGAGAATCTAATCGACCTTCAAGAACTTGATAAAAAAATACTCAACATCTCTGCTATTCTTGAAAATACACCTCCCCAAATAACAGAAATAGACAAAAAAATTGATGCCAGTGCTAAAATGGTTGCTGATGCCAAGGAAAAACTTGCTCAAAACCAGAAAAAGAGAAGGGATTTAGAGAGTAAAGCTAAAGATCTAAAAGCGCAGATTTCAAGGTACAAAACTCAGCTTAATGAAGTAAAAACAAACAGAGAATACAGTTCTCTTCTAAAAGAGATCGATGAAGCTCAAAAGCAGATTGATAAGATTGAAGACGAAATTATCAGTGAAATGCTCAATGCAGATGATATTGAGGAAGAAATAAAGGCAGTAACTCAAAAATACAACAAAGAGCAAAATAAATTACAGAAAGAAAAGGAAGCCATCTCTCAAAAGAAAAAAGAGTTAGAAATCCGAAGTAAAGAATTAGCTCAAGAAAGAGAAAAACTCATACATAAAATCCCTCCACCTCAGACCAAAATCTATTTCGAGATTTTTAAAAAATTAAACGGAGTTGCCCTTTCTCCAGTAAAGGATGAGCACTGTTCAATGTGCAATGTGCGAGTCAGGCCTCAAGTTCTCAATGAATTGAGAGACAGGGTAGATATTATATTATGTGAAAATTGTGGCCGTGTACTCTATTTGTCTAAAAAATCAGGTTAAGTAACGGCTTAAAGTAAAATTTCCCGTTTATTCTCTGTAAAGTGAATCGATTACATCTCTGTACTTATCTTCGATTATATTTCTTTTCACTTTTAAAGTGGGAGTGATTTCTCCTTTCTCTATCTCAAAATCTCTTTCAAGAAGTGCAATTTTTTTTACCTTCTCATAGGAGGCCAGGCTTGGAGTACTTCTATCAATTTCTGCAAGCATAAAGTTCAGGATTTCATCTTTTTTAATTAAATCACTCTGGTTCTCGAAGGGAATATTATTAAATTTTGCATATTCATCTAGCTTATCGAAGTTTGGCACTACGAGAGCAGATATAAATCTTCTCTTGTCTCCCAATACCACAGCATTAGAAACATAGGGATTTGTCTTTAAGAGGTTCTCAATCGGCTGAGGAGCAACATTTTTTCCTCCTGCTGTAACAATAAGGTCTTTTTTCCTGTCTGTAATAACAAGAAATCCATCATCATCCAGATGTCCTATATCGCCGGTATGGAACCATCCTCCCTCCATTGCTTCTTCTGTTTCATCCTCTTTTTTGTAGTAACCTTTCATTACATGAGGTCCTTTAGTCAATATTTCTCCATCCTTAGCAATGTTTACTTCTATCCCTGGGATAGGCTTCCCAACAGTTCCAAATCTAATATTTTCAAGCGTATTGACAGAAATTACAGGAGAAGTCTCTGTTAAACCGTAGCCTTCAAGAACTACAAGACCCATAGCATAGAAAAACTCAGCGATATCTTTAGATAAGGGGGCACCTCCAGAAACAAAAAACCTTACTCTACCGCCTGTTTTTTCAATAATTTTGGAAAAAACAAGCTTGTGAGCTAAATTTTTCTTGAACTGAAGACCTCTAGGAATAGATTGATTGAGCAGTTTCTTTCTTCCGTACTCTCTTCCTACCTTCAAAGCCCAGAAGAAAATTTTTCTCTTCAAGGATGAACTTGTAAGAACGTTATCCATAACTTTAGAATAAATCTTTTCAAAAACCCGTGGTACACTCACCATGATGTGAGGTCTCACTTCGGGTAAGTTTTCTGCCACAGTTTCTAAGCTTTCTGCATAACCGATTGTACATCCCTTATAGAGATACGTAAAAGTGACCATTCTTTCTAAAACATGGGATAGAGGCAAAAAGGAAAGGACTGTATCCTGTTCTGAAAATTCAATGATTGTCGATACTGTTTTGAGGTTGCTTATGAAATTGCTGTGAGAAAGCATGACTCCTTTGGGAACTCCTGTTGTCCCCGAGGTATAGATAATCGATGCCACATCATCAGGTTTCACGCTCAAAGCTAACTTTTCAAAAGCCTCTGGATCTTGCTGCGCCCTGCTCTTTCCTCTCTCAATGATTTCGGCTAAAGTTATTACTCCTGCTGGGGCCTCATCAGCAAAGGTGATGTAATGCCCTACGTTTGCGAGTTCATTGCGAATTAACTCTATTTTCTGCCACTGTTCTTGATCAGAAAATATGACTATCTTGGCATCAGAGTCATTGATTATGAATTTTACTTGTTCTGGAACCAAAGAAGTATAAATTGGTACAGTTATTCCTCTTATACACAAGCTGCCTAAGTCAGCCATTACCCACTCAGGTCTGTTCTCAGAGAGAATAACCAGCTTTTCGCCTGCTTCGAATCCTAAATCTTTCAATCCAAGGCCGATGTATTTAACCTGATTGCCAAATTCCTCAGTAGAGATAGGAACGTAATTCCCCTCTTTTTTACGAAGAATCAAATCATCTTTTGGGTATGATTTGATTGTATTAAGGAAAAGCTGACCGAAGGTTTCAACCATTGTTCCCTCCTTTGAATGGATTGTGTCAATTGTAAAGAAGCAGAGAATTGCATGTCAAGTAATTTCTGCCCATGGAAATCAGAGGTTTTTGTTTAACTTACGCTTACTTTTGCAATTGAAACTAATTTATCTTTTTTTTCTAGGTTAATTATTTTAACTCCTTGAGTTGCTCTTCCTTGAGCCCTGATCTTCTTTGTCTTTATCCTGATTACCTTTCCAAATTCAGTTATTAAAAGTAATTCTTCCTCAGATATTCCCACCATCCCTACAGCATTCCCGATTTTCTTGTCTACCTTTAAGTTTATCACACCTTTTCCACCTCTCCGGTGTCTGGGATAATTGCTGATTTCAGTCTTTTTCCCGGAGCCTTGCTCACTCGCTGTAAAGGTGTATTTATCATTCTCATCAACAACAATCATGCTGATCATCTTATCCTTGCGCTCAAGAGATATCGCTTTAACACCGGACGCCTGCCTTCCCATCGACCTTATTTCACTTTCTTTAAACCGTATAGCCTTCCCCAATTTAGTTCCGATTATAATATCCTTTTGGCCGTTTGTTAGTTTTGCTGAAAGGAGTTCACAGTTTGGATTAAGTGTGATGGCAATAATACCAGTTTTGCGGATATTACGGAAATCACTCAATTTCGTCTTTTTTATTAAACCATTAGAGCTCAACATGACTACGTAGAGCTTCTCAGAGAAGTCTTTCACTGATACTACTGACTGTACATTTTCTTCAGGAGTGAACTGGATTAAATTTTTTATCGCTTTTCCTCTGCCTGAAATCCCAACATCTGGAATTTCTAAAGCCTTTAGCCAGTAAAGATGGCCTTTATTGGTGAAAAAAAGAAGATAGCTGTGGGATGAGGCTATAAAAAGGTTCTGAACTACATCCTCTGCTCTCATGCTGATTCCCCGCTTCCCCTTTCCACCCCGGCTCTGAAAATGGTAGTAGCTGAGAGAAGTACGCTTGACATAACCTGAAGCTGTATAAGTTATCACAATATCCTCTTCTTTTATTAAATCTTCTGGCTTTATTTCTGTTATTTCCTCTTTCAATATTTCCGTACGCCTCTCATCCTGGTACACCTCTTTCAACTGTTTCAGTTCATCAACAATAATATTGAGAATAAGTTTTTCACTACCTAATATCTTTTTCAGTGTCCTTATTGTTTTTTTCAATTCTTCATGTTCCTTATGAATCTTTTCCCTCTCCAATCGTGTCAGTTTCTGGAGCTGCAAATCCAAGATCGCTTGAGCCTGGACTTTTGTGAGGTGAAAGTTGGTGATTAATCCTTTCCTCGCTTGATCAACTGTCCGCGATGAACGGATGAGCTTTATGATTCGATCCAGATTGTCCAGAGCAATATTTAAGCCTTCAAGAATATGAGCCCTCAATTCTGCTTTTTTAAGTTCGTAGCGCGTGCGACGTCGGACTATATCCTGACGATGTGAAACAAAGCTTCTCATCATCTCAATCAAGTTGAACAATTTTGGCTGCTTATCGCAGATCGCTAAGAGTATGATTCCGTAAGAAGTTTGAAGGGCAGTACGCAGGTAAAGGTTGTTTAAAACAATTTCTGGAAGCTCTCCCTTCCTTATTTCTATGACTACACGCATTCCTTCTCTATCCGATTCATCTCTTATGTCAGCAATGCTTTCTATTTTCTTTTCATTAACGAGAGATGCGATAGTTTCTAGGAGCTTTGCCTTGTTAACCTGATAGGGAATTTCAGTGATTACGATTCTATCTCTCTCTTTCTTTCTTCCTCTCTCTATTATTGCTCTTGCTCTTAAATGAATAATGCCTTTTCCCGTTTCATAAGCTTCTCTTATTCCTTTTTTGCCAAATATATATCCCCCCGTTGGAAAATCTGGCCCAGGAACAAATCCCATAATTTCTTTTAGAGTTGCATCTGGCTTTCTAATAAGATGACTAATTCCATCAACGATTTCACCCAGATTGTGAGGAGGGATGTTCGTAGCCATTCCTACAGCAATCCCTGATCCCCCGTTAACAAGAACGTTAGGTACTTTTGAAGGAAGCACTTCGGGCATGGTCAGGCTTTCGTCATAGTTTGGAATAAAGTTTACGGTATCCTTTTCAATATCAGCCATAAGTTCATGCGCAATTTTTTTCATGCGGACTTCCGTGTATCTCATGGCTGCTGGGGGGTCTCCGTCAATGGAACCAAAATTTCCTTGGCCGTCAACCAACAAATAGCGAAGACTGAAATGTTGTGCCATTCGAACGAGAGCATCATACACAGCGGTCTCGCCGTGGGGATGGAACTTTCCGATGACATCGCCTACGATGCGAGCAGATTTCTTGTATGGTTTATTCCACGCATTGCCGCTTTCATACATTGCATACAGAGTGCGTCGATGAACAGGTTTAAGTCCATCTTTTATATCGGGAATAGCCCGTCCAATGATTACACTCATTGCATAATCAAGGTAGGAACGCTTCATTTCTTTTTCAAGGCTTACCACAGTTGTATCACTACTCATAGGTGCTCCTTCTTAAAACAATGGGGACAGTTCCTTTTTTTCGGTCCCCATCTCCGAAAAAAGAGAACCGCCCCCATTTCTTAGATATCCAGATTCTGAGCCTCAAGGGCGTTTTTTTCTATGAAATGTTTTCGTGGTTCTACCTCGCCTCCCATAAGGATTGTAAATACTTTATCTGCCTCAACTGCATCTTGAATCGAGACCTGAAGAAGTGAACGGGTCTCTGAGTTCATAGTAGTTTCCCACAACTGTTGGGGAGTCATCTCTCCTAATCCTTTATACCTTTGGATCACAATTCCTTTCTTTCCGTTCCGGAATAAGTACTCGAGGAGCTTTGATTCATTCTCGATCTTTATCTTTTCGCTATTGCTCTGAACATGGAATGGAGGCTTATATTGCTCCAGGTCTTTATGAATTTTATAGAGGCTTCGGTATTCAACGGAAGAAATTAAATCCCAGTTGACTTTGGAGGAGATATTCATACCGTTGATTTGAAAATTGAAGGATAATTCATAGACTCCGTGTTCCTCATCCTTGCTTAAAAAAGAAACAATTCCTTTTTCAGTAAGGAAATTCTGTATTTTCTCCATCTTTTTTTGCTTGCGCAAAAATTCTGCATCATCCACTTCATTATCAAGTAATACCTCAATAAGGAAAAAAGGGAAATTTTTCCTCTCCAGTATTTGCACATAGTGCTTTTTAGCAATCATCTTCTGGAGAAATTTTCTGAATTTATCACCTTTAATAATTTCTTTACTCCTGGCTACCTTTATCTGAAATTCCTCTGAAATCTTTCTGATCATGTATTTTTCAAAGGCGTGCTCTTCTTTTAAATACTTAACCTCAGACTTTCCCTTTGATATCTTATACAGGGGAGGCTGGGCAATATAGAGATAGCCTTTTTCAATAATCTGGGGCATCTGCCTGTAGAAAAAAGTCATAAGAAGTGTCCTAATGTGAGAGCCATCTACATCAGCATCTGTCATGATGATAACTTTATGGTAGCGAAGCTTTTCCAGATTATAGCCTGATTGTTCAATACCTGTTCCTAGAGCTGATATAATTATTCCTATTTCTTCACTCTGAAGGATTTTATCAAAGCGGGCTTTCTCTACATTAAGGATTTTCCCTTTGAGGGGGAGTATAGCCTGAAACCGGCGATCTCGAGCTTGCTTGGCTGAACCACCGGCAGAATCTCCTTCAACAAGGAATATTTCGCTGAAAGCTGGATCTCTTTCTTGACAGTCAGCCAGCTTCCCTGGTAGAGATGTCGACTCCAAAACACCTTTTCGCCGCGCCAGTTCTCGTGCTTTTCGAGCAGCTTCTCGTGCTCTGGCAGCTTCTAGAATTTTCAGTACGACCTTCTTGGCTATGGAAGGATTTTCCTCAAAATATAAAGATAACTGATCATTGACTATTGACTCAACAAGGCCCTTAACCTCACTGTTTCCTAGCTTGGTTTTAGTCTGGCCCTCGAATTGAGGATTTTTCATTTTCAAACTCAAAACAGCACAGAGCCCCTCACGAGTATCATCTCCGGTCAAATTTTGATTCAAGTCTTTTATCAGGTTATTTGCATTGGCATAGTTGTTTATAGTCCTGGTTAAAGCAGCTTTTAAACCGATAAGATGGGTTCCGCCTTCAGTAGTATTTATATTATTCACAAAGGTAAATATCGTCTCTGAATAACTCGTGTTATATTGAAGCGCCATTTCCACAATGGTACCGTTTTTTTTGCTTTCAAAGTAAATAGGCTTAGGATTCAAAACATTCTTGTTCTGGTTGAGATACTGGACAAATTCCCGTATTCCTCCTTTATACTGAAACTCTTGCATCTTGTCAGTACGTTCATCTATAAGAGTAATTTTTAATCCCTTATTCAAAAAAGAAAGCTCTCGCAACCTCTGACTCAGGATTTCGAAGTTAAAATCTATGGATTTGAAAATATCTCTGTCGGGCTTGAATGTGACCTTGGTACCTGTCTTTTTGGTTTTTCCTATCTTCTTTAGTCTTGAAATAGGCTTTCCTCTTTCATAACTCTGACTGTAGACACCGTCGTCCCTTTTAATTTCAAGATCAAGTCTCTCTGACAGTGCATTAACAACTGAAACACCAACTCCGTGCAATCCTCCCGAAACCTGATAGCTCTTGGTGTCGAACTTTCCCCCAGCGTGAAGGGTTGTCATTACAACTTCTGGAGCAGATTTCTTCTCTTTCTTATGCATTCCGACAGGAATACCTCGACCGTTATCGATGACGGTCGCGCTACAATCAACATGAATTACGACATCTATTTTATTACAGTAGCCTACTACCGCTTCATCTATACTATTATCAACAACTTCGTAAACTAGATGATGTAGACCTTCTGGTCCAGTGCTCCCAATATACATTGCTGGTCGCTTTTGTACGGCTTCCAGCCCCTTTAATACTTTTATACTTTCTGCTGTATATTTTTTTTCAGCCATTTTCTTATGATCTGAGAAAGAGGGGGGTTATGTGTGCGGGAATTTTACATAACCCGTTGGGCATAATATCCGGTGTCATTATACCTTAAGAACAAATCTTAGTAAAGTAAAATCATTGCTTTTTTTAGTACTTTGGGGTCAGGCTTTCATAAGTTTTATAAATTGAATTTTTTCTAATCTTTCATTGTAACCCTAGCTTTTATTTCTTCCTGGTAAACAATAAATTATAAAAGTTATGAAAGCCTGACCCCAATTACCTTTGAAAACCAGTCTATGTTCAGCTATAATTTTTACCAAGAGATAAAAATGCCAGCAAATTTGCCACCTCAGTACTTTGAGACAGAGAAAAAATTAAAAGTAGCAAAAACCCCGCAGGAAAAGATTAGAATTCTAGAAGAACTACTCTCCATAGTTCCCAAACACAAAGGCACAGAAAAGCTACAAGCCTTGCTAAAAACGAAAATTGCAAAACTTAAATCTACAGCTCAAAAAAAACCCTCTATAGCCAGGCACAGTTCTCTACACCGTGTGGAGAGATCTGGAGCAGGTCAAATAATCTTAATTGGGCCACCGAATAGTGGCAAATCCATGTTGGTTAAATCCCTGACAAATGCAACCCCTGAAATCGGTGAATATCCCTTCACAACTCGCTTGCCATATCCTGCCATGATGGAGTATGAAAACATCAAGATTCAACTCGTCGATACTCCCCCTGTTACGCCAGAATACATGGAGAGCTGGCTTCTAGAGATGATAAAAGAATCCGATGGAATCTTGATTCTTCTGGATTTGTCTGATTCCAGCCCTATAAACACTTTAAAAGTCCTTCTTTCTGGGCTTAAAGAAAAGAAAATAGAACTAATCTCAGAAAAAGAAAAAACTATAGAGACAGAAGTAAGATTTTTTCCAAAAAGAGCGCTGGTTGTCGCTAATAAAAAAGATGTGCTTCTTAATGATAATGACTTTACAACCCTGAAAGGATTCTGCAAAGGAAAATTCAACCTCATCTCTCTATCTGCCCTTCATAGAGATGGTCTTGATGAACTTAGAAAGCATATTTTTCTCATGCTTGATGTCATTCGCGTGTATAGTAAAATCCCGGGGAAAAAAGCAGACCTGAATGCTCCTTATACCCTGAAGAGAGGAAGCTCAGTACTCGATATGGCTAGAGAAGTCCACAAGGATTTTACCCAAAAACTAAAATACGCAAGGATCTGGAGTAAGAATAAATACCAAGGCCAGATGGTCAACCGAGACCACATCCTCGAAGACGAAGATATTCTCGAACTTCATATATAAAAAGCTTTTATCCTTTATCGCGTTTTCTCCCTGCCATGATGTTTGTCCAGAATACATAATAATTTTGTTTCCATCCTTCCGGGATAAACGAGAGGGATAAAATATTTTTCCCCGATTGAGCTTGTATAACTTCTTGCTAATGTTTACTGTTTTTTTCTATCCTGTGGCTTACCACGACCCCTCGCTCTTGAAGCGCGTTGACGATAGGTTGATACAATTCACCGTGAAAAACATTTTCAGGGAAAAGTACTCCCCTTTGAGTTATCTTATCAGAAGCAATCATTTGAGCAGCAATAGATGCTGGAAAGCTTGTCGTTTTAGCCATTGAAGTATACTTCATTTTTGGATCATAGAAATCAATTATTTCAAAAATGTGCGTCGTGGGCTCACCTGATTTCTTTCCTGAAACAACTACTCTCATTAAAGTCACATCACCCTCTTTTCCCAATTTCCACTTAGTCTCTAAAATAGCTTTAAGGAATTCTCTCGGAATGACTTTCTTGTTAAATAGAGAAAGAGGTTCCCTAGAGAAAAAACCAAATTCTTTTATCATTTTAATTGCCTGAGCATGCCCAGGATAGCGAACAGTTTTTTCAGCCAACTTATCTCTAATTCTGCCTTGTAATGTATAGATGAGAGAAGAAAGTCCATCTGTATAAAAGCACTCCATTCTTGAAAAAGGAGGAGGAAATTCAACAGGTTCAATACCCGATAAGGCTTCTACTTCTTTTATCTTACCTTTTTCGAGGATAATAGCCTTTCTCTCATAAAAATCTAAAAGGCTTTCAGCAGCATATACAATACTGTACTTTAATGGAGGCTGAGGATGGAGCGGGTTTCCTCCGACATAAATCATTGCTTTCTCTGTATCATCAAGAAGATATACTCCTCTCCCGACACAGATATTATCAATTCCAGGAGCCAAGCCGCAGCCTGGTATAATAGTTACACCCTTCCTCTTTGCCTCTTCATCGTAAGAGAGCCGTTCTAATGGGCCCTCTCCCACAACATCCACCAGGTTGACTCCATGGAGAATCGATGCCTCCATAGCTAAAAAGCTGTGTTTGTGGAGAAGGGCAGATATAGCAACATCTTGGCCTTTAAAAAGGTCTTCCCTCTGGTTTTTATCCTCAACATCTCTCTGAAGAGTGATGAGCCTGTCGCTTGGTATGAAATTTCGAGCCTTCTTAAGTCTCTCGAAACTGATGTCAGCCAGAGTTACTATGTTCTGTTCATTGCTCAAAATAAGGTCTTTAGCTAAGACGACTCCCATCTTTCCTGCTCCAAGCACCAGGAACTTCGGCATCATTTTCTCCTAAATAACTATTCCCATAAGGGTATATAAAACAAATGTTACTCCCACTACTGCCAGAGAATAGGGAATCTGAGTCCTGACATGGTCCATATGATCGCAAGCACTTCCCAACGAGGAGAGGACAGTAGTATCAGAGAGAGGTGAACAGTGATCACCGAAAACACCCCCTCCGGCTACAGCTGCTATAGCGGCAAAGACCAGGAGCGAGGGCTCTCCTCTGAAAAATCCAGAAATTGTATTACAAGAATTCAAGATTTATTATCTTATATGCTCTTTGTAAAAAGTAAAGAAGAAAAAAGCAGGCAGCTTCAGCAGTTCAGGACAAAAAAAGGCATATATTCCTCTCTAAGTGATGTTACCTGGATAATAATTATTGGTTTAAGGCCTGAACAAGAATCTCCCTATAATCCTCTGATTGTGCTTCACGAGGATTGTAAGGATTAGAATTATTCTGGAAAGCATTTCGGGCAATGACAGAAAATTGGCTTTCATTAAGGCCAAGGTCCTTAAGGGAGGGAATTAGTAAAGAATGTGAGAGGATTTTTATTTTTTCTATAAGCTCTTGTGCTGCAATTCTCTTATTTTTTGTACTGATTCCTGTAAGCTTTGCTATTTCTGCATATCGGTCTTCTACGACAGGAAGATTGAATTCCATAACAAGGGGGAGAAAAATCGAATTTAAAACTCCATGAGGCAAATCACAAAGGCCGCCTATGGCTTCAGCAAGACAGTGGACAGCACCCACATCACTATTGCCAAATGCTATACCAGCCAGCATACTTCCGAGCATCATTTTTTCCCTGGCCTCTATATTGCCTTTTACATCTTTAAACGCTCTCTCAATCGATGAAAAAATAAGGGTACAGGATTCTTTTGCGAAAATATCAGTTGTAAAAGTGGCTACCTTTGCTGTGTATGCTTCGACAGCGTGAGTAAGGGCATCCATCCCAGTCGAAGCAATTAAATGAGGAGGAAGAGAAATTAATAAATCAGGATCAACCAGAGCTACCGCAGGATACATACGGGACCCCTTGATACTCATCTTGAACCGACGTTTAGTATCAGTTATCACTGACACCCATGTAACTTCACTCCCTGTACCACAGGTTGTAGGAATAGCTAGTACAGGAAGCGGGAAGGTTTTATACTTCTCTCTGCCCTCATAGTCTTCGATTGCTCCTCTGTTTGTGGAAAGTAAAGCAATAGCTTTGGCTGCATCCAAAGAGCTTCCTCCTCCAAGGCCTACAACAAGATCAGGATTTATTTCCTGGGCAAGTTCCCCTCCCTTATTGATTGTTTCGGATTTAGGATTAGACTCAACCTCATCAAACACGTGAGCGCTTTTTAGTCTAGATAGAACTCTATCACCGATCCCGGAATTCATAATCCCTTTATCAGTCACAAGTAGTATCTTAGAAACATGAAACTCTTGCTCAACTACTTCTTCTAGCTCAGAGAAAACTTCGCGTCCGAAGATAATTTTTGTGGGAAGGTGAAATTTCATCCCTACGGCTTCTCATGCCTGAAATTAAGAGAATCCTCATCTGCCATATCCAGGACAGCTACAAAGACAAGCTGAGCTAAATCTTCTAGAATTTCAGGAGTTATAGTATCAATGTCATCCTTGGTAATATGGTAGTAGGAAGGAGCTCCTCTTGCGCTTATAGAAACAGTCGGAATTCCCTTCCACATGAAGCGGGCTGCATCCAATCTCGGGCGCGCAATGTTGGAAAAATAGCGAGGTCGGACTATACGATGGATGTATTTTTTATTTGCCTTTTCTATAAATTTCCAGAAGGAGGGATAATTCTCTGCAGCCAGGACACTCAGCTTATCTCCACAGCCAACTCCATCCATGTTGAAGAAGGCAACAGTTTTTTCTAAAGGAAACAAAGGATGCTCAAGGTAGTATTTTGATCCCACAACTCCCTGTTCCTCAGCTCCAAAACAGATGAAAACCACTGAACGCCGAGGCTTCAAGGGACATTTAGCCAGGACCTCAGCCACTCCCAAAATAACAGCCACAGCTGAAGCATTATCATTGGCACCCGGCATTATTTCATAACAACGGCCAAGATGGTCAAGATGCCCTCCAACGATGATCACTTCATTCTTGTATTCGGGATCAGAGCCCTCTATCATACCGATAACGTTAGAGCCAATTCCCTCAAGATAGTGATTAGTTATGTTTTTTAATGTGAAGGTCTTTCCGGTTGAAAAAGACTGGGGCTTTAAAGTCTCTTTAATTTTCTCCACAGTCTCTTCGTGGGTTCGCCCAGTACCTGTAAAAATATCAGCAACAACAGTATCACCAACATGACTGTATATAAAATTTTCATCGTAAGAATTATTGGGATTTGCAATGGGTCCATAGTTATAGATCATGCCTCTCGCATCATGACTCACAGCGTTCTCTAGTTTATACTGATGGAAAGAATAAGGTCGCCATTTTTTAAAAAGCTCTGGATCTTCATTAGGAGAGACAGGCACCTCCCTCTCCATCAAAACTATCTTCCCTTTAACATCGACTCCATCGTACTCATCAAAGTTCAGCTCTGGAGCTGTGATGCCGTACCCAACATAAACAACCTCGGCACTCACTTTTCCTGAACCAGATGTGGATCCTGGAATGAACTCATCTTCGTAGCGGTAGTGCTTCTTTATAAAAGATCCTTTGTAAGGGATGTCAAGATAAGCCTCACACCCTTTAAAAACTAATGTGTAGGGAATCGGAAATTCCTGAAAGTACGTCCCTTTTTCTCCTGCTGGTAAAACTCCCCACTCTTTAAAAAGAGACGCTACCCATTCAGCGCAAGCCTTGTATTCAGGTGTTCCTGTAAGCCGGCCAGCATACTTATCTGATGTTAATTCCTTGACATAATCAAAAAGCCTTTGGCTGTAAATAGAGTGTAGGCTCTGAAGCAGCAGCTCCTCATCTGTTGCTTTTTCTGTCGAAGTCTGAGCAACAGAGGTAAAACAAGCTATAAAATAACTGAAAACAAAGAAAACAAAGAAAGAAAATACCTTCCTACTTTTCAATTAATCCTCCTCGTTATTTTTATATTTATATGTTAAGATAAACCAGGTAAAAGTAAAGAAAAACTTGAACGGTCCCTTGAAAAAAATCGCTATTTTTTCTCTATTTTTACTTACTATTCCTTACATTTCAAACGGATTCATCTGTTTAAGCCAAAAGAAAGCCCCTTCTTCAATAAAAAATATATCTTCTATTGAAAATGATCTTTTCGAGCTGGTTAACAAGGAAAGAGAAAAGAAAGGGCTTTTTTCACTTGTACTTTCTAAGAAATTGAGCCTTCTTGCTCGAAAGCACAGCCAGGATATGTCAGCTTCACAGAACCTTTCTCATCTCTCCTCTTCACAAAAATCTTATGTCAATCGCCTTGTGGAAGCGGGGTTCTACTTCATTTCTTCAGGGGAAAATATCGCTTTCAGTGAAACATTTATGGCTGAATTCATCAATCACTCCTTCATGGAAAGTCCAGAACACAGGGAAAACATCCTAGAATCCTCTTTTAACCATGTAGGAATAGGAATCGCTCTTGGGAAACAAAAAGGTTATTACATCACTATGGATTTTCTCCAACTTTTTGACCCAAAAACAGAAAAAGAGGTAAAAGAAGAGATTAGAGAAAGGATAAACAATCTGAGACGTGAGAATTCACTATCTCCTCTTCAATTCGCTGAAACAGCAGATGAATTTGCCCGTGCATTCTCCTTCAGAAAAGCTGAAAGAAGGCTCCCACCCCAGATGCCATCTTATTTTGGTGAAAACCACATTATCTATACTGCGTCGCCTTCCCTACATAAAGCTTACTCTGAATACAAAGATATCGTAGTGAATTCCACTTATAAAAAAGCAGGAGTAGGCGTTGTTTTCAGCCGAAATTTAGAATACCGAGGCGGAGCTTACTTTATTACAATTATCCTTTTTCCTGATAGCAAACAGAAATCCTGGAGTAAAAAAGATCTTAGGCAAATGGTCTTCCAGACCGTAAATAAGCTCAGAAAAAATAATAGCCTATGCCAATTCAAAATGGACAAATCCCTTGTTACTCTAGCAGAAAAGATAGTAAAAGAAATGCTCACCGAGAGAAGAACTATAAGAATAAGCCCTAAACGTCGTAAGAATATCGCAGTTCTTTCTTATGTAACAGAAGATCCAACTTTGCTTTCCCCAAATACAGAAGAAAAACTACGAAATAATCTTATTTTTCACAAAAAAATTGGCATAGGAATTCAATTTGGCAAAAATAAAATATCTCCGCAAGGAGCTTTCTGGATAACCATCCTTCTAGAGGAGTAAAAAAATGATTACAATTTCAAGAAGAAGTTTCCTGATGATCTCAAGCTTGAATTCAGCATCGCTGCTCTCACTATTTAGGGTAAAGAAACACTTACTTTCAAGTTCAATCGAGAAATCTTCACTTCCCCAGAGTCACGATCCCTGGATAGAATTAAACCTCGAAAACATGGATTGGAATCTAAACCAGATAAGAAAGTTAGTAAAAGTACATATCATGGCTGTGATAAAAGCAAACGGGTATGGTCACGGGTTAGTTGAGGTAGGTCAGTATCTCGAGAAAAAAGGCATTGATTATTTAATGGTGGGAAAACTCCAGGAAGCCATTCTTTTGAGGGAAGCGGGAGTCACAACTCCCATACTCAACTTTGGTTATTTCCCTCCAAATGAAGCCGCCGAGATCATCCGCCATGACATATCTCAATCCGTGTTTGCTGAGACAGTCACAAGCCTTAATCGAGCCTCTCTCAAGCAGGGAAAAAAGGCTAAAATTCATATCCACATAGATACAGGGATGGGAAGAATGGGAATTTTCTACCATAAAGCTCTCCCCTATATTGAGAGGGTGGCTTCAATGAAAGGTCTTATTATTGAGGGAATTTCGACAACTCTTACCGAGGATGATGATTTTGATCGAGAACAACTTCACCGCTTTAACCGTCTTTGTCAAAAAGCTGAATCCCAGGGTATTTCCTTGGGTCTCAAACACGCGGCCAGTTCAGATGGGATACTGGATTTGCCGGAAGCTGCGCTTGATATGGTAAGGCCCGGCATTACTCTCTACGGGTATTATCCATCGGAAAAAACTCAAAAGGCGGACAGACTCCATTTAAAACCTGTCCTTCAACTAAAGACCCGTGTGGTTGCGGTTAAAACACTCCGGCCAGGGGATTCTCTTTCCTATCACCGAAAATACACAGTTCAAAAAAAAGAAAAAATTGCAATAATTCCTGTCGGATATTCAGACGGTTATCCATCGGATGCAGTCAACAAAGCCTCAGTTTTAATCAAGGGAAAAAGATTCCCACTGGTGGCTTCGATTACTGCCAACCATTGCATAGCTCTTTTGAAGGATGGCTATCACGTTATTCCTGGAGATGAAGTCGTCCTTATCGGCTCCCAAGGAAAGGAAAAAATTACAGCTGATGATATTGCCATTTGGGGAGGTGTTTCGACCTACAAAATATTAATCGGACTAAATCCCCTTCTTCCCAGGATAATTGTTTAGAGAGGAGAAAAAGCAATGATCAAAGAAAGAATTTCGAGAAGAAATTTTATGGGAAGTCTCGTAGCTTCGGCAGTGGTTGTTCACTTAAGTGGTTATTCTTGGCTTAACCTTTCATATTCAAATCCTGTCTTCAAGAGGAAGTATGATGGGGGATACCCTGAGGGAGCGTGCCTCCTAAATTCTAACTAAAATCCTCTGGGGCCCGCACCCAAGGCTCTAAAAGCTATGGAAAAAGCCCTTTCCCAGGCTCACCGTTACACGTCTGGTGACCAGCTGCTTGAAGAACTAGCCTCGTTTCACAACGTTTCCAAGGATATGATGATTGCAGGCTGCGGTTCTACAGAATTCTTAAGGATAGCTCCTTGGGCTTTCCTCCGTCAGGGAGAAGAATTAATTACTGCACTCCAAACTTACAAGACATTAGGCAGGGAAGCAGAAAAAATTGGAGCTAAAGTCACCTGGATTCCTCTTAAAAAGAATTTTTCTTTTGACCTTTAAAATAAAACGGATTAAATCTATAAACGGAAGGGTATTCCCCCTCTGATCAGAAATCCATCCCAAATTCCAGCATCAATCAATAAGTATAAATTGTCGTAAATTGGTCCTTTTATCCCAAAATTTATTTGAAAAAAAGGCAGGAATCCAGGGATAAACAAATTCTTCCCGACAAGTTCCAGCTCATCCTTAAGCTGCTTTAAAGTCATCTTACCTGTATCCTCATAGTACTCCGAGGCAATATCTTCAATGTCCATAACACAGAGATCATACGATGTCAACATTCTTCATGATCTGTCAAATTGTTGAAAATTTTACTTTTTTACTAAAGGGAGCATCCCGATTTCAGTAATTGCCAACGTTTATTCACCTCACTTGAAAGTCTTTGGATACGGTTGAAGAGAAAAAGGCGTAATTTTCATCACGGAAAAAAAGATGCTTACTTATTATTTTTGCAATTTTTTTATAAATCAATACAATAGAGTTTATTTCAGTTCAAGCTAAAATATTTTTTTATCAGTCAAATTTATCTCGAAAAAGGAGGAAGAAGTAAAAACACCACTTCATTAAAAGAAAAAACGCCGCTCTTGCCTATAGGTGGGATATGCTTTACCACAGATAGAAATCTAGACGAGTAAAAAAGTGACTCATTGATTTGATTTCGTAATTTTGATACCTTGTTTTTGACTTGAATATCCCTGGGATAAGGATTTATCATGAAAAAATGCCAAGGAGTAACATTGAAGCCCTCAACTAATATGGATAGAAAAGCTTGATTCCAATAATATTGATTTACAAAGGAGGTGCAATGTCAAAAATAATTTTTGCTTGCTTAATTCTCATCTCTTTCTTCGCCTTTCCCTACTTGGTTTCAACAGCCGAATCAAACCCAAAGGTTGTTATGAATACCAACAAAGGCAAGATAGTTATCGAGCTTTTTGCAGATAAGGCACCCGTAACTGTAAAAAATTTCTTATCCTATGTTGATGAGGGCTTCTACGACGGGACAATTTTTCACCGGGTAATAAAGGGATTCATGATTCAAGGAGGAGGGCTGACCGCAGATTTTTATGAGAAACCCACTGGAGCTCCCATAAAAAACGAAGCTGCAAACAAGTCGAAAAACAAAAGAGGTACTATCGCCATGGCCCGAACAAACGAAATACACAGTGCAACAAGCCAGTTTTTCATCAATCACGCAGACAATCCTTTCTTAGACTATAAGAATAGCACTCCAGAAGGTTACGGATACGCTGTGTTTGGGAAGGTCATTGAAGGAATAGAAGTCGTAGACAGTATAGCAAATGTCAAAACAATGAAAAAGGGCGAATTCGAAGACGTTCCAAGGGAGACTATAAAAATCATTTCTATCCGTCGGCTTGAAAATAATTAACTTTTTATAGAATTTATGCCTCGGAGAACATTACTCAATAACGATTTCAATGTCTGACTGGATATTCGCCTTCTTCCATCTTTTCCTTCTCATCGGTATTCTATGCTATGCAACTTACTCTCTTTTCCAAGGAAATATTCTGAGATTTGCTATCATAATCATCCTTCTTATCGGTTATTACTTCCTCATACTTCATAAAGGAGTAAAACTAGAAATAGAAAGAAAGAAGAAAAAGAGATTGTGAAGGGAGGATTTAGCCTCGGTGCCTGTCTTTTTTGCTTTTTCGGATGAATCAGGAAAATATAAAAAAGAACGAAATGATAAATTCATCTCAAAAAATCCTTTTTATTGCCGATCAGCAGTTTTAATCGAAGCTCAAGATTGGCTAAAACTCCATAATGAATTTTTTACACTCAAAAAAGAACACCTGAATGTCGAATATAACCAAGAAATAAAATGGTCCTATGTTTGGTCTCTCTACAAACATCGCCAGAAAAAAGAAAAAATCCCACAGCTCAAGCCCTATTTTCCCTTCCGCAATCATTCATTGGATCTGCTGGTTGAATTTATCCGGAAAACCTTCATGCTCCTCAACAAATGTGAAAATTGTCAAATTATACTTACTCTCACTTTTAACGACAGGGAAAAGACAAAACCTGTTGAAACAAAAAAAATTGTAAAGCTCCATCTGAATCATATGTTAGACGCAGTCGAAACTGAAATGAAGTATATTCCTGAAAGTGTCTGTGTAGTCTTTCTAAATCCTGAAGAGCCCCTTCTGGAGAAACAAACAAAAGAAGCTTTCTCTGAAATTTATGGTAATCAGGCACAGCTAAAATACCCTCATATAAAGGACAGCGTTAACTTTGAATATTTTTCTCAAAGCTTCGGCAGTCAACTGGCAGACTACACTGCAGGCGTCTTCAACGGCTGCTGCCGTTTGTACCCTCAAAGTATAGACCTTTTTCGCCATCAAATCTGGCCAAAAATAGTAACAAAAGAAAACAAAACGATCGGATACGGAATAACAGAAATACCTAAAAATTTAAAAAACAGAATCTATCTTGAACAAATCTTAGAAAAAGTATTCATGGCCAAAGCAGAGGATATTCAGATAAGCCTGGAAGAAAGATTAAAATCAAAAAATTAACATGACAGGATCATCAACTTGTAGGAATGCATACGATATATTTAGAAAATAGTAATGCTGAGAAATGGATTTTTTTGATCGATCAATCCGCTTCTTGGGTTCCTTAGTCTGGGGCCCTCAGACAGTCATTCTCCTCTTGGGTGTTGGGCTGTATCTGACTTTTCGCCTGCGCTTTGTCCAGTTGAAACGCCTCGGACTTTCATTTCGTTTTCTTATCAGTCAGAGAGATTACGGAGAAAGTAGGAAAGAACGAACAGGAGACATTTCACCTTTCCAGGCATTAACCACATCATTGGCATGTACTGTCGGAAATGGAAATATCGCCGGGGTTTGCACAGCTATTGCCATGGGTGGGCCTGGAGCAGTGTTCTGGATGTGGCTTTCTGCTTTTTTCGGTATGGCGACAAAGCTGGTAGAAGCTGTCTTGGGTCAGAAATTTAGGAAAGTTGCCCCTGACGGGACCATAGCTGGAGGTCCCATGTTTTACATAAGTAAAGGGCTGAATCTCCCCTGGCTAGCTGGTCTCTTTGCTTTCTTTATGGGCTGTAAACCTCTATTTTCTACCACTACCATCCAGTCTAACTCTATTGCTCTGGCACTGAAGACCCAGTTGGGACTAGAGCCCTGGATCTCCGGACTCGGGTTGGCTATCCTAACCTGGTTGGTCATCATCGGTGGAATTAAATCTATAGCCAAAGTAACAGAATTTTTAAGCCCATTCATGGTACTTTTGTACATATTTGGTGCTCTGTTTGTCATCATTGTTTTTGCATCCCGCCTTCCTCACGCTTTTTACCTCATCTTTGTAGGAGCTTTCAAACCTTCAGCTATAGCTGGAGGAGTGGCAGGCATGACAGTACTCAGGGCCATGCGTTATGGGCTTGCCCGCGGAGCTTATTCGAATGAAGCGGGGACAGGAACAGCAGCTGTCTTCCATGCAACGGCCAGAACGAGTGAGCCTGTTCGACAAGGCCTGATTGCCTCATTAGATGTATTTATAGACACTATTGTGATATGCAGTCTCACTGCACTTGCAGTGCTTGTGAGCGGAGCATGGACAGAGGGAACAAGCACCGGAATGACAGCCGCTGCTTTTAACGCTGGTCTTCCCAGGATTGGTGGTTTGGTTGTCGCGGCAAGTTCTTTTCTCTTTGGCTATTCGAGCCTCATCGCTGTTCCTTATTACGGAGAAATATCCTTCAGCTATCTACTTGGAATCTGGATAAAACGACCTTTCCGATGGATTTTTTGCCTTGTGATTTTCATCGGTGCAGTGCTCGAAGTTGAAGTAGCCTGGTCTATCGGAGATGTCTTCAACGGTATGATGGCCTTTACTAATTTAATTGGTATAGTTGGATTATCCAGTCTGGCTATTGTCTATGTAAAAAAATATTTACTAGAAATAGACAGGAAAAGAAAATCACATAATTCCTCAAACAAATTGTTCAAAGATTAGCAATACTCACGCAACATTCATAGAGAATAAGAAATGGAAGCATCTTTTTTCCCATGATGAAAATTAAAATAGTCATTAAGCGATGGGCATACGGCTTGAAGGCACGCTCGCTTTGCCCCAGCAAGTCAAAGCGGCTCGATTCAAGCTTCGCTCTTCTCTCGGGGTCAGGCTTTGTCATTATGGTGAGCATTGGAATATTTTTATGCTTTGGGCATCTTTTCGTAATAAAGCCTGACCCCAGAACCATGCCCGCTCAGCCTTCATACGACCTTCTTCACCGTATGCCCACGCTTGTCTTTCCTTATCACGGAAAAAAGATGCGGACGCAAGAAATATAATGTTGATTTTTTTTAAAAACCTATATATTGTAGGCGTATCAAAATTGACGAGGGATTCAGGAAAAAACTCATGAGAATTGCAAAAGAAGGATTACCTTTCATGGCACCTTTTTTTGTTTTAGCTATTATTTCAATCATAATCGGCTACTGGCACATTTCTATAATCTTCTTAATCATAGCTTTCTGCTTTATCTATTTTTTTCGTGATCCTCAACGCAAAATTCCCCAAAATAAAAACCTGCTGACATCTCCTGCTGATGGAAAAATAGTGAAAATTCAAACGGTTGAATCACATCCTTCTTTTCCTTCTTCTGTGACAATAGTAAGCATTTTCTTATCCCTTTTTGATGTCCATATAACACGATCTCCCCTTTTCGGAATTGTCAAAGAAATGGAGAATAAGCCTGGCCAATTCTTTCCAGCATACAAGGATGAAGCTAGTTCAAGAAATAAATCCAATTCACTATTCATAGACGGCAATGAAGTAAACATTCTTATCAAGCAGATTGCAGGTGTATTAGCACGCAGAATAAAATGTTTTGTCGAGAAAAACAGGAGAATTAAGCAAGGAGAAAAAATAGGCTTGATCTATTTTGGTTCCAGGGTCGAGGTATTTCTTCCCCAGGGATTAGACATAAAAATTAATGTTGGCCAAAAAGTCAAAGCAGGAGAAACAGTAATTGCTGAGATAACAAAGAGAGAAGGATATTGAAACTTCGAAGGATTTATTTTTTACCCAATTTATTGACTATAATTAATATCTTCCTCGGCTTTCTCAGCCTCTTAGCTACTTACAGAGGAAATTACTCATTAGCAGCTTTCTGGATAATTATCGCTGCAGTAATGGATGCTATAGACGGAATTATCGCACGTGCAACCAAGACTCAATCTGATTTTGGTATTCAGCTTGATTCTCTTGCTGATGCTTTCTCCTTTGGTGCAGCACCGGCATTTCTCCTCTATTTCTGGGGATTTATGCATGTCGGCCCCTCGAGTGCTGGAATCTTCTTCAGCTTCATATTTCTTGCAGCAGGAATTCTCCGTTTAGCCCGCTACAACACGCTCCAGAAGACTACAACAGACAGGAAATTATATACAGGATTGACTGTCCCATCAGCCTCACTGCTCATAGTAGCCATTGTTTTCTACCATCCACAACCAATCACTGTGAAATTGCACACGCTTCTACTAGCATTACTAGCCTCAACTCTTGCTTTTTTCATGATCAGCTCAATACCATACAAGAATTTTCTTAATTTTAATTTCCGCCAGATAATCGACCTCAAAACTTCTCTGATTATTACCATCATCTTCACCAGTCTAATCATCTTTCCAAAGATTCTCCTTCTTATTGTCTTCTCAATTAACGTTCTATCCGGCCCAGCAACATACATCTTCAATTATTTAAAAAAGAAAGTGCAGAAAAAAGAAAAGCAGAAAGAGGCCAAACTTCCATAGAGAATAAAAGGAATAAAGTTAAGTTTCGAACTAGTACAATCGTTTAGGTTTTTTCGACCTGTATTTTGCAGATAACCGCTCAGATGCCTTTTCTATCAATTTTCACTATTTCCGCTTTTTTTGTATAAACTCCGGTAGAATTCAGTCAGACGTTTATCCCAAATCCGATCATTGAGGATTGTCCAATCGGTTAGTGTAGTTAATGTCTGAATACGTGATAAAATATTTTCTCTTTCCTTCAGAGGCACATTTATCTTCTTGCCGTCTTCTCTTCTGAAAACTTGGTGAAATTTCCCTTTCTCGACATAGCAGTCTACCACAATATGTTCATCTATGTAAAAAGCCTTAGGATCTCCTCGTCCATGGTAAGCCAAGTAGTAAGGAAGGTTTCTTTCTCTCAAAAGGCTTTGTCCTACAAAATGATTTGCAATCTCTATACCCAAAAGGTCTAACACAGTAGGGGCGATATCCACCTGGGCAGCGATTTCTTCGACAACCTTACCTTCCTCTACGAGTGGATCATAAATGAAGAGAGGAATATGATAGACGTTAGAAAAATAACTGGGCGTTGAAGGTTCTTCATCCTCTTTCCTCCGATTGATCCCTGTATCAGCAAATATGAAAAAAAGTGTGTCCCTGAAGTATTTCCTTGTCCGGAGCAGCTTAAATAAATATCCTAGAGCATAGTCAGTATAATAAAACGTATTTAAAAATTTTCCATAAAGACCTGTTTCCAACCCGAGTTTGAACTTTTCTCTTGGCACTTCATAAGGAAGATGATTTGTGCTTGTTATGATTATAGTAAAAAAGGGCTTAATAGTCTTATCCATGATATCAACAGCTTTTCTCATCAATTCCTCATCAGAATAAGCCCAGCCTGCCATCTCACTATTAACCGGAAACGAATATTTATCCACAATATGAACATCTCCATGCCGATGGAAAAAAAGCCTTGTGTTATCAAAATCTGCAGACCAGGTATTGATCCAATAGCTGCTGTAGCCAAAGAGACGCAATACTTCAGGAAGGGAAAAGAGCTCAACCTGAGAATGGTCTCTCATTAAGTTGACACCTTTAAAGATATCGTAGAAAGAAGCAATGGAAGCAAGCTGAGCTCCTGCAGTTAAATCAGCATGTCCATAGAAATTTTTATACAGAATACTTTTAGAGGCTAGCTTATTAAAATTAGGAGTTATGGAGTAAGGTCCTCCGAAAATATCAATTTCTCTTGTTCTGAATCCTTCAAGAATTAAAAAGACGACATTGCGCCTTGTTACTGGCTTTTCTTTTCTCGCTTCTTGCTCACTGCCTTCCTTCTTTGGTAAAAGTCCCATGAGAACAGCATCTCTTCTTGGAATCTTGACGAAAGGATAACTCTCATCATACCAAATATATCCTTCCGGCAGGGGGAAGGGGCGCTCTTTTATGTATAAAGTTTTGCTGTTGAGATCCTTTGGTTCTAAAGGTTTTACTTCCAATGTACCCAATAATGACCTTTTATCTTGAAAGGTCACCTCCACTTTCTTAAGCTCTTTTGTAGTTCGGAAATATCTGTGAAGCCATGGAATATCCCTTATCATCCAGACGAAATAATTGCTCTGATGAAAAGCCCTTCTATCTCCTTTATTTTGGAGTCGATAGCCAATGTAGAAAAAATTAGCCGCAAAGAAAAGCAGTATAAACTGGAAAATCAAAGCATTCTTTAAAAGTACTTTCTTTTTTCTTAATCTGATGATGAAAACAAGTTGTCCCACAAGAATTAATATGGGAAGAATGAGAAATAAAAACTCCCCTGGATGAAGCCATAAATCAGAGATCGTAGACTTCCACGTGCCTCCAATATTCCTGAGGTATTCAAAATCAAATAGCCTGAGATTTTCTCTGAAAAAATTTACGTACTGAAGATTAGAGTAGCTGGTGATGATAACAATGAGATTTAAGGGGAAAATTAGTATAAAATACACCACCTTGCTTAAAGCTAGAGCTATGTAGGTAAAGCAGGTCAGAAGAGAAGCCAAAAAAGCATCCTCACAGAAACCTGCAAAGGCTTCAGAAAACGGAAAATTTCCTTCGATATTTTCTGAATAGAGAATATAAATCCTCAATGAAACAAAAAAAACAAGGAAAAAAAAGAAGCTAAAAAGAACAATACCGAGTATATTTTTTTCCTTGACCATAAAATGTACCTTAAACAAAAATTCCTCCAAGGTCAATATCAAATTAAGAACTAAGGAGAGATTGACAATGTATGTCAAATAGTCTATTTTTTGCCCTTGTCCTCTTAGAAATTTATGAAATACAAAATACGCATAAAAAAGAAAAGGAGACGAAGACGCCTTTATCTTTTTTTCATTCTGGTCCTGATTCTTCTTTTTCTTATAATCCTAATCATATTTCCTAAGAAAGAACCTTCAGCTAAAGAAGAGACGCCCAATCCCCTTATACCCCCTCCTGCTCCTTCCCTTAAAGAAGATAAGTATATTATTCAAAAAGGCTGGACCTTGACTGACATCCTGACTAAACATAGCTTTTCCTCTCCTGAAATACTTGAACTGAGAAAGGAAACAAAACCGATCTATGACTTAGCGAAAATTAAAGCGGGTCATGAGATTCGAATTCTTTCTGATCAAGATGGAAAGGTTAAGCTGGTAGAATACGACATTGATGAGGCAAATTATCTATTGCTTAAGAAAGATGAAGGCATATTTAAAGCAGAAATCAAAGGATTCCCCTACGAGATCAAAGTGTCGATGCTTTTTGGTACGATTGAAGATAATCTTATCTCCGCTGTCAATCAACAGAATGAAGAAGATTATCTAGCTCTTTCTTTAGCTGAGCTCTTCGCCTGGGACATTGATTTTTATACTGACCTTCGAAGGGGGGACAATTTTAAAATAATCTATGAAAAAAAATATCTTAATAACAAGTTTGCTGGCTACCGAAATATTATCGCGGCTGAGTTCACTAACCAAGGAAATCCATTTCAAGCTTTTCGCTATACGTATTCTGATACAAAAGAAGTGGACTATTTTTCTCCAGACGGCAACTCATTGAGAAAAGAATTCCTGAAGTCCCCTATAAAGTTTGGAAGAATCACATCTCGCTTTAGCTTGAACCGTCTCCATCCTATCCGAAAAGTCTACAGACCTCACTACGGCGTTGACTACGCCGCCATACCAGGTACTCCGGTTCAAGCCACAGCTGACGGAAAAGTCACCTTTGTTGGCTGGAATGGTGCTTCAGGCCGCATGGTTAGAATCCGCCATAAAAATACCTATGAAACAATGTACCTCCATCTCAGAAGGTTCGCAAAGGGAATAAGGAAGGGAGCTAAAGTCAAAGGAGGACAGATCATAGGCTTTGTCGGCTCATCAGGCGAGTCAACTGGTCCCCATCTGGATTACAGGATAAAATACAAGGGAAAATACATAAATCCCTTTGCTTGGAGGTTTAAGCCTGTTTCTCCCCTAAGGCCTGAATTTCTCGAAGATTTTAAAAAGAATATCAAAAAATACTGCCTTGCCTTTGAAACTCTTCAGGTAATATTCTCAAAAACTTCCTCTTTTATTTAACTCTACCTCCGCCTCCAGAGCTGGAGTAGGAGTGCCCTCCTGAATGTCTACCGCTGTCTTGTGCAAGACATTTAGCCCATTGAATATGGTTGCAGAAACACTAATTTTTCCGCAATAACAGAAAGCACTTCACATCACTAAAATTAAAAAGGTCTGCCACTTGTCACCGAAATGGAGATGCTTTCATGAATTGTTTTTTATTGACAATCAAGAACCAAAAAAATTAGAATTGATACTCCCTCAAATCCAATGTTAAGGAGGCCTCAATGAAAATAACGCTTAGTGTCCTTAAAGCAGACATAGGAAGTATTGGAGGTCATATCACTCCAAGCCAAGCTCTCTTGAACGAGGTAAAAAAATTCGTCAAGGAGAACGGAAAAGATCTATTAATTGATTACTACATCAGTTCAACAGGGGATGATATAGCGATTTTATGTACTCATGAGAGAGGTTTATTAGACGAGAAAATTCATAAGATGGCCTGGGATGCTTTTATAGCTGGAACAGCTGTAGCCAAAAAACAAGGGCTCTACGGAGCAGGTCAGGATTTACTGAAAGATGCTTTCAGTGGAAACATAAAAGGCATGGGCCCGGCTGTGGCAGAGATAGAATTCGAAGAACGACCTAACGAACCTTTTATCTTTTTTGCCGCGGATAAAACTGATCCGGGAGCTTACAACCTTCCTTTCTACCTCAGTTTCGCTGACCCTATGTATTGTGCTGGACTGATCTTAAGTCCCAAAATGAGCAGCGGGTTCACCTTTCGCATCATCGATGTTGAACATACAGAAAAAGATAAAACTATTGATCTCAACGCTCCGGAAGAGCTTTATGACATAGCAGCCTTACTACGAGATAATGAACGTTATGTTATAGAGAGCATTTATTCCCGGGCTACAGGCAATCAGGCTGTTGCAATCTCGACAACCCGGCTACACAACATAGCTGGAAAATATACCGGAAAGGACGATCCAGTTGCTCTAGCTCGAGTTCAAGGAGAATTTCCTGCCACAGGAGAGGTTCTAGCTCCGTTTCAGATAGGTCATTACGTAGCCGGCTTCATGAGAGGAAGTCACACAGGACCTTTGATGCCTTGTAAACTGGGCTCAATTATCTCCTTTTTCGACGGACCTCCAATAGTTACAGGAGCAGCATTTAGTGTAAAAGAAGGAAAGCTTACAGAACCTGCCGATGTTTTTGATCATCCTTACTGGGATCACATAAGAGCTCAAATATCAGAAAAAGCAACAGCCATAAGGAGGCAGGGATTTTCTGGAGCAGCAATGCTTCCTTACAGCGAGCTGGAATACGGAGGAATTGTCGAGAAGCTCGAAAAGCTGGATAAGAAATTCAAGCTGCGTGATTGATAAACAACAGATAGATAATTACTTTTCCGACTTTTATCTTTAATTCATTGTATCAATGGAAAAAGACAGGAATCCTGTTCCAACTGTTGACATTATCATCGAAATAAATAGAGAGGATGGTTCTCAAGGCATTGTCCTTATAAAGAGGAAAAACCCTCCTTATGGATGGGCTCTGCCGGGAGGATTTGTAGATTTAGGTGAATCCTTGGAAAAAGCGGCTGTTAGAGAAGCTAAAGAAGAGACATCCCTGGAAATCGAGCTTAAAGCTCAATTTCATACCTATTCTGATCCTAAACGCGATCCACGCCAACACACCATTTCAACAGTCTATGTAGCTGAAGCAAAAGGAAAGCCAAAAGCTCAAGATGATGCCCAAGATATCGGAATATTTACCCGGGAAGAAATCTCTTTTCCTCTCGCTTTTGATCATTCGAAAATCCTTGCTGACTACTTTGAGCTAAAGAATAAGGATAATATTCAGGTAAAAGATGAAGGCATTTAAAATGGAAAATGATGAGGATAAAAATAAAATCAGAGATATGAGATTGAAAGAGGTCCATAAAGTTTGGGGCCAAGCTGAAGCAGATGTCATCAAAAGCTTTTTTGAAAGCCACGGGATTTTCTGTGTTCTAAGAGGAAAAGTTGCTCACTCAGTACATCCATTCACTGCAGATGGCTTGGGTGAAATAAAAATCTTTGTCTCTGAAAAAGACTACAAACTCGCTAAAAAGCTCCTTAACCTAGATGCTCTATAGTTTTATAACCTCGATCAGGAATCCCACTTCTATTTCTCATCTTGAAATGGGGCTGATGATTGCTCACTCAGTTAGTCGAGATTTTCAGTCTATCCGAACCTTCGATAAATACTTTTTTAGAGCGAAATTCTCTACATAGATCAATTACCACAAAAAGTAGGGCATAAATAAAAACAAAAATCCTGCCAGATTAAAAATATTATAAAATTTTTACATCCTTGAACTACTGACACACTTATTTCTGAATAACCACTAAAATTTAGATCCCCTATATTGTAGCTATTTTTCATTGTCTACAATATGTAGAAAATAAAAAAAATAACTTGTTTTTTTTGTTTTTTTTCCTTGACATTTAGCTATTTCTCTCTTATATTGACTCGTAGAAAATGGGACAAAATGGGATAAAGTGGGAAAATTGTTAATCGGAAGCTACGCAGCAAAACTTGACAAGAGCGGTCGGATCAAAATACCAGAAAAATTCCGGGCTGTTATAGAAGAAGAATACGGAAAAGAATTATTCATCACTTCCTTAACTGAGGATTCTTGCCAGATATATCCTCTTTCAGTATGGCAAAAATTAACCGGTATCGCCTCAGAGGGCGCCGTGCATCTGAAGCCTCTTGTTAGAAACTTCATGATCCGTGTCAACAGGCTAGGCAACAAATATGAAATCGACTCTAAAGGCCGTGTGTTAATAAGCCAAGCTATAAGGGATAAAGCCCAACTGGAAGAAGAAGTTGAAGTTATAGGGCTTTCTAATCATCTTGAAGTCTGGAATAAGAAAAGTCTCGACGACAAGCTTAAAGAAAAACCCCTGACTGATGAAGATTTTGAAATTATCTCTGAACTTGAAGTAAAAGGGAACCCTAAATGAATGGAAGTGGGCATACTCCAGCCCTCCTGGAGGAATTATTAAACTATCTAGATATTAACAGAAAGGGAGTCTATATAGACTGCACATTAGGGTTGGGAGGCCATGCCCTCGAAATTCTTAAAAGAAATCCTAAGGCTACACTCATTGGCTTTGATATTGACGAAAAGTCGCTGATAAAAGCTAAAGAGAAACTTCAGCTATACTCGAACAGGGTAATACTCTATCATTCCGATTTCAGGTATCTGCCTGACCTTAAAATCGACTTCCCCAGAGTAAAAGGAATTTTCCTGGATTTTGGTCTTTCCTCCTTCCAGCTTGATTCTCCAGAGAGAGGATTCAGCTATAGCCTTGAAGGACCTCTTGATATGAGGATGGACTTCAGGAACAAAATAACTGCTTGTAAAGTGGTCAACAAATACTCAGAGCACAGGCTGACTCAAATTTTTCGGGAATTCGGGGAGCTTAGGCAAGCCCATAGACTTGCCAGAGAGATCGTCTCCAGGAGAAAAATTAAAAAAATTGAGACTACCACTGAGCTATGCAACATAGTTGAAGAAATATATCACTGGAAACCTCAAAGAGGTAAAATTCATCCAGCCGCAAAGGCTTTTCAAGCAATTAGAATCGAAGTCAACCAGGAATTAAAAAGCCTCTCAGGTTTCTTAGAGAGGATTGCTCAAAAAATTCCCTTGGAGTCGCGCATTGCGGCTATATCTTTTCATTCCCTAGAAGACAGAATAATAAAACATACTTTTGTAGATCTAGCCACTCCAAATCATCGTTATCCACTTCTGAAAATTTTGACCAAAAAGCCTGTCACTCCCTCCCAAGATGAAATTACTCTTAATTTTAGAGCACGGTCAGCGAAATTAAGAGTAGCTGAGAAAGTCTAATGATAAGAAAGAAATTCGGCAAAAGGGAGATAGGAATAGGCATTCTATCTGCATTAGCTGTCATCTCTATTTTAACATTCTACATCTGGCATCAAATGGAATCCATCCGGATAGGGTATGAAATAAGAGATCTGGAAGAGAGATTAGCGGCCCTGAAAGAAGAAGTAAAAGCATTACAAGCAAAAAAATCATTTCTTCTCTCCCTCAAAAGAATTGAAAAAATTGCCACAAAAGAACTTAAGCTCGCTTCCCCAAAAGAGGAACAGCTTGTCTATGACGACTTCATTCCTTTCCCTTAGCACATTAATGTCATGAATAACGAGCCCCAAAAAATATTCCAAAAAAGAATAACAATACTGGCTTTCTTTTTCTTTCTTTGGCTGGTTGGGCTTGTACTTCGCCTGATTCAGATTCAAGTTATAAACCATTCTCGCCTGAAAAATGAAGCACTCAATCAGAATCGCAATATAGATATTTACTCTCCTAAAAGAGGAACCATTTATGATCGGAATGGAAAAATTCTGGCCCTCAGTCTTCCAGTAGATTCTGTTTTCCTCACTCCTTTTGAGAATGAAAACATCCAAAGCCAAATCGAAAAAATCAATAAATTAAAAAAAGTCTTAAATTTATCCTCAAAAGAAGTACAGAGAATAAAATCAAGAATTGAAAAAAAAGATCCTTTTATCTGGATAAAACGAAAAATAACTCCTCAACAATCTGAAAAAGTAAAAGAACTTCGCCTTACAGGAATCTTCTTAAAAGAAGAAAACAAAAGATTTTATCCCCAAGGAAGGCTTGCTGCTCACATCCTAGGCGGAGTAAGTATTGATGAAAGTGGTCTCAGCGGAATTGAGTTTAGCCATGACGCAATACTGGGAGGGAAAAAAGGAAAACGACTCATCTTGAGAGATGCCAAAAAAAGAAAATACAGGTTTGAAGTGCTAACAGCCCCCGAAAGTGGAAAAGACATGATCTTGACTATAGATGAAACCATACAGTATATCGCGGAAAAAGAACTGGAAAGAGCAGTCCTCGAAAGAGGCGCAAAATGGGGTTTAGTAATTATCTCAGAACCTTCTAATGGAGAAATCATAGCTCTTGCCAACTATCCTTCTTATGATCCCAATAAGTTTCCTCCATCGCCTATTGAAAGAAGTCGAAACAGAGCCATTCACCACAATTTTGAGCCTGGTTCCACGTTTAAAATAGTAACAGCATCAGCAGCCCTGGAGACGAACCGGGTTAATCTCAGCGATAAATTTCACTGCAGAAACGGAGTAATTCATTTGGCTGGAAGGTCAATACTTGACCATAAAAAGTTCGACCTCCTTTCTTTTCCTGAAGTTATCCAATATTCTTCTAATATAGGGGCGATTCTCATTGGCCAGCGTGTCGGGGAAGCTTCCTTTTACAAAACGATAAGGGCATTTGGGTTCGGCAAAAAAACCGGAATTGACTTACCTGGAGAAGAAAAGGGAATATTCAGAGAAGTAAGAAATTGGTCGAAACTCTCCCTTGCTTCCCTCTCTTTTGGTCAAGAAATATCTGTGACTGCAATCCAAATGCTACAGGCCCTTAACGTCATCGCTAACAGAGGTCTCATCACCAATCCGAGAGTTGTCAAAAAAATAATAATCTCTTCCAATGAAGCTAGAGAGAATACAACTAATCATAGAAGAATAATATCAGAGGCCACAGCCTCAACTATGGCTAATATTCTTGAAAGAGTTGTCCAAAAAGGGACAGGGAGAAAAGCTCAGATCAAAGGTTTCAGGATAGCAGGTAAAACAGGAACTGCTCAAAAATTTGACCCAATAATCGGCACCTATTCATCGAGGGTGCATACCGCTTCTTTTGTCGGTTTTGCCCCTGTAGGCCAGCCAGCTTTTTCTATGATTGTGGTCATTGATGAACCGAAGATTGAGTATTTCGGCGGGGATGTGGCTGCTCCTCTTTTCCGAAAAATTGCTCAGCAAGTTCTTCTTCACCTTCGTATATTCCCAAAAAAAGAAAAATCTAAAACTTTCCTCACTGCAAAACTGAATAGAGATTTAAAAAGATGAAGCTTAAAAATTTGCTAGACGGATTGTCTGTTCTTAATTCTAAAGGTAATTTAGAGGTGGAAATTCATGGAATCGCCTATTCCTCCAAAAGCATTAAGCCGGGCTTCCTTTTTGCTGCCATAAAAGGGGAACAGTGGGATGGTTTTGATTTTATCCAAGAAGCTCTCAACAACGGGGCACGAGCCTTTCTCTCTGAAAAGCCTCAACCACCACAATTCCCTGAAAACTGGGTTCATGTCTCAGATGTTCGGGAATCACTGGCCCTATGCTCAGCCAACTTCTATTCTCACCCTTCTCGGGATTTAAAGGTTGTCGGTATTACCGGAACAAACGGAAAAACAACAATTACTTATCTTGTCGAAGAAATACTAAAAAGAGCAAAATTAAGTCCTGGGATAATCGGAACCATATCTTATCGTTTCCCAAACAAAGAAATCACTGCTCAACGGACAACTCCTGAAGCACCAGATTTGCAAAAATTAATGAGAGAGATGCTCGATCAAGATGTATCCCACTGCCTGATGGAAGTTTCATCCCACGCCTTAGATCTAAAGCGTGTCTGGGGAATAGACTTTGATGTGGCTGCCTTCACCAATTTGAGCGGAGACCATCTTGATTATCATCATACACAGGAAAATTACTTCGAGGCCAAAAAAAAGCTTTTCTTAATCAGTTCCAAAAAAGGAATCGCTGTTATTAATTCAGATGATGCCTGGGGCCAGAAATTAATCTCTCAACTTCCCTTAGGAATAATAACTTACGGCCTCCAATCCCCTTCTACCATCTTGGGAGAAAAGTACAAGCTAAAAGAGAATGGAATAGAAATTGAAGTTAAGTACCCCGGAGGAAAAATGATGATTTCTTCTCCTCTTATCGGAAAGCCCAATCTTTCAAATATACTAGCCTCAATTGCCATTGCTTTAACCTTAAAAATGTCCCCTACCTGTATCCAAGAAGGAATAGCGAATCTAAATAAAATACCTGGAAGATTTGAAAAAATTGAAAATTCTATCGGATTAAATATCTTTGTAGACTATGCCCACACTGACAACGCTCTACAGAATCTGCTGGAAACATTTAGGGAACTGTACTCCAAACGGATTCTCCTCGTCTTTGGAGCTGGAGGAAGAAGAGATAAAACAAAAAGAGAGAGAATGGGAAAGGTTGCCGGAACTCTATCCAGCTGGATTTTCCTCACCTCCGACAATCCTCGTTCGGAAGATCCCTTATCAATTATTCAAGATGTTGAAAAAGGGATAAGAAAGACTGGCACAAAGAATTATACAATCATCCCAGACAGGCAAGAAGCCATCGAGAGAGCTCTTTCCTCCGCAAGAGAGGGGGATTACGTTCTCGTGGCAGGGAAAGGCCATGAAGATTATCAAATCATAAAGGATAAAATCATTCCTTTCAACGATGCTAAGGTAATCAGAAAAATCCTCAAACGAATGGGCTCACTATAATATAAAATGTCAGAACTTCGTTTAGACCGAATAGCAGAAAAAACAAAGGGAAAGATCATTCAAGGTGCACCATCACTTGCCTTCTCTAAATTTAACATAGACTCCCGTAGGACTACTGAAGGAGAACTCTTTTTTGCAATAAAGGCCCGAAGAAACGGCCATGATTTCCTCACCGATGCATTCAAAAAGGGAGCTGCTGGAGCTGTTATCTCTCAAGATGTTCCTTCACTTCCCAAGGAGGCAGGTGTAATCAAAGTTAAAAATACTCTTCAAGCTCTTCAAGCACTCGCGAGGCAAGTCCTCAGGGAACATAAAACTCGAGTAGTCGGTATTACAGGTAGCAACGGCAAAACTACTACCAAAGAGTTTGCAAGCTCGCTCCTTGCACACAAATTTCGCCTGCTCAAATCTGAAGGAAACTACAATAATCACCTTGGCCTTCCCCTAACTATGCTAAAACTAGAAAAAAAATATGAAATAGCAGTCCTAGAAATGGGTATGAGTGGCCCAGGAGAAATAAGGTCTCTTACTAGAATCGCTCCGCCTGACATATCTGTAATAGTTAACATTAATCCCGTCCATCTCAAATTTTTTAAAAGTCTTGAAGACATAGCACTGGCAAAAAAAGAAATTTTAGAAGGGACAAAAAAGAGAGGAACTGCAGTTCTCAACAAGGACGACCCTTTAGTCAGAAAAATTGCAGAAAATTGGGAGGGAAGAAAAGTATACTTTGGACTCTCCTCTGGATGTGATGTATGCGCCCGCAACGTAGAGAACAAAGGCTTTAAGGGAATTGCCTTTAAACTCTTTTACGGACATAGACAAGAAGATATGAATTTTAACTTTTTCTATGAAAGCTATCTCTACAATCTGCTCGCTGCTTTGGGAGTAGCCTATGCACTTTCTCTTTCTTTTGAGGAAATTTCCACCCGAATCAGCGAATTAAAACCCTTCTCCATGAGGGGAACTCTCATCAACTTAGAAAAAGATATTAAACTCATTGATGATTCCTACAACTCCAACCCTAAGGCTTTGGAATCAGCTTTGAAAGGATTAGCTTCGCTCCCCTCAAAAAGGAAAATAGCCGTTTTAGGGGATATGCTAGAATTAGGAGAGAGCGAGATTGAATACCACATCCAGGCAGGTAAGCAAGTTGTCAAGGGGGGTTGGGACATGCTGGTTGGCATAGGCCCGCTCAGCCGGCACATGATCAAAGGAGCTCTGTCATCTGGAATGAAAAGAAATCAAACCTATTCCTACCAGAGCTCTAGAGAAGCATCAGATAAAATACTTACTCTCCTCAACGAAGGAGACTTAGTCCTCGTTAAAGGTTCACGAGGCATGAGGACAGAAGAAATCGTGAATACATTAAAAAAGGTGTTAAAAAGGAAGTAAAATGCTCTATTTCCTTCTCGTGCCACTAAAAGAATATTTTATTTTCTTCAATGTCTTCCGTTACATAACTGTCAGAACAGCTCTAGCCGGGATAACAGCCCTTCTTATAAGTTTTCTTGTAGGCCCATGGATGATAAAAATACTGAAAAAATACCAAATTGGACAAGAAATCCGTCAAGACGGGCCTCAATCTCATTTCGAGAAAAAGGGCACACCCTCTATGGGTGGAATTATAATAATAGGATCTACCCTTTTACCCACTCTACTCTGGGGAAACCTGAGCAATATTTACGTCTGGATAGCAATATCGACAATGCTTTCTTTTGGCCTTATAGGTTTTTGGGATGACTTCCTTAAAATCAAAAAAAAGAGATCTCTTGGCCTCATTATACGAAATAAACTTTATCTCCAAATAACTCTTTCTCTCGTTATCGGTATCATTCTTGTCTATCTTGGTTTCAAGGGTGAGTTCGATCTTCATCTTGGCTTTCCATTCTTTAAAAAATGGTTTCCTTATCTAGGATGGTTTTACCTTCCCTGGATAATGCTTATCCTCATCGGCTCATCAAACTCGGTCAACCTGGCTGATGGACTGGATGGGCTAGCGATTGGCCTTACTTTTATAAGCGCCAGTGCTTTTACTGCTCTTTCCTACATTGCAGGTCACGCTCTCTGGTCCCAATACTTGAATATAGTCCGTGTTCCAAATGCAGCAGAGCTAACGGTATTTGCTGGAGCAATGGCAGGCGCATGTTTAGGCTTTCTCTGGTTTAATTGTCATCCGGCTGAAATTTTCATGGGAGATGTGGGGGCCCTTTCTCTCGGGGGAAGCATAGGCACTATCGCGATCCTGATAAAGCAGGAATTTCTACTCTTCATGGTTGCGGGAGTTTTCATTCTCGAAGCTTTCTCTGTTCTTATTCAAGTATTCTATTTTAAACTTACAGGAGGAAAAAGAATTTTTAAGATGGCTCCTCTCCACCATCACTTCGAGCTCATCGGGTGGTCTGAAGAAAAAATTGTGGTTCGGTTTTGGGTCGCAGCTATCATTTTCGCTCTTTTCAGTTTGACCACTTTAAAACTGAGATAAAAATGAACCTAGAAGGTAAGAAAGTTCTCGTCGTTGGCTTGGGAAGAACAGGAGAGGCTCTCTGCTGCTTTTTACTCAAAAGAAAAGCAAAAATTAAAATCAGCGAAAAGAAAAGTCCAGCAGAATTGGGTCATACAACACATTTATGGAAAGAAAAGGGAATCGAAATAGAGGCAGGAGGACACAATCTTAAATCTTTCCTAGATGCAGATTTGATTGTAGTCAGTCCTGGCGTTCCCCCCATTCCGGAGCTCAAAACAGCAGGAGAGAAAGGGGTCAAAATTATCTCCGAAATTGAACTGGCATATAAATTTTTAAATGGAAAAATTGTAGGCATTTCAGGCACAAACGGCAAATCTACTACAGCCACTTTAACACACAAGATTCTTAGGGATTCAGGTCTCAAAGCCTTTTTAGGAGGCAACATCGGAAATCCTTTGATAAATTTTGTAGATAAAAGCTGCGATGACCATATTTATGTGACGGAAATATCAAGTTTTCAGCTTCATCATGTTGAAGAATTCAAGGCTGATGTTTCAGTGCTGCTGAATATCTCACCCGATCATTTAGACTGGCATCTTTCGTTTAAGGATTATTACCAGGCAAAAAAGAAACTCATAACATCTCAGAAAAAAGGAGCAAAAGCCATCCTCAACCGCGACGATCCTCTTGTCTGGTCTTTAAAGAAAAAAACTGAACGTGAAGTTTTTGCTTTTAGCAGGAAGAGAAAAATCACGCGAGGAATTTTCCTTCAAAATGACAATATTATCCTTTCCGATGTAAAAAAAGAAGAGCTGATTAAAATCCCAGAAATCCCACTTTTTGGGCTGCATAACCAAGAGAACATAATGGCGAGCGCCTTGACAGGTTACATATTTGGGGTGCCTCGCTCTCGAATAAGGGAATCAATCAAAAGCTTTAAAGGATTAGAACATCGCCTTGAAAAAGTTCTTACCTTGAAGGGAATCGATTTTTACAATGATTCTAAGGCGACGAATGTGGATGCGAGTCTTAAGTCACTTCAGAGCTTCGATAAAAAAATCATCCTCATTTTGGGAGGAAGGGATAAAGGAGGCCACTTTACAAAACTTAGAAAAGTCATAAAGGAAAAGGTAAAAAAGATAATTCTTATTGGTGAGGCTACAGAAAAGATAAGAAAAGCATTAAATGGAGTTGTTTCTTTTAATTACTCTTCATCTCTAAAAGAAGCTGTGAAAGCCGGATTCTCGGAAGCCAAGCCAGGAGAAGTGGTGCTTCTTGCTCCTGCCTGTACGAGTTTTGATATGTTTCAAAACTTTGAAGAGCGGGGAAAAATTTTTAAGCAAGAAGTACTCAATCTTGGAAAACACTACAGAAGGAAAGAGTTCTAATAATATGGAAATTTACAGACCATATGGATTTGACAAAACTCTTTTTCTGACAACCGTTACGCTGATAGCTATCGGCATAATCATGATCTTCAGTACTTCGGCCATTCTGTCCAGTGAAAAATATCAACAGCCCTTCCATTTCTTCATAAACCAACTTACCGTAGCTGTTCTAGGCATTGTGATGATTCTGATCATTCTTACTATAAGAAAACCCTTCTACCAGTTGCCTCTTTTTGTCTATGGCCTTCTCGCTCTTTCTTTTGTGCTTTTGGTGATATGTCTGGTTATACCATCTGTCGGGAACACTACTCGCTGGATTCAGTTCTTTGGCCTTCACTTTCAGCCATCAGAGCTGGCTAAAATAAGCTTGGTTCTCTTTTTCTCTCTTTATCTTGACCGAAAAAAGGATAAACTGGACAATTTTCAAACACTTATTTTTCCATTGGTTATTCTTTCTCTTTTTGTGCTCCTCATACTGAAGGAGCCAGATTATGGCACAGCTATCTTAATCTTTTTAATCTCTACAGTAATGTTTTTTGTAGGAGGAGTTAAACTCAAACATCTTTTGTATTTAGGTATTACATCAGTGAGTTTTTTTGCCTTCTTCCTGTTCCAAGCAAGCTACAGATGGGAAAGAATTCTTGGCTTCTTATATCCAGATAGAGACCCATTAAAAAAAGGATTCCAAATCATCCAATCAAAACTAGCCATCGGCTCAGGAGGATTCATTGGTGTGAGCATTGGTGAAAGTACCCAAAAACTCTATTTCCTGCCTTGTGCTCATACTGATTACATCTTTGCCATCATAGGGGAAGAACTTGGCCTGATCGGTGCATCAGCTATATTAATGCTTCTCCTCATTTTCCTCATAAGAGGAACCTTTATTTCCTTAAGAGCCCCGAACAACTTCAGTAAAATCGCTGCAGCTGGATTGACAATGGTCATTGTTTCTCAGGCTTTGCTCAACATCAGTATTGTCCTAGGCCTCGGTCCGCCCACAGGCATTCCCTTACCTCTAATCAGTTATGGAAGATCTTCTCTGATTTGTACACTTTTTGCGATTGGGATTCTTCTTAACATATCCCAAAGGAAAAGAACATCAAAAAGGAAACGATGAAAGAGAGAAAAATTATCATAAGCGGTGGAGGAACAGGAGGCCACGTTTATCCTGCTTTGGCTATAGGCCAGAAGCTGAAAGAAAGAGATCTTCGCCTTAAACTAACTTTTGTCGGCACGAGCAGGGCTACAGAAAAGACTATTATTGAACGTCAAGGAGTCGAATTCATTCCTTTAAAGATCGAAGGGATTAAAGGAAAAGGCTTGAAAAGCATAAAATCTCTGCTCCTGCTTCCTTTTGCGCTTGCCAAATCTCTTTCTATTTTGCTCCGCTTAAAGCCCGATCTAGTGATAGGTGTTGGAGGTTACAGTTCTGGACCGCTGGTACTCATTGCCTCAAAAATGAGAATCCCAACCCTCATTTTAGAACAGAATCTCTATCCAGGCCTAACTAACAGGCTTCTCATCTCATCAGTGAAGAAGGCTGTTGTTTCTTTTAAAAATTCTCTTTCGTACTTTAAGGGAAAAGGAGTTTTTATAGGGAATCCTGTTAGGGAAGAATTTTACACATTACAACCTAAGCAAAGAAATAATAAACTCACTCTTCTCATCTTCGGGGGAAGTCAGGGATCTCACTTTTTAAACCAGGGACTCATGACTTCTCTTCCTTACCTTAAAGAAAAAAAGGGGGAATTGAGAATTTTTCACCAGACGGGAGAAAAAGATTTCGAATGGGTCAAAGAGACCTATGCTAAGTATGAATTTGAAAATGCAGTCGTATCTCCTTACTTCTTTGACATGACCGATTACTTTAAAAAATCTGACATAGTTATAAGCCGCGCAGGTGCTACGACTATTGCAGAACTCATTGCCTCCCAGAAGGCCTCAATATTAATTCCCTTCGCTCAAGCTTCAGACAATCATCAAGCTCTCAATGCTGGAGAATTGGGAAAAATAAATGGAGCTGAAATCCTACTCGAAGAAGAATTCAGTCCTGAAATCTTTACCAAAAAAATTTTCTCTTTATTAAAAAACAAAGAAAAAATAGATCAAATGGAAAAAAACCTGGCTGTTCTGAAGACACAAAATGTCGCTGAAAAAATTGCCGCACTCTGCTTTAAATTTATAGAAGGAAGATCATAGGAGGAGAAAATTTTTGTAAGAAGGTCATACAGAAAGTTAAAGCACATTCACATGATCGGCATAGGCGGTACAGGCATGAATGGGATTGCTGAAGTACTGTTTAATCTTGGCTACAAAATCTCAGGCACCGATATTTCAGCAAACGAAGCCACTCATCGCCTCTCTCAATTTGGAGTAGACATTTCCATCGGACATAATGCTGAGAAAGTTAGAGGAGCTGATGTAGTTGTCGTCTCCTCAGCTATAAAGGAAGATAATGTAGAGGTAGAAGAAGCAAGGCGGCTCAAAATACCTATAATCCCTCGAGCTGAAATGCTGGCGGAGTTGATGAGGATGAAATATGGAGTGGCTATTGCAGGCTCCCACGGCAAAACCTCTACAACATCAATGATTGCTCAGGTTCTTGAAGGCGGAGGATTCGACCCAACTATCATTGTCGGTGGCCGTTTAAACACTATTGGAGCTCACGCAAAACTAGGAGAAGGGGATTTTATCGTAGCTGAAGCTGACGAAAGTGATCGAACTTTTCTTTACCTCTCTCCTTTTATCGCGGTCCTCACTAATCTCGATGAGGAACATCTTGACCAGTACAGAACAGTCGACGAAATCAAGAAAACCTTTGCCAATTTTGTCAATAAAGTGCCTTTCTATTGTCCGGTTGTGCTTTGCCTTGATGATCCGAACCTTAAAAGCTTAATTCCTTCAATCGATCGTAGAATAATTTCCTATGGATTCTCTCCTCACTCTGATATTTTTGTCGAAGATCAAAAATTTAATGGATTCTCAAGCACATCTACGATCTTTTGGAAAAGAGAAAAATTGGGAACATTGAAGCTGAATGCCCCAGGTAAACACAGCATCTATAATGCCATGGCAGCAGTAGCCGTGGGGATGGATCTAGATATTTCTCTCCATGTTATTCTTCAATCTCTAGAATATTATAAAGGTATTGGTCGCCGTTTTGAGTTTAAGAAAGAAGTTAACAACATCATGATTATTGAAGACTATGCCCACCATCCTACAGAAATAAAAGCTACTCTGGAAGCTGCAAAGAGCGGTTGGGAACGACGTATCATCGCAGTTTTCCAGCCTCACCGTTACACTCGCCTTTCTTATCTCATGAAGCAATTCTCTGCATCTTTCACACTGGCGGACATACTCGTAGTTACAGAAATTTATCCTGCAGGAGAGAATCCCATATCAAATGTCTCCGGGAAAAAACTGTACAAAGAAATAAAAAACTTCGGGCAGAGTAATGTCTTTTTTGAGCCAGACATAAAAAAAATTCCTGCCTTTATCGGAAGAATTGCCAAACCTCAAGACATGATCATAGTCATGGGAGCAGGAAATATTTACCAGATAATTCCTGATACGATAAAAAAACTGGAGGAAAAAGAATAGCATGAGCTTGATCCTCAGTACTCCTTACAGGTCAAGAACAGACATTTTCTCCTATGAGCCAATGCATTTTCAGCGTGGAAAGAAAACAAAAAAATTCGATAAAAAAAGAATTAAAAAGAAAATCAACCTCAAATTTAAGCATGTATTATTCTGCTTCACATTCCTTGTAGGGACATTTTACTTCATTCAACAAAGCTATCTCTTTTTAATTTCCTGGGATTACCTAGAAGTTAACGAGATAAACATCATCTGTTCCAATGAAGAGGTTAAGAACAATATCGTTACCTTATTAAAGAAAAAAAATTTAGCAAACATACTACTCCTGGATATTGGTTATCTTCAGCAGTCAATAGGGGAGCACAGATGGATCAAGGAGACTTATATCAGAAAAGTCTTCCCTGCCTCTTTAAGAATTGAAATTAAACTAAGAGAGCCAGTGGCTGTTGTGAAAAAAGAAGACCTGTATCTTATCGATAAAAGTGGCATCAAGCTTGAAAAAATTTCTTCTCCCGAAAACCTACGACTTCCGCTCCTTATTGACTCAAAAAACTTCCGAAATAATTTTACAGAAAAACTTGCACGAGCTTGGGAATGCTTGAATAGCTTGTCTGCCGTAGAGAAAGATGAAATTAAGGTATTAGACCTTACCTACCACGGATGGACCACTCTCCACTTAAAAGACAAAAAAACAAGACTTATTGTAGGATACGAAAATATTTCCCCACAACTTAAATTCTTTAACGAGCACCACAATGACTTAGAATCTCGGTTCGGAAGCTTAGAATATATCGACCTCCGTTTTGAAGACCGCTTTTATATTAAACCTTTTCAAAGCAGGGATAAAAGCATCATTCCAAACTCTAAAAAGGAGATTCTATAATGCCAAAAAATAACTATATCGTCGGGTTTGATATTGGCACAAAAAAAGTCTCAGCTATCATCGGTGAAATCACTGAAGATAAAAAAATAGAGATAATAGGCATAGGAAACGCTGAATCCAGAGGATTGAGAAAAGGAGTAGTGGTCAATCTAGAAGCCACGATAAACGCTATAAAAAAAGCACAAGAAGAAGCTGAGCTTATGGCAGGGGTGGAAATTGAATCAGCCTTTGTTGGCATCTCAGGAGCCCATATAAAAAGCTTTAACAGCCGAGGAGTGATAGCGGTATCGAGCAAAAACAGAGAGATTTCTCATGAAGACATCAAAAGAGCTGTTAACCAGGCAAAAGCAGTATCTATTCCTCCTGACAGAGAAATAATACATGTAATACCTCAGGAATTCGTAGTTGATGAACAAGATGGCATCAAAGATCCTATTGGAATGAGCGGGATAAAACTTGAAGTTAATGTTCATATCGTCACCAGTGCTCTCACTTCTGTTCAAAATCTCAGGACTTGTGTCGAACGAGCAGGCATTGAGATCGAGCAGATTTTCCTCAATCAGATTGCCACAGCAGCCTCTACACTAACTCCAGATGAGCAAGAACTGGGAGTAGGTTTAATTGATATCGGAGGAGGAACAACTGAAGTAGCCATTTTTGAGCGCGGCAGTTTGTGGTACACTTCAATAATACCTATTGGGGGGGATAACTTCACCAATGACATTGCTGTGGGATTGCGGACTCCGATTCCCGAAGCGGAAAAGATAAAGAAGAAATACGGTTGCGTCGAAAGCCCTCTGGTTGATGAACAGGAAACTATTGAGGTTCCCTCAGTAGGACACAAGCCAAAAAAACGCGTGCTATCCAGACAGATTTTAGCAGGAATCATACAGCCCAGGGCAGAAGAGATATTCCGCCTCGTTGAGACTGATATCAAGAGGATGGGTTATGAGAAGTCTCTCAATTCTGGAATAGTTCTGACAGGGGGAACAGCTATGCTGGATGGTCTTGGAGAAGTAGCTGAAGAAATTTTTGATTTACCCGTAAGGCGAGGCGATCCTACTGGTGTGGGTGGTCTGGCAGACAGAGCAAGTACACCTGACTATGCAACTGCGGTAGGTCTTCTCCTTTACGGATATATACAATGGCAAGAAAAGACCATTGCAAAAGATAGAAAAAGAGGTCTTTGGATTAAGATCAAAGACTGGTTCAAAGAAGCATAGGAGGAAAAAATGAGCGAGGACTTTAAAAGTAAATTAAAATTTCACCTGGTAGAAGAAAGGGCTGGAGCAAACATTAAAGTTGTCGGTATTGGCGGTGGAGGTGGAAACGCCATAAACAGGATGATCGAAATTGGAATTGAAGGAGTAGAATTCATCGCCCTCAACACAGATCTTCAAGCACTCAAAAGCAACAAAGCAAAGAATAAGATACAAATAGGCGTTGAACTCACAAAAGGCTTGGGCTCGGGAGGAAAGCCAGACATCGGGAAACAGGCTGCCTTGGAAGACACAGAAAAATTGCTCCAGATAATAGAAGGTTCGGATATGGTCTTTTTGACTGGAGGGCTAGGAGGAGGCACAGCAACAGGAGCTACCCCCATCTTGGCAAATTTAGCCACAGAAAAGGATATTTTGGTAATCGCCATTGTAACTCTACCTTTTGAATTCGAGGGAAAGGTTAGGTCCCAACAAGCCGAAGATGGATTAAAAGATCTAAAGTCCTCAGTTGATACTGTCATCTCCATTCCCAATGAAAGGCTCCTAGAAACAGTTAATCTGGATACTTACATTGAAGATGCCTTTAAAATGGCTGATGATATACTCCGCCAAGCAGTCCAGGGAATTTCTGATCTTATTACAAGGTCAGGATTAATAAATCTAGACTTTGCTGATGTTAAATCAATCATGAAGGGGATGGGTATGGCCTTTATGGGAACAGGAATGGCATCTGGTGAAAATAGGGCTGTTGAAGCTGCTCAAAAAGCTATTTCTAGTCCTTTATTAGTAGATACTTCTATCGAAGGAGCTCACGGAGTCCTTATTAACATCACAGGAGGAAAAGATCTAACCCTTCATGAAGTATCTAAAGCCTCTCAGCTTATCCACAGGATGGCGCACCCCGAAGCAAATATCATCTTTGGCACAGTTATCGATGAGACTCTAAAGGAAATGGTAAAAGTCACTGTTATAGCAACAGGCTTCAGCCTTCCGCCAGAAAGAGAATATTCACTACTAGAGAGCACTAAGCTTTCTTATCAAAAACCTCAGCCTTCAATCCAAATCAATCAAGAGACTCCTCCCTACGAATTCGAACCCCTGGAAAGCGAAAAACTCTGGACCAGGCCACCGCGGGAAAAAGAATGGGATTTCTATGAAACTCCTCCTTTTCTCAGAAATAAAAAGCAGGCATCCTTAAAAAAATTCTCAAATGAGATCAGCTGATCTTATTGTTCGTGGCTGCAGCCAGTTATTAACATGTAAAGGCCCGATCCCCAAAAGAAAAAATGCTTTGCAAAAAGTGGAACCTATTGAGAATGCATGGATTGCTTCTTGTAAAGGAGAGATTGTCTTTGTCGGAGACGAAAAAAGTTACAAAGAAGAAATTCGTCCCAAAAAAGATAGTGTAATAATTGATGGCAAGGGCTTAACCTGTCTCCCTGGATTTGTAGATCCCCATACTCATCTTCCCTTTGCGGGGAGCCGTGAAGATGAATTTCTCTTGCGCCTGAAAGGCTATACTTACCCACAATTAGCTCAAATGGGTATGGGAATTCAAACTACAGTAAAAGCAACTCGGCAAGCCTCTCAGGAACAACTAACTTCTCTCTGCCTCTCTCGCCTGGACCAAATGCTTCTCCACGGCACTACCACAGTAGAAGCAAAAAGTGGCTATGGTTTGAATTTAGAAGATGAAATAAAACAACTGGAGACTCTTCACCTGCTCCGTGAAATTCATCCTGTAGATATTATTCCTACTTTTTTAGGAGCCCATGAAATTCCTGAAGAATATTCCACCCGCAAGAACGAGTACATTCAACTTATCATCGACAAAATCATGCCAGAAGTCGTAGAAAAGAAACTAGCAGAATTTTTTGATGTATTTTGTGAAAAGGGCGTTTTTTCTCCTGAAGAAACCAGAATCTTAATTAAAACCGCAAAAAAAGCGGGGCTTAAGATAAAATTACACGCTGATGAATTCTCTTCCCTCGGAGGAACAGAGCTTGCTGTAGAAGAAAACGCTATCTCGGCATCCCACTTAATCCATATCAGTGATAAAGGTATCCAGAAGCTTTCTCAGAGCCAGACTACAGCAATTCTCCTCCCTTCAGTAACTTTCTTTTTAATGCTTGAGAAAAAAGCTCCTGCTCGTAAACTTATCGATAAAGGGGCTGTAATCGCTCTGGCCACTGACTTTAACCCAGGAAGCTCGATGACGGAATCCATGTTATTCATACTCCAACTCGCTGTCTACACACTGAAAATGAGCATTGAAGAAGCTATCAATGCCTGCACTGCAAACGCTGCTTTTGCCCTAGGCAGACATGAATCGGTAGGGAGTTTAGAAGTAGGGAAAAAAATGGATTGCATTCTATTTAATTCCCCTAATTACTCCTCGATAGTATATCATCTGGGGATAAATCCAGTAAAACATGTAATTAAAGATGGAAAGATGGTAGTAAAAGACGGGAGAAGATGCTAATTATTTTTTTGGCTTTACGGGAGGCTTTAGTTCAGGAGGTAAAGGAGATTTATATTCTTTTCCCATCTTCTTCTCCATCCACTCCTTCCTCATTTTCTGGATAATTTTTGGATGAGTAAGGAAATCGACTCCTGAAGCTACCATAACTTTTGCTGCTGTGAGCAGACACTTATGGCCGACAGACATACCACTGCAGGCAACTGAAGACCAGTGATGCCCAGGTGCCCCGATTGGTTTATAGGCAATTCCAAGTGACGTCGTCGGTGTAAGCCAGCTTACTTCAGCTACATCAGTAGAACCACTGCCCCAGCTTCGATCAGGGAGTTTGAATGGTTCAATATCGGTTTCCAAGCCTTTCTCCTCGATTCCTAGACTCTCTTGAATCTTCCCAGCGAACTCTTGCTCCTTTTCAGAAAATTGAGGAGAGCCGACAAGGAGCAGATTACTGTAAACAACTTCATTTCCTGTACGATTCGGCAGCATTTCATGGACCCCGCTTATAAAATGAATTTTATACTTTGTCCCGGTCATCAGAGCTGCTCCTTTTATAATCTTTAATACCCGTTCAAAATCATTTTCTACATGCTCACGATCTATATCCCGAACATAATACCAGGCTTGAGCATAATCAGGAACGACATTTGGAGCTCCTCCTCCATTGTTAATAACATAGTGAATTCTAGCGGTAGGCTTAAGGTGCTCACGAAGATAATTAAGTCCGACATTGGTTAATTCAACAGCATCCAGCGCGCTTATTCCTTGCCATGGATCTCCGGCCGCATGAGCTGTCTTGCCAAAAAATTCTAATCTGAATTGATTCATCGCATTGCTCGATTCCAAAGAAACGCTATTTTCTGTACTGGGATGCCATTGAATGCAGCAAGAAAGGCCGTCAAAAACTCCATCACGGGCCATGAATACCTTACCTACCACAGTCTCTTCAGCCGGACAACCAAAAAGTTTAATAGTTCCTTTAAGTTCTCGCTTCTCCATTACCTCTTTCATAGCCACAGCAGCAGCGGCACTCGCTGCGCCGAATATATTATGACCGCATCCATGTCCAGGCTTTCCTTCTCCAAGGGGATTTTTATACGGAACACTGTTTTGAGAAAGTCCAGGAAGCGCATCATACTCAGCAAGAATACCTATAATCGGCTCTCCGGAACCAAAAGCTGCTACAAAAGCAGTTGGCATTCCAGCCAAACCTCTTTCAACATTGAATCCCATTTTTTCCATATAAGAAGCTAAAAGCTCGGCTGATTCATACTCTTCCATAGCCATTTCTGCAAAGCTCCATATCTGGTCGTTGATTTTAGTTAATACAGTCATGTTTCTTTCAAGCCATTCGAAAGCCTCCTTTTTTAATGGCGTGAGATGAGCTGGCCTAACCTCGATCAATAGCGGGTCTTTTTCTCCATTGTCTGCCAAAGCAATAAAAGAAAAAAGAAGTAACATTCCAAAAAGTGAGGCAAATATTTTTTTCATTATTACCTCCTTATTCATCAATCTTTTTTATCTTATATACCTCAATCATTTGTTATCCGAAATTCCTTCCGCTTAGAAATCAGACATAGCAGACAAGTCTGTTCTTTCTCAAGAATCCACTTCGTTGGTTCTTCCAAGGCGACAGATTTTATCAAAACGCACATTAAAAGAAAATTCATATTATTTCTGAGCTTGAAATTTCCTATTTTCACTTTAGGTACTTGTCCATCATACGGTACTGGATTGCTTCTGAAACATGCACAGGATTTATCTTTACCTCCTGGACTAAATCAGCAATTGTTCTCGAAACTTTTAACACACGATTATAAGCTCGGGCGCTGAAACCCAGACGATTAACTGCCATCTCTAAAAGCTCTCTAGATTCATCGTCAACCTGACAATATTCCTTAATCTCACGTTCTTCTAACTGTGCATTAGAATAAATCTTTTTCCCTCTGAATCTCAAAAGCTGTCTTTCTCTTGCTTTCATGATCCTTTCCCTTATTTGGGCTGAACTCTTGCCTTCATCTTTAGAAATGATATCCTTAAATTTTACTTCTGGCACCTCAACATGTATATCGATTCGGTCAAGCAGTGGTCCAGATATCTTCGAGTAGTACCGCACCCTCTGGCTATCAGTACAATCAAGGTTGGGAGAGGTAAAGCCATGATAAACATCCTCACACCCTTGTGTTGCCTTTTTGCCATTTGACTCTTAAGGCAAAAAAACCTCTCCCGCCAGGTTATCCTAAATTATTAAAAATCCTGGGAGACCACTTAAGAAAGAAAAGACTTGACCTCAAGCTCCTCCAAAAGGAAGTCGCAGAAAGTATCGGAGTCGATGAGATAACTATTTATTATTGGGAAAATAATCGAGTAAAACCATCCCTTCCTTTCATCCCTAAGATCATCGAATTCCTTGGGTATATCCCTTTTGATACCGAATCTAACAGCTTAGGAGAACAGATTATTATATTCAGACGGATTCATGGTCTATCGCAGAAGAAATTAGCCCGCTTCTTAGGGATTGATTATACTACAATTGGCCACTGGGAGAGAGGCGAGCACTGGCCTTCAAAAAAGCTTTTTGATAAACTGATATCGCTTTTTACTTCTTCTTCATCCTCTTCAGGGCCTGAAGAATAACTTTGGCCACAGCATCCCGTCTTATCTTTTTAATTTCGGGAAGCTAAGCCTCAAGACTAATCCTTCAATCCAGCCAGCTTCTTCTTGTTACCTCAACCTCAGCTATCCCAGGGTCAGCATCTTTCCAGAGGGTGAGGAATTTCTTGTAGTTCTTTAAGGATATTGTAATGGGAGATGGCCTCTCCAATCATATTTCAAAGTCATTTCTTATTTCTTTAGGGAAGCTAGTTTTTCGAACAAATGCTCTAGATCCATTTTTTTGAGTAACTGCTTATACCTTGGATCATCACTGAGCGCATCAAAGGGCGCTGGCACCGAGATATAGATTAATTTGCCATCACGCTCTTCATAAGCCTTTTCTAACCACTCAAATGCTTTATCCATCTCCCCGAGGCCCATGTATATTACAGCTACCCAGAAGGGAGATACATAGCCTTTATTGGACCGTGCTTCCAGTTCGGAGAGGAGCTCGAGTGCCTTGTCTTTTTTACCCGCTAGGCCATAATGGAATCCCAGTGTGGCAATTGCACTAACCGAACGCATTTCTAATTCTAATACTTTTTCTGCTTCTGCAATCGCTTTATCATACATGCCTTTTTTGCTGTAGGCTTCCGTTAATCCATTGTGTCCTAATGGGTTGTTCGGATCAAAATCAACATTTTCTTTGAATAGTTCAATAGCACGGTCGAAATCGCGCAAATAGTAGTGCATATATCCAAAGCGCGTTTTAACAAAAGGATTGAGAGGATCCAGTTCTTGGACAAGTTCGAGATGGGCAATGCCTTCCTCATACTCACCTTCCAAGAAGGTCAAGTAATACTCAATCCATTGGTGTGCACTCACGGAATTCGGATTGAGTTCAAGGGCTTTTTGGAAGTGTTTTTTTGCTGCCTTACGATCCCAATCATAGCATGTAGCAACAAGTCCTAATGACACATGGGCTTCGGCCAATGTCGGATCAAGCTCCAGCGCTTTTAGGGCAGCTTCTCTCACTTTAGGCATGGCATCCTTGCTAGTAAGAATACTAAAACCAGTTGAGAGCATGACATAAGTCTCTGCTTTTGATGTATACGCGAGAGCATAATTGGGATCTTTTTCGATAGCCTGATTGTAATAGTCCAAGGCCTTATTTACCCACTCGGGCGAGAACCTGTTCCAGTAGTATCGCCCCTTGAGATACAATTCGTACGCTTCGGAGTCCACGGCGTGTGCACTCGCCAGGCGTGTCTGCTCCGCTGGAGTTACTGCAATCCTGATTTCCTGGGCAATGTCCAGAGCAACTTCACCATGAAGCATCAGGATATCACGATAATCTCTCTCGTAATTCTCAACCCATAAATTCTGCTCAGTCTCAGCTTCTATCAACTGTATAGTGATCCGAACTTTTCCTCCCTCTTTAAGCGCAGAACCGGCTACTATCCCTTCTACATTCAATTCTCTTGCGATTTCAGGCAATGGCTTATCAGAATCCTTGTAACGCATCATCGACGGCCGTGAAATCACCTTAAGTGCTCTGATTTTTGATAATTCAGTAATCAGGGCCTCGTGCATGCCCTCCGTGAAGTATTCCTGTTCTGGATCTCCAGAAAGATTATCAAGGGGCAGCACGGCAATCGAATCTATGGCATCTCCACGCCCAGTAAAAAGACTCAGAGCTATCACAGTCATTATGATGAGGAAACCTGCTATGCCTGCATAGAGGATTGCTTTCTTCCTCCTAAGTAGCTTTGCTTTCCTCAGTCTTACCCTAACTCCTTCTGGTACTATTCCCTCTGATATGGACCTCAGATCATCTAACAGCTCCTCTATTTGTTGGTATCGCTTATCAGGATTTTTCTCGAGAGCCCTGCCCACAATTTGCTCTAATGCCTTGGGAATCTCGGGCTGTAAATCTGTGACTGGCTTGGGCTTCTCATTTAAAATGGAATACACAACAGCTTGATCATGCTCCCCCTTGAAAGGCAATTGGCCACCGAATATTTCATAAAGAACCACACCTAATGACCAGATATCCGTACGAAAATCAACCTCTTCCCCTCTCGCTTGTTCGGGAGACATGTAGGCGATCGTCCCCATCGTCATCCCTTCCTTTGTTACTAGAGTCCGCCCTGTTGCTCTGGCCAGTCCAAAATCCATGATCTTCGCCTGACCTTTCTCAGTCACCATGATGTTGGCGCTCTTGATGTCCCTGTGAACCACTCCTTTCTTATGTGCTTCCTGCAAACCCTCTGCTATTTGTGTGGCAATCTTAAGGGCTTCATCCAGCTTAAGGGGGCCTGATTCAATCTTCTTTTTTAAGCTCTGGCCTTCTACATAGGCCATGGAAATGAAAGTTTTCTCCTCGGCCTCGTCAAATTCATAAACAGTACATATGTTGGGATGATCCAGTGCTGCAGCAGCCTGTGCCTCGCGCATGAATCGCTCTTTGACGTCTGGAATGTGGATTAACTCTGGTGGGAGAAACTTGAGGGCAACTGTCCGTTTTAGCTTGGTGTCATTAGCTTTGTAGACAACACCCATTCCTCCTCTTCCCAGCTCTTCATTGATCTGGTACCTTCCAGCGAACGTCTTTCCTTTGATCAATTCCTTAGCAGGTGTTTGGAGAGTCTTAGTGTGAGAGACAGCTATTTCCTCAAGTGAAGGAAGCGGAGTGGCGCACTCTTTGCAATACTTAGAATCAGAAGGATTGTCAGTATTGCATTTAGGGCACTTAACGGCCATTATTCCCTCACCTGCGTGTCAAAACAATAGCAAGTAATCTGAAATTAGTCAAATTGAATTATCTAAACTAAAGTTCCCTTTACAAATTTTATAATGCATAGCGAATGAGAATCCCCCCTCCCCCTCAACCATCCATAGCCGCTAATTCGCTCAGGTGTGTTTTTCATTATCGGGAAGCCAGGACTTTATGGGATTTAACTCTTCAGTCCACCCAGCCTTTCCCTAGCATCCTCAATCTCAGCGATTCCATGGTCAGCGTCCTTCCAGAGGTCGAGGAATTTTTCGTAATGCTCTATGGCTTTGCCCTTCCAGCCCTTCTCTTCATACAATTTATCTAACCTGTAATGATACTTGGGACTGATAAGTTGACGACCAGCATATCAAAATAACCATGAAGAATGCCTGTTCAGGGCTCCTGGCTTCTGTCTCAATTTACGACTCAGAATCTTAATGTAAGTCCCAGTCTTGCTCGAATGGGGATCTGGTATTCCATTGTCTTTCCATACAAATCATTGTCAGCTGTTGGGTATTTAGTAGTGCTGAAGTCCCAGGGCATTAATTCGGATGGAGATCCAAAATAAGTGTCATGAAGATAGACAAGCCATCGACGAGTCTCTATTTTGGTATTGAGTAAATTGAAGACATCCAAAGTGACTCCAATTTTATACTTTCCTGCAATCTTTACCTCATAGCCTGCATGAAAATCAAGCTGGTAATAATTTGGCAGTCTCCCATCACTTCCTCTTGGCTCTAAGAAAACCACATTCAAATAGTTCTCATTCTCTCCCATTTTGGTCAATGATTTTCCTGACATAAATCTAAATGAGGCTCCAAGTGAAAGACCTTCTAGGAATCCTAGAAAGCCAGTTCCTGAAAAAACATAGATCCCGTCGAATTTGAATTGGTGAGGCCTGTCACCAGGCAACACTCCATCCGCATTGTACAGGAATTCTGGAAAGTCAAAAAGAGCAGTGAGGTTGGGCCATAACTGGCTCCCTAGGCCCTCTCCGGTATATTCCTCAAAGCCAAGGCCAGGATGGTTTCCTCTGAGTCGAGAATAGGTATAAGAAAGAGTGAACATGTGGTTATGTGAGAACTTCTTTAAGAGCATAATCTCTACTGCTTTATAGTCTCTTTTCGCTTCAGGGAAAGCATCCACGTAGATCTCTCTGGGTTTACCTGTGATTGGATTGATCTCCCCCTCAACAAAGTGTTTGCCGGGATTAAAGAAAAAGAATGAAGCACCGCCGTCAAGGGAGCCATCTTCCAGGGCCAGTCCCAACCTCTTCCAAACTCCTCTTATATTCAAGGAGAAATCCGTCGCTATCTGCTTCTCAAATCCAACGATAAACTCCTCAACATATTGAGGATCGAGTCCTTTATCATCTCTATCTGGATCAGGCCATTCCTTTGTTGTTCCAAGAGTCCATTCATAAAAAGCCTGTGATTTGTCCGGTATAAATGTGAGAGGATCGCCAAGGTTTATAGGATAAAAATACGAAATAAATGACTCTGCACCAAACGCCCGGGTATTCATGAGCAGAGGGACCATTTCATGGTAACAACCATAGGAACCAAACAACTTCGATGTTCCATCGCCGAAAACATCAAAGGCAAATCCAACTCGTGGAGAAATTTGATCAAGGAAACCCCAGTGGATGACTGATTCAGACGGCTCAAAATCTAGTGCTTTGTCACCAGCATGGATATTCTGGTCTTCTATCCTGATACCAACATTTAGAGTCAACCGATCCGTCACTTTCCAGCTGTCCTGTAAAAAGAGGGCAAGGATATCAGTATACGACTCTCCTTCCCAAGACCACCATATGTCTCTAAAATATCCAGAAAGAGGACGAACCTGTCGAAGATAACCACCAGTCCAACCTCCTTCATTAAGCGACAATGAGCGTTGAAACTGGACCCCCGCCTTAATGCTATGGCCTCCCAAGTATTTAGTGATATCCAGATTAGCCTGCCATCTTTGCCTCACTACTAAATCATTATACTCTCCATGTCCACCTATTCCGTAAGGATCGGGAGCTCCTAAATACCCCTGTCGCAAGTAGATCGCGGGTTTGGTCTTATCTTTTGGCATCTCTTTAGTTTTGTAGTAGTAGAGCCCGCCCATGGCGTGCACCAGCAAATCATTCCCAAAAATTCCATCATACCTGAGAGCAAAATTGTTAGTCCCTCCTGAATATCTTGTGACACCGTACCTCTCATAATCAATAAAATCTATCACTGTCCCCGGATTATCGCCTTCGCCCTTCATAGGATCACCAAAAAAACTGGCCGTAAACTTATGGCCAGCGGCAGCTTCGAGAATGAATTTTCCTGAAAAATAGTATCTGTTTCTGAGCACATTAAAAGTTCGTGTTTCTCCGGTCCAACTGTTTGTCGGTTTATAATGAGTTGTGCGGAAACTTGGAGTCGCACCAAGGAAAAACCAGGCCTTGTCTTTAACAATCGGTCCGGAAAAGTTTATTCCAAAGTCAGAATAACTGAACTCATCGATTGCTCCTTGGCCAAGGTATCCGATTTCGGGAGTGCCGTAGAAGTTGTGAGTCTGATAATTGAACCACGCTCCACCATGAATCTCATTCGATCCGCTCTTGGTGATAACATTGACAACTCCACCCATTGCACCACCGAATTCAGCCTCGTATCCTCCTGTTTTTATCTGGACCTCCTCGATGAAATCATAGGCGAGGTTTGTTCCGATTATCCCGGTTTCAACCTCTGTAGTGTTAATGCCGTCGATAATGTACTGATTCTCTGCACTAGTGGCTCCTCCAATTCCTATGCCCCAAGGATCTGGCTGCACTGAAGGAGCTAGATAGACCATTTCCTGGAAACTCCTTCCTTTGGGCAGGGCATCAAAATATTCTTTTTTCACGTTTGTGGATAATCGGGAGGTTGTCACATCGACTATAGGACTCTCTCCCACAACCGTGATTTCTTCCTCAATCGTACCTATTTCTAAGGTTATGTTTAGAGTAATTGTTTTCTCGACATTCACAGGGATTTTTTCCTGGGTGTACTTCTTAAATCCTGGTATGGAAGCTGCAACGGCATATTCTCCAGGAGATAAGGCTGGAAAACGATACTTACCATTTGCATCAGTCGAGAGGCTCCTTGAGGCAATAGCTGGCCCTTTTATTGTCACTGTTACACCTGGAAGTGGAGTCCCTTCTTCATCGGTAATAACCCCCTCGATCATTCCAGTTGTTCTTTGTGCAATGATAGAACTTATACAAAGAAGTAAAAACAGAGTCGAAAAACTGAGTAACTTTCTCATCTGTTCCCCCTTTTTATTTCTAAAATTATATTCTTTAGTGAAAGGTTTTTGGTCATTTGCCGATCATTATTCCAAGTTCATTTTCTTCAGCATCGCTTTGAATCTCTGATCTGAGCGGAGGGGATCTAAGAGCGGCCAGACTTTAAGCAAGTGCATTTGCCCATCGCGCTCCTCATAAGCCTTCTCTAGCCATTCGAATGCCTGATCCATCTCGCCGAGATACCCATAGATTGATGCGAAGTATGTCGGTGCGACATACCTTTGCTTTTCTAGCTCGAGCAATTCGCCAAGTATTTCCTTCGCCTTTTCTTTCTTCCCCGACCTCGCATATGTAATTCCGAGCACAGGTAATGTTTCCTGATTTTTGCCCCAAAGGTCTAGTTCCTTTTTGGCCGCAGCAATAGCTTCATCATACATTCCGCTATCTGCATAAGCATGTGCGAGAAACTGAAGTGCAGGAACATAATTCGGATCCATCTCCAGTATTTTCTTGTATTGCTCAATCGCTCTATCATTCTGGCGCATGTAGGTGAAAATCATACCAAAAACAATGCTTATTTCGAACGAAAGTGGATCAAGCTCTATAGCACGTTTACTTCCTGCAAGTGCCTCTCCGTACCTCCCCATTACTGCTAAATAAACAGCATACCCATTATGATTATTTGCATCGTTAGGGTTGAGCTCGATAGCTCGCTTAAGTTCCCTCTCGGCCGCCTCCCAGTCCCAATCGTACATATATTTTGTTGTTCCTAACACACCGCGAGCTTGGCTAAGGGTGTCATCCATTTCCAGTGCCTTCTCTGCTGCCTCTTTTGCTCTCGGGAATGCCTCTTTTGGGGAGATTTCGGTACCGTATCCTAGCAAATTGTAATTCCAGCCTATACATGCGTAGGCTAAGGCATAGGTGGGATCCTTTTCTATTGCCTGGTGGAAATATTCCAGGCTTTTCAGAAGTTCCCATTTGTCTAAGAAATAGAGCCCTTTTGAATAGAGCTCGAAAGCCTCGGGGTTCTCAGTATAGCGCTTAGTCAGCACTGCTTTCTCTTTCTGAGTTAAGCTCAACCGAAGGCTATTCATTATAGAATCCGAAATTTCCTCTTGAACTGCAAAAAGTTCTGATTTATTCCGTTTATAATTATTTCCCCAAATATGACTGTTATCCCTTACCTTCATGAGTTCAACACTAATGGACAGCTCATCCCCACGCTGACTCATCTGACTCATAAGCACTGCATCTACACCGAGTTCTTGTCCTACTACCTGTGGATCTATCTCTTTCCCCTTATAACGAAATACAGAGCCACGTGCTGTAACCTTTTTCAGGCTTGGCAACTGCGTTAGCTTGTTGATGAGGCTCCAAGTTATCCCATCACTTAAATATTCCGTGTCTGGGTCCGCATTTTCGAAGGGCAACACTGCAATCGAATCTATAGGCTTAACACGAGCAGCGAAAAAATATAATCCAAACGCTATGAGAAAAACAGAGAAAAGCGCAATGCCTCCGTAAAGGTAGGCTCTTTTTATTCTTAAAAGCTTTGCTTTGCGTATTGCTGCCTTAATCCTTGGAGGCACAAACCCTTTTGAGATAGAGTATAAATCATTTATCAGATCTTCAATGTGCTGGTAGCGGTCATCATGATTCTTGGCAAGTGTTTTTTTGACAACCTGTTCCAATTCAACAGGAATATTGGGCGTTATAGCTCTAAGAGGTTTCGGCTCCTCGTAAATAATAGAATGTATGACTGAAGGCTCTTGCTCTCCTTTGAATGGTAATTGACCGGTAAGCATCTCATATAAAACTACACCAAGAGACCAGATGTCAGATCGGTGATCTACAGCTTCCCCACGAGCCTGCTCAGGCGACATGTAAGCAACTGTTCCCATAGTTGTGGCCTCTTTTGTTATCAGAGTTCCTCCAATCACTTTAGCCAGACCAAAATCCATGATCTTTGCCTGACTTTTCCCAGTTAACATGATGTTAGCGCTCTTGATATCCCTATGAACAATTCCCTTTTTATGTGCTTCCTCCAAGCCTTCGGCAACCTGGAGGGCATTAGCAAGCGCTTCATCAAGCTTTAGAGGGCCTGATTTAATTCTCTCCCCTAAGCTCTCACCATCCACATAAGCCATAGAAATGAATGTTTTTCCCTCAGCCTCATCAATTTCGTGAACAGTACAGATATTAGGATGATCTAATGCCGCAGCTGCCCGAGCCTCACGGACAAATCTTTCCTTGGCCTCAGGATCCTTTGTCAATTCAGGAGGCATAAACTTGAGGGCAACAGTGCGCTTGAGTTTGGTATCCTCGGCTTTATAGACAATACCCATTCCACCTCTTCCCAGCTCTTCTATGACCTTGTATCTCCTAGCAAAGGTGCTTCCAATGGATAATTCACCAGAGGGCTTCCGGATAGTCTTGGTGTGGGAGACAAATAGATCTCCCTTCAGCGGAGTAGTACACTTGCCACAATAAAGAGTGTCGTCAGGATTATCAGACTGACATTTGGGACACTTAATTCCCATTGGTTCCTTCTATTTGGAGTGATAAAAGAATATCAGTCAACTAAAGAATAGTCAACTAGGTTAAACGCTGAATTCGTTTGTGTAAGAGAGAGGAGGTTATCTAAGCTTAATTGGCTATAATTAGATCAATTTTTTAAAAATACTTATCCATCATGCGGTACTGGATTGCCTCGGAAATATGCCCAGGCCTGATATCGCTTTTTACTTCTTCTTCATCCTCTTCAGGGCCTGAATAATAACCTGGGCCTCTGCTTCCCGCTTTGATGTCCTTTTCAATTTTGGGAAGCCAAGCCTCAAGACTACTCCTTCAGCCCAGCCAGCCCTGTTAAATACTCAGGGATTTATCACTCTATATTGTTTTTCACCATTATTTTCCAGTAATTCTAAAAAAAAGCTTATTGCTAACCATTTAACAGGGCCAGCCTCTTACTGGCATCTTCAACCTCAGGAATACCACGGTAAGCGCCTTTCCAGAGGTCAATAGCAAAATATTTCTCTTACGATAGCTCTTCTAGAAGGGCCTTGGCCTCTTTCAGGTCTGGAGTGTCAAATCCCTCTGTGAACCATTCAAGAATATCAGCCAGCAGTTTCCTAGCTTCTCTCTTCTTGCCCTGTTTCTGCAAGAGACGGCTCAAGCTCGTTGTCGCCCTCAGTTCCCATAATCTCGCACTTTGAAGGCGAGAGATGTCAATGGCTTTACGGAAACTCTCTTCAGCCTCCTCCTTAATCTCAGATTTATCTTCAGCCTCACCTTTCATTGCTAACAATTCCCCCTTAAGGCGATGGAGCTCTACCTCTAACATACGCTCTCCTGTTTTTTCCACAAATTCAAACGCTTCAGACAGCACCTTGAGCCCGTCCTCTGGCTTACCTGCCTTCCTATAGGCATCGGCCAGGAGGAAAAACTCAGTAGATCCGTACGCCTCCGTGCCTACAGCCCGGATTATTGCCCAGCCTTGATGAATATAATTTATTCCCTCTTCAAACTGCCCTTCTTCCGCTTGCTGCCAGCCCTGCCAACTCAGTCCCAATCCCTGGTAGAATGCAAATCCTTTCTCTGCTGCGAGTTTAACCAATGGCTTCACATGCTTTTCAGCTTCTTCCACATCACGGCTCATGCAAATATGGAAATAAGCACCAATAACACTCAGAGAAAAGGCGAGGGAAAAAGGATGATCCAGTTTACGGGCAAGTCTAAGCCCTTCTTTACTTCTCTTTAGGGCCTTATCCAGATGGCCAAGGATGCCCAAGACGTGGGATCCCCAGCCTAGAGCATACACTCCAAAATCTCCTCCGAAGATGAATGCCAGGGAGCCGTGCTGTTGAGGGTCGTAGAAGTCAATCATATGCTCAAGATGGGAGAGAGCCTGTGAAAACTCTCCTAGATTATACAGAATCCATCCTTTAGCTAGATGAGAGATGGCCAGGAGAAGTGGGTCATTAGCGCGCTCAGCTAAGGAGAACATCTGCTCTGCCAGCTCGAGCGCAATCTGGTACTCAGCCCGTAATCCATGAAAGTTATTGAGTAAGAACAGTGTTGGAAAGAGCAGAGGGCTCTCGCTTACCTGCAGACATAATTCTCGTGCCCGGGCACAGACTTCTCCCACTTCTGGGGCTGCGTAGCCCTTAATTGCTAGCATCTGTCCAGCCAGGGCAACCTGTAGTGCCAATTCCTGTTGGGTACGCTCGTTGGTATCTGGTAAGGTCTTCAGAAGGTCCAAGCCTTTACTGAAGTGTGAAATTGCTTCCTGGCTGGCAGAAACCCGTGTGGCCTTATTACCCGCCTTGTACAGATACTCTACTGCCTTCGCCGTTATTCCCGCCTCCTGGAAGTGCCGGGCCAACTGAACAGCAATCTCCTCCGCCTGCTCTCCGTAGAATGTCTCCAGCGCAGTTCCCACTTCCTCGTGCAGGTGCGGCCTTTCCACTTCGTCCAGGCTTTTGTATAAATACCTTTGAAACAGGATGTGCTGGAATAGATACATGGAAAGTCGCTGACTGTCCACACACCTTATGCCCTTGGCTGAAACCAAATGATGCCGTTTATCCAACTCGCTGCTCAATATTCGTACCATTTCTCGAATGTCCATCTTCTGCAACCGGGCCGCCACCTCAGCGGTGAACGATTCTCCTTCCACGCTGGCTATCTTCATCACCTCATGTAACTTTTCAGGAAGCCGCCCAACACGTTCTTCGATCACTGCATCCACTCGCGTGGGTAGCGCCTCCCAGTTCAATTCTGAGCCCTCAATCCACTTGCCCTTTTTGTCCTTAACTAACACCCCCTGCTCCTGCATGCCCCTAAGCAATTCAACAGTAAATAGGGGATGTCCTTTGGTTTGCCGAAAAAGCGTATTACGGAACGCACTCCCTAATTTATTTGGTTCTGCATCAAGGAAGGCATCAACAAACTGCCTATCTTCAGCCTTAAAAACTTCCAATTCAACTTCCCCAAAGACGCGCTTGAACTCGTTTATAACAGGCTCGAGAGGATGCCGTTGACCTTCCCTTCCCAGAGCTACTTCTGCTGCCCGGTAGGCACCAACGATCAGCATACGACTGCTCTCAATTCGTCGGCCCAAGTGGAAAAGCAAGTTGATAGATCCCGCATCCGCCCACTGTAGATCGTCTAATACCAGAAGTATTGGTTGACGTTTGGCTAGCGTTTGAAGCATCCTTGTATACTGCTCGAAAAGATCATTTTGCTGAAGCATAGAATCGGGAGGAAGGATTGCCTTACGGTCCACAAGTTTCTTCAATTGAGTTAGCCAGGCCGTGCCCCTTCGTGCATAAGCCGAGGCGCGGGTGACCAGCGCTGCTCCTGGAACAAATGTGTTAATCAGGTCCGGACCTGTATCTAACAGTGCCTCGACAGAATGGGGAAGAAGGTTCCACAAGTGGCTTGCATGTTCCCTTGTAATGGCTCCAGCAGCCCACCTAGCTTCAACGTCTCCGGTCAAAAAACTCAGCATTTCGCGGAAAGGCAGATAGGGATCGCCAATACCAGCATGAGCATTGCAGTTCCCCACAGCGACGACCAAGTCTTCCTGACTCTCATGGGCACGCCGGGCAAATTCTTTGACAAGGGCTGTCTTCCCGCTACCGGCTTCGCCAGTTACGAAAGCTACCTGTCCCTTTCCGGCCAGAGTCGCCTTAAAAAACTTACCTAGCTTATCGAGCTCCTGCTTACGGGCCACGAAGACAGGCTTTTTCACTTCAACCGGTTCTTCCTCGCGCTCAACTAGAAACTCAGGAATATGAGGCATCCTGGGAGCAGCGGTGATGGATATGCCTTCCTCAATATTCTTTAATTCAGAAAGGAGCTCTTCTGCTTCTTGATATCTCTTTTCTCTTTCCTTTTCCATGCATTTGAGAATCACAGTGCTCATCTCGCCGGACACCTTATCATTGAGTTCCCTCGGGTCAGAAGGTTCTTCTGCTTTGTGCTTCAAGGCTACACTCAAAGCAGTATCCCCTTCAAAAGGTACTTTTCCAGTCACCGCCTCATACAGAATCACTCCCAGCGAATAAATGTCTGATCTCTGGTCTGCCTCTTCTCCTTCTGCCTGCTCGGGCGAAATGTAATCAGGCGTTCCTATCATCATTCCAGTCTGCGTTACTCCAGGGGCTTCAACCGAGCGAGCTATACCAAAGTCCATGACCTTTGCGTTGCTCTTTTCGTCTATCATGATGTTCTGAGGCTTTAAATCACGATGTATAACTCCTAACTCGTGCGCTTCTTCCAGCCCTTCACATACCTGCTTGGCGATAGCAATCGCTTCCTCTTCTGTTAACTT
>JBGVTE010000092.1:0-2072 GCA_041862375.1 Candidatus Aminicenantaceae bacterium
GACTTAATCGAGCTCGGAATACATGAGTTAAGCAAGCTTAAGTTCGCATCCAAAGAACAGGTTATAGATGGCTTTGTTATAAGGTCGCCTAAGACGTATCCTATTTACGATGATGAGTACAAATCGAGGATTGAGACAATAAAAAATTATTTATCCACGATTGAAAATTTACAGACAATGGGCCGGAATGGCCTTCACAGGTATAACAATCAGGATCATTCGATGTTGAGTGCAATAGTGGGAGTGCGGAATATTTTGGGCGAAAATCATTCTGTCTGGGATATAAACATAGACGATGAATACCATGAAATTATTGAGAATGAAAAATGAGTAAAGGAGAGATTGAAATTGATTAACTCAGTTAATAAAATAATAAATCCAATAGGTGCCAACATTAGCTTTTTTCTCTTAGGTAAAAGCGACAAAACTTTTGTTCAACTCATCAGGTACGGCTTTGTAGGGGGGGTCGCTTACGGTGTAGACTTTGGCTCCTTAATTTTTCTTACAGAAGTCTGTAGAGTCCACTATTTAATATCTGCTGCTGTAGCTTTTCTCTTAGGACTCATAACAAACTATGTGCTGAGTATTTTCTGGGTTTTTTCAAAAAGGACTCTTGCAAACAAACGGGTTGAATTCTTGATATTTTCGATCATAGGTCTTGTAGGACTCGGACTGAATGAAGTGATTATTTGGTTTTTTACAGAGTGGATTCATTTTCATTACTTGATTTCTAAAGTAGTGTCGACTGTATTTGTCTTTTTCTGGAATTTTTTTGCCCGAAAGAAGATTCTCTTCAGCTAGACACACAAAGAGCAAACCCAAGTTTACATTCACCTAAACATAGAGTTGCTTGGGAGATTATAGGATTGTGAAGACTACTAGAAATACCCGGCAAAAAATCCTGAAAAACGATACATTAAACTCGGGTGTTCAAGCAGAGGATATAGGAGGATTTTTCAATCGCGAAAAGAAAAAAATAATCTTTTTAATTGAATGGGGCATAATTATCGGATTCTTTCTGCTATTCCTTAAAGCAATCTGTTTCATATTTTCTCATCACTATTTTTCCCATAAAATGTTCAACTTAATATTACTTAATTTCACCTGTAGTATTAATAGAGGAATCCTCTATGGAATTGGCATATCAGCTTCTTTCTATTTCTTGCTCGTCATAACATCACTTGGATGGAGGAAATTGTTTTCCACTTACTTTGAATTAAAAATAATCAAAAAAAAGAAATTAACTCCTTTGATCAAGGGAATTTTTTGGGGATCAGTATTTATCTACTGGTTTTTTCAATTTTTTAAATTCCTGCTTAGCTCTCCTCATCAGACTCGTCCTTTTCTTGTTCAATCATTAATTGTTTTCTTAATTTTATTTCTGTATCTCCAGCTTAAAAATATATCTTTTCAGTCGCTTGTCTCCAGAATATTTAACTTAATAATTAATTCAACCGGAGTAAAAAGAACAGCCATCGCCGTCCTATCCATTTTTATGCTGGCCAATCTGCTTGTTTTTAGCAAGAAGTTATTTTTTTCTCCTTCGGGTCCTAATGTTTTATTAATCGTAGCCGACGCCTTAAGAGCAGACCATCTCGGCTGTTATGGCTATAATCAGCCAACCTCACCTTATATTGATACATTTGCTAAAGAAAGCCTCCTTTTTGAAAGAGCAATGAGTAATGCTTCTTGGACTAAACCTTCTATGGGTACTGTATTTACTTCTTTGTATCCCCATGAGCATCGAGCTTTTTTTTGGTCGGATGATTTAAGTAATAGCTGGTTAACACTAGCAGAAGTATTCAGAAACAGGAATTATAAAACTTATGCTATCCAAACAAATCCTTCGATTACAAAAAATTATAATTTCGAGCAGGGCTTTCAATATTATAAGGAGATGGTTCTAGAAGAAGGAGAGAAAGTCACTTCTGAGTTTGTTTCCTGGCTTAAAAAAAACAAAAACAAGCCTTTCTTTGCCTATCTTCACTACATGGATACCCATGTTCCCTATAATACTCCGGATGAGTTCAGTCAGATTTTTAAACTAAAAGATTACACGCCTCTCAATCCCA
>JBGVTE010000093.1:0-26329 GCA_041862375.1 Candidatus Aminicenantaceae bacterium
GGATTGCATCTTCAATTTTCCTCAAGGAAAAGCAAATATCACCCAGAGTGTAGACAAGGTTCTCATTCCTCGGATCAAACTCAAGAGCTTCTTTATAGTAATTCAGGGCAGCTTCCTTATCTTTCCTCTCTAAAGAAAGTTCTCCCAGAAAAGATAAAACTTCACAATGAATCTTTGCTAAATCAGCTCTTTTTTCCTGCTTAAGTCCTTGGGCAACTTTTTCGTATTCTTCCTGAGCGAGTACAATTTCATCCATCCTCCTGTAGCAGTTTCCCATGTAGTAATGGATCTGATAGGCCTCAGGATTTTCGTCCAGGCAGAGCTTATAGGTAACAACAGCTTCTTTATATTTTCCTTCCTCGAAGAGCCTGTTTGCTTCCTCAAAATATTTGAAAAACATCTCGTCTGTAGGTTCTTCTTGCTCCTCTGGAGGGGATTCTATCTTTTTCAATTTAAAATTTAAACGAAAATTTGGATTAATCTGGCTTATAAATACTCTTTCCACATGGGAATGAAATCCAGGAGCCGAAGCTTCAATCATACACAAACCACTTCCCAAGTTAGTCATTATCCACAGCCCTTTTTTATTGGTAGTAGCTGTTCTTTCGAATCCTTCATTGATTTCGCCAATTTTGCGGAGGCTTCTTAAGGTGACTTTCGCATTTGCGATTGGGTTCCCAGATTCATCGGCAACTCTTCCCATTAACCTTGCTCTTCCAGGGGCGCGCTGGCCAGCAAGCCAGAGGCTAAACAGCATGAGAGAAAATGTAAGAAAAGAAATACTTATTATAAAACTCCTTTTCATTTTTCCTCCTTAATAAGTGCCATCTTATAAGATGGAAATTAATTTTAGAAGAATTTCATTTTTGTATGCTCGACATATTCCTCACAATTTGCCTAATTTTCACCTGCTGATATCCTGAAAAGAGCTTATCACACGAAAAACAGCAAGGTCAACGACCAGGAAATCGTGAGGGATTTGTTGGCTTGACCAAAAGGAAATTATTATCAAAAAATTTACAGTTGCGAAAAAAGAATAATAAAATTATAATTCATAAAATCCTTATGAGAACTTATTTAAGCGGACAAGGAGGGAAATGTGGATAGAAATAATTCCAAATCTTATGTGGGTTTAATCTTGATACTCGGAGCTGTCTGGGGATTATCGGAGACTGCTTTGGGAATGGGGCTTCGAAGTTGTGCTTCCCTTGTGTCTGGTTCTTTGATGACAGGCGTTGCTCTCTTTTTTATAGCTTCAAGCTGGGTTGTATCCAGACGAATCCTTGCAGTCGCTCTGCTCCTTGTCATCACAGCCATCTTTAAGATGTTTGATGCTGTTCTTCTGTCTTTGCCTCTACGGCACGGAGCCATAGCTAATCCTATATTTGCTTTCTTCATGGAATGCGCGGCGTTCCTGGTTTTGGTGATAATAATCAAAGAGACTTTAAAACAGAAAAAACTCGGACAGGCTCTCCTGGGTGGAGCATCTGCTATTATTGCGGTAAGCCTTTTTCCGCTTGTAAAATTTGCAACCGGTATTCCTGCCTGTGTCTTCCCCGGAACAAGCATCCCTCTCTCTATCTGTTTTGCTCCTTTAGCAATTGCGCTCTCGATTGTAACCGTTCCTCTAGGATTCTGGGCAGGGGAGAAATTCAAGGCCGCATTGTCCAGGATTAAAACAGCAAATCGAAAAAAGGCTCTGAGGTATATTGTCTCTCCTGCGACTCTCGCTTTAAGCCTGGCGATTATTGCTCTTATAAGGCTTATCTGACTCCAGGAAATCTTCTCCTGAAAAATGAGAATAAATTAAAAAAAGGGGAGCGTGAAGGGATAAATTTACTATAAACTCGATTCTAATCCAATACTGGCAATAATTCCTTTGAAGCTAAAGAACTCCAATCAAATACCTATTTTTAGCCCTGCCTTTAATGAAATCCCTGAAAGATCTATTGTGGCATCCCTTAAGACCCTCAACCTTGATCCGTGCTCTGAGTCTGGAAGGTTCAATGCTTTATACAAATTCTCAGGAAAGCTGCCAAAAAACTCGTAATAGTAGAGGTCAAAGGCCTCCTCATACTCAGAAGCATTGAACTTGCTTCTGCTTGTGCCTGAAAACCCTGATATTTTTGCAAACCTTGCATTAGTTTCTATCAAAAAAGAAATAGTCTTTGAAATTCCGAATTCAAACCCTAATCCTGAGTAACAACCGAATCCGGTTGCTTTTGTATCCGCGCTAAAGCTTTTAGTATACCCCTTTTCCCCGCTCTTTAGGTCCAGAAGCTTTTCTCCAGCTTCAGAAAATTTTGAAAAATAAAATCCTCCTCCCGTAAACAGGTAAACTCTGCTGTTTGAAGAAAGCGGAAAAGTATAGTTTATTCCAAGCGTTATGGGTACGGCCTTCACTTTGTGGTTAAGGGTGCTTGTAAGTGTGCTGAAAGAAGAGTTAAGGACAAGGGTGTTTTTTTCTTCTTTGGCAACGACATAACCTGTGCTTATCGTAAAAAAAAGACGCTCTGAAATAGATACCAGAGCCGTTATTTCAAGATCTTTCCCGGCATGAAAATTTTCAAATTCTCTCTCAGCGATATAGCCTGCCGGTTTAAGATTATCAATTTGATACTGGGAAGCATCTTTAAGGTAAGAATTCACATCCCCGAGGAGAAGGCTGCTTATCCCTCCTGTTATTTTTATCTCGAACTTTTTGCCTTCTGCTTCAAGGTGCGTGCATACAATAAAAATTGAAAGGAGCAAAATAAAAAATGAGAAAAATATTCTTTTCTTTCCCATCTTTTCTATTCTATATTCAGAGATTTTTTGAAAGCAAGAATAATTTATTTTTCAGCTTACGGCTAGTATTGTATTTATAGTGCAACATGCGCATAATACATTCAATGAGAAAAAGCACATCCCTATTAATATCAATCTTCTTCATTGCTTTTTCAATACTTAATGCAGAAGAAGAAAAAAAGAAATCATTTGAAATATTTGCGTTTGCCAACGTGAATTTTAGCGCAGTCAATACAACCTACCAGAATAATTTTGAACTGGATTTCGACGCTGCCAAACCAGGTTCTTACGCTTCTCAAATACTTACACTTCAGGGAAAGGCTAGGGAAGGTTTTAATGCTGGTTTTACCTATTTCATGTCAGAAAAGTTCGGGATAAAGTTCAGCCTGAACTATTCAAGGAACCTTCTGAGCGGAGAAAATTCCCCTTACAAAATCTATTTAAAATATATATCCATACATCCCCCCGATTATGTGCCCCATGAAGTAACATACGATGAAACATACGATTGGCTGACTACTCAGGGGAATCTTAAGACTTTTTCATTCTTCACAAACTTACAGTATAGGTTTGTTATCTCAAAAAACACAACTGCATCTTTTTCAGCAGGAAGCGGTTTCTACAGGGTCTATGGCAATTTTAATCCTCTTGGATATTCAGAATTCTGGTTAGGCGGACACGGTGTTCTCTTCTCAGAGCACTACCTTGTTATGTTGAAGATACCTTCTTCGGGTAAAATCGGTTTTAACACAGATTTTGAGCTCAACTTCCGACTTTCTAAAAATTTTTCTTTTGCAGCAAAATTAGCATACAACCTGTGCGGAAACATCTCCATAATACCGGTCATAGATAAAGTCTTATTCTACCCCTATCTTGGCAAAGTCGCGGAAAATAAGCTTTCAAAAATTAAAGATCAAATGAAATTAAAATCACTTAAAATAAACCCATCGTTTCTAAGCCTGAATTTCGGGATAAAATACAGTTTGAATATATAAATGACCAACTCTCTAAAAAAATTGTGCCCCCTGCTCTTTTTTCTCATGACTGGAATCAAGATAAAACTGTAATTTCTTTAAGCCGCGCCAGCATCTTCCTGACATCTTCAACTTCAGCAATACCGGATCAGCATCCTTCCAGAGGCTGAGGAATTTCTGGTAATGCTCAATAGCTTTGGCTTTTTCGCCTTTCTGCTCGTATATATTGCCCAGGAAGTAGAAGCTCTTAGCGTAGATATCGCCATAGCCAAGTCTGCCCATTGTAAGCCTCGTTATCCTTTCGTATTCTTCTTGAGCCCTGTCTAAATCCCCTGATAAGTAATAGGCTTTTGCTAATGGATCAATGAATATAGCACGGGATTCATGATTGTCAAGAGCTATGGCTTTCTTGAAAGACTCAATAGCTTTAGATAAGTTCTTTCTTTTAAGCTCTATCATCCATATGCAATTGACCTCAATTTTTTCATGTAATATTATCTAGGCTTGAAAAAATGCTTCAGTATAAAGGAGACATATAATGCCCAATCAGAAAATGCTTCGCTCGTTATTAATCAGCTTATTAATACTTTTTCTTATTTTCTGTGGCAAAGGTGAAATTTCTGAGCTTGAAAGAATGGAGCAAATGGCTCAATCTGTGAAAATTTATCGCGACACCTACGGTGTTCCACATATCTACGGCCCAACTGATGCCAGTGTGATCTTTGGATTTATGTATGCCCGAGCAGAGGATCGTTTTTTCCGAATCGAAGAGAATTACATCTGGCTCCTCGGGAGAAGTGCTGAGGTCTTTGGAGAGAAGGAATTAAGCTCTGATATTTTATTACGAGCAATGGAATTCGAAAAGCGTTCTAAAACTGAATACAAGAATGCCACTCCAGAGATTCGGACTCTGTGCGTCGCTTTCGCAGATGGGCTCAATTATTATCTGGTGAAGAATCCTGACGTTAAACCGAAGCTTATAACCCGCTTCGAACCCTGGTTTGCCTACTTAGCTGGCCGCTCATTCGGTTTGAGCAGGGTCAGAGTAGATCCAAAAGAATTGCTTTCAGTGAGTCCGCCCAAAGGGCCAGAGCCAAAAGAGGGATCCAACATGTGGGCTTTAGGTCCCAGTAAAAGCAATACAGGAAATGCCATGTTGTTCATTAATCCACACATTCCTCTCCACGAACCATACGAAGTCCATCTCCACAGTGATGAAGGTCTGAATATTACTGGCGTGCTGGGTTATGGCTCAGGCATTTTCCCCGTAATGGGTCACAATGAAAACCTGGGATGGGCTTTGACGGTAAATTCCCCTGATATTGTGGATATATATGTGGAAACATTTGATGATCCAGCAAATCCACTCGCTTACCGCTATGGAGAAGGCTACCGCAAAGCAATCGAGTGGTCAGAATCCATTAAGGTCAAAACAAAGAACGGGATTAAAGAACAAACTGTTACACTGCGAAAGACCCACCATGGTCCTATAATTGCCAAAAAGGATGGGAAATACCTGGCAGCTAAAGTAGCGAAATTAGAAGAAAGCCGTCTTTTCGAACAGTGGCGAGCTATGGCCAAGGCACGGAATCTTGAAGAATTTAGAGAGGCAGTTTCAATGTGTGCGCTCGTCTTTCACAACATCATGTATGCTGACTGTGAGGGCAACATCTTCTATGTATACAATGGGGCAATTCCCAGAAGGAATCCGCAGTTTGACTGGTCACAACCTGTTGACGGCTCCAATCCTGAGACAGAATGGCTGGGATATCATAAATTTGATGAACTGCCGCAGCTCCTAAACCCGAAAAGCGGATGGATGCAAAATTGTAATTCAAGTCCATTTGAAACGACATCCGACGGAAATCCGGTGGAATCCGATTATCCTGCCTACATGGTCAGTGAAGGAGATAACGCACGCTCAAAAACTTCACGGCAAATTCTCTCCTCTAAAGAAAATTTCACCTATGAAGAGCTTTTGCAAAAAGCGTTTGATACTCACGTGGTGGAAGCTGAAGAGAAAATCACTGAGCTTGAAAAAGAATGGGGAGCTTTCAGGTTATCTCATCGCACTTGGGACGCAACTCTGGGCGAAGCGATTTCTGAGCTTACCTCCTGGGACCGGAGAAGCACTATCGAATCTGTACCTGCCACATTGTTTATGTTGTGGTATGAAAAGATGTACCTCAGCCGGGAAAAAGAGGCTGATTCAAAGCCCTGGCGGATGATCCGCACCCTCCAAGAAGTTATGAAAAAACTTGAAAAAGACTTCGGGAACTGGCGGATTCCCTGGGGAGAAATCAACAGGCACCAGCGCAGGGATATAAGAGTTGAAGAGCAGTTCAGTGACGAAAGGACGAGCTTACCCTGCCCGGGCGGCCGTGGAGCTGTGGGTATGGTTTTTAGCTTTTATTCCAGGCCAATTGAAGGTTTAAAACGGCGCTATGGAATCGCCGGACATTCATATGTAAGCGTTGTCGAGTTTGGCAAGGAAATTAGAAGGAAATCAATAGTTCCCTTCGGACAGAGTTCCGATCCAGAATCTCCACACTATTTCGATCAGGCGCCTCTCTTTGTCAAAGGCCAGTTCAAACCGGCCTGGTTTACTCTGGATGAAATTAAAGCAAATCTGGAACGTTCCTTCCGTCCGGGCGAGAAGTGACAAAAGAGATAAGATTCGGAATAAAAAAGAACGAGTAGGAACGAGAAAACCCAGAAGCGTAAAGGAATTCAGTGGTTGGCCGCGAAATGGAGTATTTTTGGTTATATGTTCCTTTTCTTAGCAGCGTGGTTTGCATGTGGTATCGGTAAAATATCTCACCTACCAAAAATGATAGAGATTGTTTACCCAGGAAGCCATCCTCTATAAGCTGGTCGCATATTTTTATGTAAGATCAATAAAAGTACTAAAGTTCAATTTGACTCTCATTTGATTAATTGATACTCTTTCCTTCGAGCAGTCAAAGAAGTTAATAATGTCTATTAAGTGCCCAAAATGCGAATCAGAAAATCCCGATAATAAACGCTTCTGCGCTGATTGCGGAACACAATTAAGCCCACAAGAGAAAATCCCTGTCTCCCACACCAAAACCATCGAAACACCCAAGGAAGAACTAACCAGGGGGAGCACATTTGCCCACAGGTACGAAATCATCGAAGAGCTCGGGAAAGGCGGTATGGGCAAGGTCTACCGGGTATTCGATAAGAAACTCGAAGGAGAAGTGGCGCTGAAGCTTGTTAAGCCTGAAATTGCTTCAGATAAGAAAACTATCGAGCGGTTCCGGAATGAACTGAAGCTTGCCCGTGAAATCGCCCACAGAAATGTCTGCCGCATGTACGACCTGAATGAAGAAAAAGGCACATATTACATAACCATGGAGTACGTTACCGGCGAGGATTTGGCCAGTTTCATCAAGAGGGCAGCTCCTCTAAGTACAGCAAGGGCAATATCTATAGCCAAACAGGTATGTGAGGGACTGGCAGAAGCCCACCGCTTAGGCGTTGTCCACCGCGATTTGAAGCCCCAGAATGTTATGATCGACAGGGATGGCAATGCCCGGATCATGGATTTCGGCATAGCCCGCTCATTAAAAGGGAAAGGAATAACTGGAGCAGGCGTGATGATTGGTACTCCTGAGTACATGTCACCTGAGCAAGTAGAAGGGAAGGATACCGACCAGCGCTCTGATGTTTATTCACTGGGCGTAATTCTTTATGAAATGGTAACCGGCAGGGTGCCTTTTGAAGGAGATACTCCTTTTACCGTGGGAGTGAAACACAAAAGCGAGATACCCAAAGATCCGAGGGAGCTCAACACCCAGATTCCAGAAATCCTCAGCCGGGTAATACTCAAGTGCCTGGAAAAGGAAAAAGATACAAGGTATCAAAGTGCAGGTGATGTACGATCTGTGCTGGAAAGTGTCGAGAAAGGAATTCCAACCACCGACAGAATCGTTCCCAAGAAAAAACCTCTCACCTCGAAAGAAATAACCGTCCAGTTTACCTTGAAGAAGCTCTTTATCCCAGTTTTAGCTCTTGCTGCTGCTGTGGTTGCAGTGGTTCTTATCTGGCAGCTCCTTCCTCAAAAAGAAGTGAAAAAAACCTCCATAGCAGTGATTAGCTTTGAAAATCAGACTGGAGATAAAGCTTATGATTATCTGGCGAAGGCAATTCCCAATCTTTTGATTACGAGCCTCGAACAGTCGAGAAATATCCAGGTCATAACCTGGGAGAGGATGAATGACCTTCTCAAGCAAATAGGAAAAAAGGATATCGAGATAATTGACAAGGATCTGGGTTTTGAGCTGTGCCGACGTGACAATATAGAGGCCATCGTGCTCGGGAGTTATGTCAAAGCAGGTGATACATTCGCCACGGACGTTAAGGTTCTGGACGTTGCTACTAAGAATATCTTGAAGAGCACAAGCTCAAGAGGTGAGGGAGTCTCGAGCATTCTTAAGAGTCAGATTGATGAATTGAGCCGGGAGATTTCCAGAGGGATCGGACTGCCTGCAAGAAAGATTGAAGAATCAAGAGTGCGGATTGCCGATGTAACGACTACCTCAATAGAAGCTTATAACTATTTCTTGAAAGGTAAAGAGGCATTTCAAAAATTTTATCATAGGGAAGCAAGGCAATATTTAGAAAAAGCTCTCGAGCTTGACCCGAAATTTGCCGTGGCTCATCTATACCTGGGCTATAGTCATAGCAATTTAGGAAATCGTAATGCGAGAAATGAGGCATACAAGAAAGCAAAAATGTATTCTGAAAAAGCGACGGAAAAAGAGAGACTTTATATCGAAGCTCAGTATGCAAACATAATTGAGAGGGATTCAGAAAAGCGGATCCGGCTCCTCAAAGAGCTGGCAGGGAAATATCCAAAGGAGAAAGAAGTTCACTATATACTGGGTTTGATATACCACAGCAGAAATTTGTTCGAAGATGCTATCGAAGAATACCAAAAAGCTCTGGAACTTGATCCTAACTCCGGGTATGTTATGAATGACCTTGCATATACTTACTCAGACATGGGGAATTATGAGAACGCCATCGAGTATTTTAAAAAATATGCCTCAGTTTCTCCCGGAGATGCCAATCCCTTCGACTCCATGGCCGAGCAGTATTTCCGGATGGGGCAGCTCGATGAAGCCATAGAAATATACAATAAAGCCTTGGAAATAAAACCCGATTTTGGATCAGATAGAAACATCGCTTACATCTTCGCTCTAAAGGAAGATTACGCTGAGGCTATGAAGTGGCTCGATCAATCCATCTCCATAGAGTCTTCTGTCGGGATAAAAGCAGAAAGTTTTTTATGGAAAAGTATCTACCTTTTCTTACTGGGAAAAAAAGAGGAAGCTTTCATCAACCTCCGTCGGGCTGAAGAACTAGCCGAGGAAGCAGGGAATCAATTCCGAATAGCCTCAATTGATTTTACGAGAGGATGGATGTATTACGACCTTGGTGAGTTTGAGCTCGAAAGAGAATACACGCAAAAGTTTATCAACTATCTTTTCAGTATTAATCCTAAATCACCCTGGTATATTTCTGGTCAGGAATTTTGTTTTGGACTTATAGATGTCCAATTGGGAAAAATCGAGTCTGCAAAATCGAGATTAGAGAAGATTAAGTCTTACCTGCCTGAATTGAATCCAGCCCAAAAAAAACAGAGAATGCATGATTATGACCTTGTCTATGCAGAGATATTGATGTCAGAAGGCTTTCCCGAGAAAGCAGTCGAGGTCTGCGAAAAAACCACTACTCTGGATATCCCTGCAATGCGTGTGGATAGACTTTTGCCTTATAATATTATGCCATTTATGAAGGATGTCCTGGCACGAGCCCACTACCAAAACGGCAAACTTGACAAAGCTATCGCCGAGTACGAACGACTGATTACCTTTGATCCTGACAGTAAAGATCGGTACCTGATTAATCCAAAGTATCACTACAGGCTGGCCAAACTCTACGAAGAAAAAGGATTGTCTTCAAAGGCAGTTAAACAGTACAAAAAATTCATTGACCTCTGGAAAGACGCTGATCCTGGTTTTCCTGAGATTGAGGATGCGAAGAAGCGGCTGACTGAACTAAAAAGCCAATAATTCTCTGGATAACTTATTGTCATTGCGGAAGGGAAACCAGGAGAAGGCAGAAATACCTTGGTACGCCAGTTAAGAGAAAAATAGACCCGTACCTTTTTTTAATTTATTTTAAAAAAGAATTGTTTTGTCTTTTTTATTTATGATATTATCATCGCGCGAATGGCTCCCGCCACGAGAGACCTCTCCTTTCGAATTGCCTGGCGTGCACTGCTCAAAATAATAGTAGCTACATCTCTTCTTCTCATCTCCCTCAGCTCATTCATAGCTCAACCCCCTCTCCGAACTATAAACATCAGGATTGCTTTCGATGAAGAGTTTCAATTTAACAAACAATGGAACGTGACCATCAAGCATGTCATAAACGCATCTTCCAGAAAATTCAAGAACCATTTTGGTATCAGATTCAATGTCATAGCTCTTGAACCCTGGAAATCGGATAATTCGCTCCTAAGCATCTACGACCTGATCAACGACCTGAGAAAAAAGGTTTTATTGAGTGATAGTGATATCGTCATCGGATTTACAGACCAAAGGACGCGAAAGGAGGATATTGTCGGTGCTGCCCTCTATCTAAACAACTATGTCATGGTTAAAAAGATGAACTCAAAGCGGTTGATGAGCCTGGCGCTATCTCATGAGCTATGTCACCTCTTTGGAGCAGTCGACCTTAATGAAAAAGAGTCGATCATGGCCCTTAAAAATCCCGGCCAGGATTTCGACATGTTTACCACTCGCATAGTTCTCCTGAATAGAAACCGGAAGTTTATTCCTCACATTTTTCCCTTGGAAAAGGACAAGTGGGACGAGGCGGTCAACCTCTACAAAGATAGGAAACGTTTAGGCCGTAAAGAGGTTGACCTCAACATCATGCTTGCCATATTCTATATTGAAAAGAAGGAATATGATCTAGCCATTGCCGAATGCCTCGAGTTTGCAGCGCTCCATCCTAATTCAGTAGAAATCCACAATCTCCTCGGCATCGCCTACCGCCGGAAAGGGGAGCTCGAGAGGGCAATTGAGCAGTATAAAAAGGTTTTGAACCTGGAGTCAGGTATACCCGAACTTCATTATAACATGGGAATAGCCCTGACTGAATTGGGACGGCTGGAGGAGGCCATCGAGGAATTCAAAAGAGCCATCGAGCTTAATCCCGATTATGCCAAGGCATTTTCCAATCTCGCTTACATTTACTTAAACCTTGAGAATCCTGATCTGGCCATCCATTTCGCCAGGAAAGCGCTCGCGATATATCCCGAGATGGCTAAAGCGCTGTCTACATTGGGGGGGGCCTTGATTCTAATGAATGACTTAGAAGAAGCGGAATTCGCTTCCATCCAGGCGCTTAGATTAAATCCTTCCCTTTCTATCCCGCACAACATTTTAGGTACTATTCATATGCGCAGGAATAATCTGGATAGGGCTATCGCCGAGTATCAAACTGCTTTAGCCAATAATCCGCAGTTCCCTGAGGCCTACTACAATTTGGGACGGGCATACCTCATGAAAGGATTAACCAATTCGGCAATCGCAGCTTTTCTGGGAGCAATTGATTTGAAACCGGATTACGCCAAAGCCTACTCTAACCTTGGGTCTGCTTATATCAAAAAGGGATTGATTCAAGAGGCTATCAGAGCTTTTCAGATGGCTATAGAAGTGAAACCCGATTATGCTCTTGCTTATTCCAATCTCGGCTATATTTACCTGGACACAGGAATACTGGAAAAAGCCAAAAGTTCCGCCGCCAAGGCTGTTGAACTCGATTCCAGTCTCCCTGAAGCTCTCAATTTGATGGGATTATTGTATGAGAGGGAAGAAAATTTCTCCAACGCCCTTGTGGAATACCGGAAGGCATTGAACATTAATCCAGAAAATTTCAAAACACATCAAAATTTAGCCAACCTCTACTTTAAAAAAACGCTCTTTGACCAGTCCGAATATCATTACAAAAAAGTGCTCGAGCTCAAGCCTGATTCTCCCTCAGCATACAACAATCTGGCGGTGATCTTCTTTCACCAGAAGAACTATCTCTCAGCCTGGGCTTATCTTAAAACTGCAGAAAGGATGGGAGCTAAAGTTCATCCCGGGTTCAAAGAAGAGCTGAGAAAAAAAGTTCAGGATTAAAAAAGAACCTCGAAATTCATCCTTCTTTTTTTCAATTCACTGATTAGCCGGGTTCTGTATTCATAGAAAAATTCTGGCGCTGTTGCCTTCTGTAAATTGCATTGGCTATAAAATCCTTTTATTGTGCTCACATAGTTCATCTTATCCAAGTAGACATAGTCCACTTTTCCTTCAAGAAGCTCCACGAGCTTTTCTGGACTACCCGGGAGAATAGGTCCGATGAAGGCAAATGTTCTCACTCCTCTCGAGTGAATCTTCTCCAGAGCAGCGAGCCTCTGTTCTACTTTCGAGGCTCTCGATTCAAATAGTCTGGCAATTTTTTCGTTATCGGTTGTTATGGTAAATCCCACATCGATTTCCTCGAATCCTTTCAGCAAATCAAGGTCACGCAAAACAAGCACTGATTTTGTCTGGATATTAACAGGAAATTGCTTCTTCAAAAGCTCTTCAAGGCATTGTCTCGTCAGCCTGTGCTTTTCCTCAAGAGGCTGGTAGGGGTCACAGACGGAAGAAATCCATACCTTCCCTTTTCTTGCCTTCTCCAACTGTTTTCTTAGGAGTTCTGGCGCATTGACTTTGATATCAACAAATTCTCCCCATGGCTCTTTGTGGCCGGAATATCGTTTCATGAACAACCGAGCATAACAGTATTTGCAGCCTACCTGGCATCCGGTATAGGGATTCAAACAGTAGTCGAAGATTTTCGATTTATTGAGGATGCTCTTGGCCTTTACTTCCCTGATAATCAGCACTGAAATTTACTCCCTTACAAATTATCATACTAAAGCAAAAAGAGAATCAGGTCTACATTTTTAACTTTTTTAAAACTTATATTTGGGATTGACGTTAAGCATTAGCACCTCTAATCCTGTTTTCAAAAAGGTTAAATTTACACCTGCGCTTCACTCTTCGGTTTGACAAAAATCCTCTAAATTATTATTTTATAATCAAATAAAAATAGGAATCCCTGGCATATGAAGTGTCCTCAATTTGGCGTTGAAAATCCTGTTGATATCCGCAAATAAGGAGGATAGTATGTTTATTCAGAAAAATTATTTAATCTCATTTATCGTGATTATGCCTTGGCTTTTTGCCATCGGTTTGAATTTTGGATGTAAGGTTGAAAAAACAGAGGAGATGGATAAAATGGCACAGCTCGAAAAGGCTCCTGACATCAAAGAGCGATTAGCTCAGTATGCCCCTACTGAACTCACCTTTGACGAGAGCCTCCTCAATGAAGAACAGAAACAGGTTCTCGAAAAACTGGTCCTGGCCGCAAAGCAAATTGATAACATCTTCTGGAAACAGGCCTCGCATGTCGGACTGGAAATTAAGCAGAAACTGGAGAAGTGGGATGATCCGGCTGCTGAAGATTACCTCCACTATCTTAAAATAAACTTTGGACCTTTTGATCGACTGGATGAAAATCTTCCTTTTATCGGCTCCGATCCAAAACCGCTCGGAGCAGGCTTTTACCCTCCGGATTTAACCAAAGGTTACTTCCAGGGCTATCTGGACGGCTATCCTGCGCGTAAGGAAGCACTGGAAAGCCACTACACTGTTGTTAAAAGAGAGGATGGATCACTCATTCCCGTTCCCTACAACGAAGAATACAGAGAAAACCTCGAACCCGCTTCTCAATACTTGAGAGAGGCAGCAGAGATTACTTCCAACGAATCTCTAAAAAAATACCTCAGCCAGCGTGCGGATGACCTCCTCTCAAACGATTACTACCAGAGCGACTGCGACTGGATCGATGTGGAAGGAAATCTGGTGGAAATTGTTATCGGCCCCTATGAGGTCTACGAAGATAAGCTCAACGGTCTCAAGGCTGCCTATGAAGCTTATGTCTATGTTAATGACGTAGAGGAAATGAAAAAGATAAAAGGGTACCTCAACTACTTAAATGATATGCAGCAGAATCTTCCTGTAGAGCAAAAATACAAGAACCAGGAAATTGCAGGACTTAAATCCCCGCTTAATGTCGTCTTCGAAGTCTTTGGCGCCGGCGACGGAAGAGTTGGGGTTCAGTCTATAGCTTTTGTCCTTCCCAATGACGAACGGGTCAGAGAGGAAAAAGGCACAAAAAAGATCTTCCTAAAGAACATGATGGAAGCCAAGTTCAACAAGATTCTAGTTCCTATCTCTAAGAAAGTCCTTAAAGGCGCAGATGCAGAATATGTCACCTTCTATGCTTACTTCAACCAGGTCATACTTCATGAGATTTGCCATGTGCTGGGCGTAAACTACGTGGCACTAGCAGACGGAACTAAGACCACAGTCAACAAAGCTCTGAAAGAATATTACTCAGCCATAGAAGAGAGCAAAGCTGATGTCGTAGGGCTCTACAATGTCCAGCTTCTGAAGGAGAAAGGCTGGATTCCGGATGAGAAGGAGAAAGAAATCTACATCACCTACCTTGCCGGCATGTTCAGGTCCATGAGATTTGGAGTGCACGAGGCACACGGACTGGGAACGCTGTTTCAATTTAATTTCTTAAGAGAAAAAGGCGCCTTTGTCTATGATGAAGAAACAGAAAAATTCCACGTTGACATGAGCAAAATCAGAGATGCTGTAAAAGAACTTTCCCAGAAACTCCTTATCCTCGAAGGAGACGGAAGCTACGAGAATGCTGCGGAGTTTATCAAGCGCTACGGCAAGGAGGATGAAACTACGAAAAAGATTATCGATAGCCTCACTGACATTCCTGTGGACATCGAACCCATATTCATTGGGGTCAGGCTTTCATAACTTTCATAATTTAAATACATTTTAAATTTAACTCCATCATTTCTAAAAGGAATGAAACAAAATTTTGTTTCTTTCTACTTATACAACCTCATTGAACGTGAATTATAAGGCGCAGGGATTAAACTGCGTTCTTCTGTCTTAGAAGATATCCAACTTATGAAAGCCTGACCCCATTGACATAGGTCTCTCTATACATTAATAATACCTCTCAAATACATTTCATTAAGGAGGTAAAACTTGCTCAAAACCCACACAAAAAGAATTTTAATTACAGGTCTATTTACGGTCTTCATACTGCTACCATTTTCTTCTCTCCTTGAAGCAGAACAGCAGTCATCTCCAGGAAAATCTCACGGTGAAGATGCATTCCCAATCAACTGGAAACGCTACTACAGTCATGATGAGCTCACCGATCTATACCGTAGAATGGTCAAAAAGTTCCCCGATCTCGTGAAACTAGTTTCTACTGGTAAAAGTAGACAGGGAAGAGACCTCTGGCTTCTGGAAATTACCAACTTTAAAACCGGACCCGCAGAGAGCAAACCCGCTCTGTACATCGATGGCGCTATCCACGGAAATGAGGTCCAGGGAATCATGTGCGCTCTCTATTCTACCTGGTATCTCCTTACCCACTATGGAAACGACAGGTTTGTGACTGACCTCATGGACACACGCACCTTCTACATAAAGCCCACAGTCAATGTCGATGCTGCACATTCATTCGTTACAGAGCCCAACACCATGCACCATCCCCGATGGAACTACCGGCCTGTGGATAATGACGGAGATGGAAAGTTTGATGAAGACCCAGAGGAAGACATTAATGGCGATGGCGAGATTTCCCTCATGCGCCGCCGGAATCCCAACGGCCGCTGGAAAGTCGGGGAAGACCCCCGACTCCTGGTTCGCTGCGAACAGGATGAGCCCCCGGGAGGCTGGGAGCTTCTCGGGTATGAAGGACTCGATAATGACGGAGATGGTCTAGTGAACGAGGACATTCTGGGGGGAATGGACCTCGCCCGGAACTTTCCTGCCCGCTGGTCTATTTCTGCTGGCTATCCCTATCCGCTCTCTGAACCGGAAACCAGATCAACAGCTGACTACCTCCTCGAGCACCGGAATGTCGGAGCCATCGTTCATCACCACAATATGGGGCAACTCATCATGATCGCTGCAGGCCCCTATCAACGAAGAGAGGCAGAACGAAGCCCTTTTTCTCGAATCGGCAGATACCCGACTGAAGTGGATAAAAAAATGGAAAGACTGCGCTCTGTCCAGGTTCCTTCAGAAAGACGAGCTGACTGGCAGAAATATGTGACTCTGGCAAGGCGAGGTGTGGAAATAACAAATTATACTCCCGTCCCAGGAGGAGGCATGGGACAGTTTTCCGCCTGGGGATACGAACATTTCGGCGCCTTCACCTTTCTCGTTGAACTCTGGAACATTCCGGCTGATTTCAACGAAGACGGTATAGTAGACCAAGGTGAAATGCTTCGCTGGGTTGACCGGGAGTTTCGCGGCGAAGGCTGGGTTGAGTGGAAGCCGTTCAAACACCCAACTTACGGTGATATCGAAATCGGGGGAACCTTTACAAAATTCGTCAGGCGTGCCACACCTGGAAAATACCTTGAACAATTAGCTATGAAGATGAATGACTGGTCTCTCTACATTGCTTACAACCTGCCCCTGATAAAGATTTCATCGCTAAAAATCAGCCCTCTGGCCACAGTATCTAAAGCTTTTACAGGAAAGGTCGATAGGCAGGAGCAGGACTTTGTGGTGAAGACAGAAAAATCCCTGGGAAAAGGGCTTCTTGCCTGGGTAGACATTGATATCACGAATGAAAGACTACTTCCTACAAAGTCACTCATGGCCCATACCTTGAAACTTCTCCCCAAGGATACTCTCACTCTTTCAGGAAAGCATTGCGAAGTGCTCGGGTACTCGGAGCTTGATAAAAATCTCCGCCCCCAAAAATTTCAGAAAAAAAAGAAAGCCGAGTTTGACTGGATCGACGGATATGAGACAAAGCGAATCCGCTTGCTTGTCAGAGTAAAGCAAAGTTCTCCTTTAATTTTAATAGCTGAATTTAAGTCTGCTCGCGGCGGAAAAGCCACAAAACAAGTCTCTCTAATCCTTGATTGAGAAAGGAGTCAAAGATGAAACACAATAATAGACTTATACTCTTGGCCGTTTCCTCTCTCTGCTTAGTTGTAGCAGGAGTATCCTTAGCACAGGACATCACCTTTGACAAGTACCACTCCTACAAAGAAATCACAGCATGCCTGAAGGCAGTCCAGGCTGAATATCCCCACCTGGCGCGCCTTTCCTCCATGGGAAAGAGCCACCTGGGAAAGGATATCTGGGTGATAGAAATAACCAACAGAAAAATTAAAAAGCCAGAACACAAGCCTGCAATGTACATCGATGGCGGGACACACGGAAATGAGGTTACTGGGAGTGAAGTGTGCCTTCACACCATAGATTATCTTGTAAGAAATTATGGAAAAGACGAACGAATCACCAAGCTTCTCGACACCAGGACATTTTACATCGCTCCATCTGTCAATCCTGACTCAAATAACCTTTTTGTTACTACTCCCATAAGGTCTCTGCGCAATAACCAGCGCCCTTTTGATGAGGACAACGATGGGCTCGTGGATGAAGATCCTGCAGAAGACCTGAACGGCGATGGTTTTATCACCATGATGCGTAAGAAAGATCCTGAAGAAGGAACTATGGTTGCTCTCGCTGATGACCCGAGAATCATGGTGCGCCCCAACAAAGAAAATGGCGAGAAGGGAGTATATAAAGTATGGAGGAGCGAAGGAATCGATAATGACGGAGATGAAAAAATAAACGAAGACGGAAGAGGCGGTGTGAATGTTAACCGCAACTACCCTGCATACTGGCAACCAGAGCATAAGCAGCGCAGAGGCGGTGTCTATCCACTGAGCGAGTCAGAATCCAGGGCAATCGTTGATTTTTGCCTGGCTCATCCCAATATAGCCACTGTCCAGAGTTACCATACTTCTGGAGGATTCCTCTACCAGCCTCTGGCAGCCGAAAAGGTACAAGCTATTCCAAAAGAAGATCAAGCTGTCTTTAAGAAAATTTCAGAAGCTTATAAGAAGGCCACAGGAAATATAACCCGCCGCCCTTACAGGGAACGAGGCCCACGGCCAGGGCCGTATGGTTTTGGCATCTTTATCGATTGGGCATACATGCACTTTGGCGCCTACAGCGGTACTACAGAGCTCTGGAAACTTCCCGATAAATACGATCCTGAAAAACAAAAAAAGAAAAAAGACGAAAAAGCTCCAAGCGATGCTTACAGTAAATACATAGAGAGAACAAAGGCCTGGTATAAATTCATCGACCAAGAGCTTAAAGGTGAAGGATTTGTCCCCTGGAGGCAGTTCGACCATCCTACTCTGGGAAAAATAGAGATTGGAGGCTGGAAAAAGTTCATCAGATCTAACCCTCCTCCGAAATTCCTCAAAGAAACTGTCGAGAAAAACACCATGGCTGATATTGCCCAAGCTGAGCTCACTCCACTTGTTGTAATTGATAAAGTGAAGGTAAGTCTGATTCAGGGAGGAGACGGAGCTAAGTCTGCAAGTCTGAAAAAAGAAGGGGAAACGTACAAAGTGTCAAAAGGGGAAAAGCTGGCGAATCGTGTTGCTATTCTTGAGGTTACAGCGACAGCCAGAAACGAAGGCCCTGTACAGTCTATAACAAAGAAATTGCAAACTACCCGCCTGCCTCAACGCCCGAATGTTTCTGACCTGCTCATCCTTGAACCGGCGAAGAATGTCACCATCCTGGCAGAGAACAGCAGAGTCCGCATCGGATCTATCTTAGCGAAAAACGAAACCGGGGATGCAAAATCTGCCTCATGGCTGATTCAGCTCACAGGAAAAGAGGGCCAGATAAAAATCATTTCCCTTTCCCAAAAAGGAGGCTATGACGAAAAAATAATCACCCTGAAATAGACAACTTTTTATAAAAAGTCACTGCGAAGAACGTAGTGACGTGATTTTAAATCAGGCATTTCTTAAATGAAAATTACTTCACGTAAACAGTTTTCTCTTTCATCAGCTTTTCTATTTCATCAAGCTCTCTTGGCGCATCTTTAGTCAGGATTTCATAGCCATTCTCTGTGACCAGAATGTCATCTTCAATCCTGATCCCAAGATTTTTCACTGGTATGTAGATGCCCGGCTCTATCGTAAATATGCTTCCAGGCACAAGGGGATTATCCGCAGCAAAGTGGCGGTTCATCTTGTACTTTCCGTACATTCCCTTCAGGGATAAGCCGAGGGTTGTGGATTTATAATGGGAGCCTCCGCTCAAGGTGTGACTCGTTCCGTGGATGAGGTATTTTCCGTATCCTGCTTCATTGATAACATCCATTACAGTTTTGTGAACCTCGGCCAGCGTAACTCCCGGTTTTACTATTGATATCGCCTTTTTTTGGGCTTCTAAAACTATATTATAAATTTTCTTCTGCTCGGGGCTGAACTTCCCTGAAACCGGTATTGTCCTCGTCAGATCCGTGGAATACGATTTATAGATTGTGCCGATATCAATCTTAAGCAAATCCCCCTCTTCCATCTTACGGTCGTTGTTCATGTGGTGCAGGATGCAGGAGTTGGGGCCTGAAGCAATAATGATAAAGGCTGGACTTTGAGAGCCGTTTTTTCTGAATATGTATGTAATGAGAGCTTCTATTTCGTACTCATAAATACCGGGCTTTGTAAAACGCGCAGCTTCTTTAAATGCCTCTACGGTAATTTTGCAGGCTTTCCTCATCACATCTATTTCCCTTGTAGACTTCTTCCAACGCATTTCATCAAGGATAGAAGCAAAGTTTTTGATCCTTACGCTGGGAAGTATCTTTCTGATGTTTTCCACGAATTCCAGGTCCGAGGGCAATCTCTGGAGAGACCGGACATTCGTTCTGTAGGATAGATAGACCGTGTCGGTTATACTGCCGAGCTTTGATACATCGGAATAGAAAACACTGAGGTCAGCGGTATTTTCAATCCCTGTTGCTTCCTCAGCTTTCTTCCCCGGAAAGAGTTGAGGGTCATCCCACACTCCTCTCCTCGGGTCTTTGGATGGAAGGTAGAGTGTTGTCCTCCAGAATTCAGGCCTTGAAGTTTTTTCAGCTACAGTCTCAGGAATTAAAATTAACTTTGCATCTGGAACATCTACACCTGTCAGGTAGTAAAACTCAGGATTTGCCCTCGCTCTCCCAAATGAACCTGAATAATTGATGATTATTGCAACTCCATCAGGGATAAAGGAAGAAAGCTTATCCCTTCTTTCTTTAAAATCTGAAGAGCCGATTTCTACTTCATCTGAGAACAACTGCAGGTTTAAAAAAGCCATAGAGAAAAGAAATGTCAGCAATAAAATAAAAGAGCGTCTTTTTCTCATTTTATCCTCCTCAATTATATATTTTTTCATACACGTCTTTTGCATGTCCTCCAGACATTACCATCTCAAAAAACCCCAAGTCAATAGTCATTGGGGTCAGGCTTTCATAAGTTGGATAATTTGAATCCTTTATTATAAAAAAACAAATAGAATTTTTTGGAAATGGTAAAAATCGAGCTGGTTCTTTTTTCCCTTGCATGTTGACACTAATTTTTTCGTATACTATAAGTTTATCAAACATAAATTTTGTCATTTGAATCTTTTATAATAATGGATAGAATTTTCAGGGGAAAACAAAGATATAAATGTCACTAAATCTGAATAGAGTAAAAAGGAGAGAATATTCTATGTTAAACAAAAAAAGGCTTATTATCTTACCTTTTATAATAGTCTCTTCACTCACAATTATGGGATGTGCAAGAAAATCCCATCAAAGCCTCAGTTCTCCTGATAACAATATAAACATTGATTTTTCTCTTCGGGAAGGCATTCCTCATTACAGCATATCATACAACCAGAGGATAATTATTAAGCCCTCTTCTTTGGGCTTTCAATTAGCTAAGTCTGAACATCTGCATAAAGACTTTAAGATAATTAGAACAGAACGCAAAAGTGTGGACGAAATATGGAATCCTGTTTGGGGGAAAAAAAGCGAAGTTAAAAATAACTACAACCAGCTCATAATCGAACTCGAGGAAAAAAACGATCCTTACCGCCGGTTGAGTCTTATATTTCGCGCTTATGACGACGGCGCTGCATTCCGGTTTAGCTTCCCCGAACAGAAACATTTGTCCGACTTTGCCATTGCCTCTGAGGATACACACTTTAACTTCAGTGAAAACTACACATGTTATGCACTGCAGCTTGGAAAATACACAACGAGCTACGAGAAAGAATTCGACCAGATCAGCCTTCAAGATATTAATCAAACTGCTGTAATTGGATTGCCTCTCCTTTTAAAAACGCCTCACTGCTGGATGGGAATAACAGAGGCAGGCCTCACCAACTATGCAGGAATGTATCTTTCTGGCGCAGATGACGATTCGACTTATCTCATTTCAAAGCTATCGCCGCTTCCTGGAGAAGAGGCAGTAAAAGTAAGAGCTTCAGCTCCCCACGATACACCGTGGCGAGCCATCTTGCTAGGAGCTCAACCAGGCGATCTCATGGGATCAAACCTCATCATAAACCTTAATGACCCGAATGAATTCGAGGATGTCTCCTGGATAAAGCCAGGACTTGTTCTCTGGCCGTGGTGGAATGGCCGCCTCCCTTATGGTGAGCCACACACCGCCCAGATGAAGTATTATATTGAGTTCGCCTCAAAGCACGGAATTCCATATCTTCTGGTTGACGCTGGCTGGTATTCCCTGGAGAGAGATGCGTGGAGAGAGCCAGATAAAGAGAATATACTCACCATGGAGGAGACACGAAAAGACTACTACGACATCCGTGAAGTGATAGATTATGCAAAGGAAAAAAACGTGGGAGTTCACCTCTGGGTTCACGGCGCTTCCTTAAAAAGACAGATAGACGAAGCTTTGCCTGTTTATGCACAGTGGGGGGCTGTAGGGATTAAAGTCGACAGTTACGGGCGGGACGACCAGGAATGGGTCAATTTTGTCCATGAAATAGCAAAAAAAGCCTCTAAATACCGCCTCATGGTTAATTATCATGGCGCCTACAAACCAACCGGAATCCGCCGGACTTATCCGAATATCATGACCAGGGAAGGAATCTTGGGGCTCGAGCACAGCAAGTGGAGCAAAAAGCCTACTTCACAGCACAATGTTACTATCCCCTTTACTAGAATGCTTGCGGGTCCGATGGATTATACACCAGGCGCTTTCGACCTCGATGGTACGGAGAAAAGCCCAAAATATGTCCAGGGAACCCGGGCTCACCAACTTGCGATGTATGTAGTGTACTTTTCTCCACTCCAGATGATTCCTGATTATCCGGAAGCTTACGAGAATTCGCCTGAGGAGTTTAGCTTTATTAAAAGCATTCCCACTGTCTGGGATGATACAATTGTCATAAACGGAGTACCTGGGGATTTCATCTCAATGGCACGCAGAAGGGGGGAAGATTGGTATCTCGGAATAATGACAGACGAAAATCCGCGCAGGCTGGAAATACCGCTTTCTTTTCTTAACTCCGGGAAGAAGTATGTTGCCCAGATTTACGCTGATGCCCTCGATGATGAAGAAAATCCCGAACGTGTGATTGTGAGTGAGGCTATCGTGATATCTTCTACAGTTCTAAAAGCTGAAATGAAAGGCGGAGGAGGATTTACAGCGCGTCTCAGCCCAGCAGACAAGGAAAATATTAAACGGCTGCTTGACTTTGCAGCTCAACAGTGAGCATACTCATTCAAAAAACAAATCTGACCTTTATAATTTTTTTCAGATTAAAAGCTAAATTTTTATAATTTTTAAAGAAAGTTACATAATCCCAATAATTATAAAAGTTATAAAGGCCTGACCCCAGTGAAGGGTCAGGTCTATCTTCCTCGTTTTCCTCCTTTTTGAAATTTCTCTACTTTGCATAAAATCCAGTTTTCCGGGTCAAAGAGAACATCAAGAGGAATATCCTGTAATATAAAATCAAAGGTGTTGCTTTTTTTATCAATCCAGACAGTTTTTTTCACAGTGCCTGAAGGAAGGTTAAATTTTAATTCTACAGGCATTTTAAATAGGGGAAAATCCTCCTGGACTTGGTTCACAACAACACTCACTCTATTTTGACCTGCAGAGCCCCATCCAAATTCATATGTAGGATAGCCCGCTTTATATATCCATTGGTTAAAAAACCAATCCAAATCTGCTCCATAAACGTGCTCACACACACTTTTAAAATCTTCGGTGGTAGCAATGTCATAGGCATAATCCTGAGCATATTTCTTTAATATTTGCCAGAAGTTATTGTCACCAACAACAAACCGTAGCATATGGAGCACCCAGGCTGCTTTTTCATACTCTATTGTACAAAAGAGATGTCCTTCTGGAGGATCGTAGATCGCGTGCTCTTGACCTTCATGGCGTGTAAGATATGAATTCTTAAAATCAGCCATCCTTGATTTGAGCCCTTCAAGGCTATAAAGATGCTCAAACCATAGAGCATCGGAATAGGTGGCAAAGCCCTCATTAAGCCAGATATCTGGCCACTCAGCGAGGGTTACAAAGTCCCCCCACCATTGATGAGCTAACTCATGGGCTACTATAAAGTCGTATTTGTGAGTTCCAGTGATACACTTTGTGGCATAAGAAGTGCAGGTTTGATGCTCCATAGACGTACCTCCTGGAATCTCAGCCATGCCATATCTCTCCCTCAAAAAGGGGTATTCCCCAAAGAGGCCTGAATAAAACTCTATCATGGAAACAGTCATTGAGAAATCTTCTCTGGCTTCAGAAAGGTGCTCTGGGTACACATAGTAGATGACTTCCATCGTGTCAGAACCTGAAGTATAAGTATCAGAAAATACCTCATAGTTAGTGGCTACGATGGAAATTAGGTAGGTGGCAATCGGATAGCCTTCCTGCCAGATATACGTTACCGTACCATCAGCGTTATCAGAGACATCGGTCAACAATCCATTAGAGGCAACTATCATTTCATCAGGCAATGTGATCTTCATTCCAGCAGTAGCCTTATCTGAAGGAAGGTCATAACAGGGAAACCAGTTTCGAGCCATGGTGGGTTCATCAAGGCTCCAGATAATGGGCTGATTTTCATGGTACGAAAAATTCAGACCTGCTTGAGGGAATCCACCATACGTAATCTCTACCTCAAACTCTTCATCGGAGTTATATGTTTGGGCCAAGTGGATATCGAGCAAACCATCGTGATGAAGATAGGAAAGAACATTAGTGTTTTGACTGATTTGAGCAACATTCATGCTCTCATCAAGGTGAAGGGTAATTGTATTTAAACCATTAACGAGACTCCGGGCTCTAACAATCGCCTTTCCCTGGATATAACGGGAATTAAAATCTATGTTCCATTCAAACTTATAGTGAAGCACATCATAATTATGTTCTGGAGCTTCGAGAAGAAGAGTCCGGAAATCATATTTGTGGGATTTATGATAGGGAATCTCCTGGGCATACAGAAAATTAAGCAGCATAATGAGCAGGAAAATCCCGAAGGTTTTAGCTTTATTCATGGCAAATTTTCCTTTCTGATTCGTTTTTTTATCTGGATAAACGTCTCGATCCCGAGCACCAAGGCGACCCACACCGGCACGAATTGTAACGCCTCCTCTGACCAGAAGAGTTGGAGGCTGAAAGACTTCCAACTGAAGGGGAAAAGCCATACGTAGCCAGAAATTAGATATTTCTGCATGAGGTCCAGCCCGTAATGAAGCCCGATTCCCAGGAAAAGATTTCTTCTCACTCCAGGACGAATTTCTTCCTGGAAAAACTGAGCGATAAGAAGGCAGACAACAGCTGTAACGAGGGGAGTATGAAAGCTATAAACAACGAAGGCTGCAGAGGGGTAGATAATATAGAAGGGACGGCTCAACAGATCTGGCAGTATTGCACCGATGTAAAAAGGGATTCGGAACTTTGACCATTGGCGGGGCACTTTGAGGATATAGGCTGCAGCAAAATGAGTGACAAGGTCTGGCATTAGATTCTCTCTTTAAAAAGCAATAGGCGCAAATCGAATCGATAGGTCCAGAAGAGAAGAAAAAGAACCAGCAAAGCTGGAGGGATGGAGATTAATACCTTCAAGCGCCTTCCTTTTGCAACACGCAGACTTTTAAGCTCCAAGTATCCTTCCTTATGAAAAACAGCTAGCATCACCACAAAATCACCCACTGAGGCATTCTGAGGATCACCCACAACGCGGATCGCGCGGCCCATTTGTCGTACAAAAAAACCATCGGACAGCAACTTCACAACTGTCGCTTCTATACTCACATTGATATCTTTTCCATCATACTGAATTGGATTATTTAGACACTTATCCAATGTCACTGGGTCTCTCGATAGATAGCCATACAAAACGAGACAGATCAAAACAACGAGCAATCCCAAGATGTTAATCCAGCGATTGCGGAATATTAAATGGATAGCAGACTGCTCCCTCATCCCATCCAGAAACCTTTACGGTGAGAAACACCCAGAACTTTCAGACAATTTGCACAGTAATAGAGGTAACGTCTTCCGAGGTGTGATTTAATCTCTTTCATATAAATCATCCTAATTTCTGATTCGCAATAGGGACATATCGGATTTTTTAACTCAGACGGGTTAATTGCCTTTTCTTCGGCCTGCTCAACAAGTTTTATCATTTTTTATCTCCTTAAATTTTAACGCTCATAGTATTTTAAATGGGCTTTGTCCTAAAGTGCTGGGATAAAAAGTCATTGCGAACGACCAAAGTGAGCGTGGCAATCTCAACCTCCTTTGGATAATGGAATATAAGAGGAGATAGATGGATGAGATTGCTTCGTCACTTCATTCCTCGCAATAACAGCGTGATATGAATATCATATCCCGTCACTTCAAGGCAAGCTCTTTAAATTATCAGGATCCTTTTGGCGACTCAAACAACTGCTCTATTAGCAGGCCTGATATATACAGCCGTTTTTATCTCACAGTCAATTCTCTTCACAAACGCCATGAGACCTGCCTGAGATCTTTAACATTAGTCCTTAATCAGTTCATCGCCGCAGAAGATGCCGCTCAAAGAAAGCATAAAGACGGCGGTAATAATCATAACGGCTGGACTCGCTTCGAAAACCATGCCGCTCCATCGGGTAATTCATCACCTCGAATTTCTTTTCCAGCTCAATAAGTCTCTGGACGAGACGAGCCGCATCCTGGAACTGTACATTTTCATCGATAAGTCCGTGAACAATCAACAACGGATCTTTGAGGCCTGCAGCATGGTTGATAGGGCTCGAAGTCTGGTATGCCTCTGCATCATCATAGGGCTGGTTCAGTATACGGCTTGTCCAGATATGACTGTAGTGGGCCCAATCTGCGACTGCTGCATTCGCCACTCCTGCAGCAAAAACACCAGGATAGCGAAACAAGCTCATAAGCGTCAGGAATCCACCATAGGAAATTCCGTATATTCCGATCCGCTTCCTGTCAACGCCGTGTTTTTTAACTAGGTAATCAACCGCTGCTACGGCAC
>JBGVTE010000094.1:0-23060 GCA_041862375.1 Candidatus Aminicenantaceae bacterium
TATATTCACACTTCGGTAAAAGGTATTTGGGGAAAGCCGAGTATCCTGAACAATGTCGAAACCTGGGCAAACGTGCCCCTGATAATCAATAAGGGCTCCGAATGGTATGCCAGTACCGGGACAGAGCGGAGTAAGGGAACCAAACTTGTATCCTTATCCGGCAATATAGTCAATACGGGGGTCGCAGAAGTGCCTTTTGGGACCACCATCAGAGAAATTGTTTACGGCATTGGTGGTGGAATTCCAAAGGGAAAGAAACTCAAAGCGGTTCACTTTGGAGGGCCTATGGGAGGTTGTATTCCCGACAGTCTCCTCGACACTGCTTTGGATTTTGATGAGCTTGCCAAACTGGGAGCTCCGATAGGTGCAGGCAGCATGCTGGTATTGGACGAAGATACCAGTATGGTCGATGTAACCCGGTATTTTCTCAATTTCCTCTCTAATGAATCCTGCGGCAAATGCGTCCCCTGCCGTGAAGGTATCAGGCAGATGCTCAAGATTCTAACCAATATCAGTGATGGAAAGGGAAGAGACGGGGACATCGAGCTTTTAGAGGAGATATCCGAGGTAGCTGGAGCGGCTTCTTTGTGTGCGTTAGGGAAAACTGCTTCTGATCCGCTGATGAGCACACTGCGCTACTTCAGAGATGAGTATGAGGCAAACATCAATAAGGTGAAAAGCCCGGCAGAGAAAAGAGAATGATAATGGGTAAGCATAAAAAGATGAGTGAAATCATTATTCATATAGATGGAAAAGAAGTTAAAGCAGCGGAAGGGATGACCGTTCTGGAGGCAGCCCAAAAAGCAGATATATTTATTCCTACGCTCTGTCACCACGAGAAATTGGAACCTTTTGGTTTATGTCGAATTTGCACAGTTGAAGTAGAAGTTCGCGGCTGGACAAAATTCGTTGCTGCCTGCCTTTACCCAGTAGAAAAGGATTTGATTGTCAAAACCAGGTCTGAGAAGGTCGATAAAATTCGGAAAATGATTTTGGAGTTTCTTCTGGCTCATGCTCCGTATTCACCCCAACTGCAGGATTTGGCTCAAGAGTATGGGGCAGACAAAGACCGTTTTGAAAAAGAGTCCTCGTTTTGTATTCTCTGTGGTCTCTGTGTACGATACTGTGCTGAGGTCAAGAAGAAAAATGCTGTTGGATTTGTTGACTGTGGAGCAAGACGGGAGATAAGTTTCATTCCGGAAATAGCCGCAAAGGAGTGCCATAGTTGCATGGAATGTTTTCCGCTCTGCCCGACATCGTATCTCCAGGCGGCTTTCGTCTTAACCGAATCTCTTTCGTTTCCCGAAGATTCTTCCAAAACCTCCTACACACTATAGAAGTCACAGGTTCGAATCCTGTATATTTTCCCAACACCACTTGTTGTCAAAATATAACCAAAGATCATCGAGAGGATCATTCGCCATCTCAAGCTAACCTTCATGGCTGAACGGCCTCCCCCTCCTCAAAGTGTCCAACGGGAGCTCCTGATGGCAGCCGAGGAGAGGGATGAGTATTTCTGAGGGCCTCTGTGGCTGTCTTCTACTGATTCAAGGGTGCAGTCTAGTTTAAACTCAATGGATTGTTGGCACTAGTTTATTTATATCACTCTTTGACTTGTTTACCTTGTCATTTTGGATGTTGTAATCTTATTTCAGACTGTATCCCTTCTTGACTACTCGTCTACCTGAATGTTATTTTACGAGTATCCCAGCGTTAAAAAATGATAATAGCCGGTCTGAGAGAAGGGTGTGTTTAAGAAAAATCCTTTAGTCCACTCATTAAAGACCATATTTGTTACATCATTGAAATCCCATAGGTGTCGAGTAGTGGCTTCGTTCAGTAACTACTTTCTGACACTCCCGCATCAGAAAGAAGCCTAACCATTATGTAAACTTTCCATATGGGGTAGACCTCGTTGCTTTAAAAACGGGATATTATACTTGACAATCATTCCAAAACACACTTGTTTTTCAGCCTGATTTCCCGTTCAGGACCATTTTTTCACAAATATCTGACTTGGACTTCCCACAGTTATTTTTATGAACTTTGAGAAAAAACGTTCTTTTCTGTCCGAGATTGATTCTTAAGTACCTTGAAAATGCTTCCTGCTAGCCTCTGAAAATCTACAATCTCCACATCTCCAGGTACTCATTTTTGTGATGAGCCCTTTTTCTATTTTACTCACCGGAGCTTTCTCCCTCTTTATGACCTCTAAAAAACCAGGATCTTCTATCTCTCCGTCTCATAAATCAGCGTTTTTTCACGTTATTTACGTTACAGCAATACTGGCAAACGCCACCTGAAAGCTGGCAGCCTTAAAAAGGGTGATCAACTTATTAATCGCACAGGCAATTATTTCTTGTCCACAATCACCATGATTCTTTTTTAAGTGGTAACATTTATCGGTAATATTCGAATTTCTCTCTTCTCTTCCTCCTCCAATATACCCAGCCATAGATCCAATCTGGACATCTTTTTACTGTAATGCCTTTCTCCCTTAAAACCACCTTTGAATTGTCCTTATTGGCACGTGAAGGAGCCGAGATGTAGCCCTGACACCAATATTCACTGCTTTTTCAATTGCATATTACTTTTGCTAATAAGAGTATTATCCTCCATCCGGATTTAGATTATTGAAGTAAAATAATTGTTTACGGTTCTCTGCTTCAATCCACAATCTGATCAGCGCTTTTGTGCTTAATTTATCTAATTTATTCATTTTTCACTCCAGATATTACTTAAAATAGACCTCTCTCCATGTGCCACATGTGGGACAAAATGAATAAAAATCGCTAGAAATATCATTCTGGGACTAAAAGGTTTTTTTATCAGTTCTATGCTTGGCTTAGAATTAGAGAAAAGGTGTATCTACAAAAGCCCCAGGCAATATCTATTTTGAAGAAATTTTATATTTTATCAGAACACCTTCTACAAATTCGGCTTCTATTTTCTGGTCCCCTTTAATAAACGTGCAAGCTATGACTTTCAGCTTTCCTTCCATACGTTCGTTGATGCTTTTTGGAGCACCCAGCATTAAGGCCACCTCTTCCCATAACAATCCTTTTCTTAAATCCTCTAAACCAAGCGGTTTCAGTGAATCGCTTTCAATCTTGGATTCCTCTGACTCGGCAACTCCTCCAAAGTATTCTGGAGGAAATTCAACATATTCCTGCAGGGCAGCCATCACAGATTCTGGCGTTTGTTCTTCAAATCTTAAGTTAAAGTCATAACGGATATTGAAGCGTGAGCCCGCTTGACTCGCTTTCTCGCGAATCATTGACTCTTTTATCGCTCTTTGTTTTTCCGCTTCTATACGAAGCCTTTTCTCCCTGCTTCGACGTTCCCTTTTTAAATCATCCAGTTCTCTCTGAAGTTCTTTCCTTTTCCCAGGATCGGTCTCTTTCTTAACTGCCTTTTCAAGATCTTTCTCCCGCTTGGATTTTCCTACATAAGGAGTCGCCACATATCCCGTATCGTCCCCAAAAGTGCCATATCCTCCACCGCCAAGTTGAAACTCGATATGTTTCGATTTGACTTTTATCTCCGTAATCATAATTTTCTCATCTACAAATACAGCTACACCATATTTTTTTATTCGATCTCCATATTTACTGAAATCTATTGGCTGTACTCTCTGAGGATATACATCGACTCCTTCTTTCGTTGCGGGCATATCGATCTTCATAACTACCATTTTACCTTCGAAAAACTGTTTCAGAACAGATTCGTTTTGCCCTAAAAGCGGTACTGCAATTAATAGCAAACCTGCACATAAAGAAACCTTTTCGGCTATACAAAGATTTCTTGGCTTGATAATATTCTTGCCCTTCATTTTAAATAAGTTCAAAACATCCTCCTTTTTCTTATTTCTATCATTCTGTTAATATCACTTATGATTATCAAGGATAAGATTATCTCCCTAATTCAGCCTTAAGAAACTATATCAAAATAGTGTGATAGTCAAATTCTTTAATCGATTAAAAGTCAAGCAGCAAATTTACCGTATCGCATATTATTTTGTTTACGGATTAAGATTTGCTGTGGGAACTCTTCTAGTAAAGTCATAATAATTAATTTGACTGCAAGCTTTCTCCTGTGCTATAAGCTTCTAAATCAATAAAATACTGGATACCTAAAAAGTGAAATTTGGAGTAATTGACCTATGAGCAGTAAAAAATATTTTGAGGATGTTGCCCATCAATGGGATGAGATGCGAAAAGAATTCTTCCCCGATAATGTTCGAGACGTAGCTTTCTCGAAAGCAAATATCCAACGAGGAAAGATTGCTGCAGATATTGGGGCAGGAACAGGTTTTATCACCGAAGCTTTAATTCACAAGGGATTAAAAGTCATAGCAGTTGACCAATCTGCAGAGATGATCGAAGTCATGAAAAATAAATTTAAAGATACAGAACAGGTTGACTATCGAATCGGTGAATCTGAAAATTTACCACTTGAAGACGAGAGTATTGATTATGTTTTTTCCAATATGTATCTGCATCACGTTGAATCGCCACCTGAAGCCATAAAGGAGATGGTAAGAGTATTGAAAAAAGGCGGAAAATTAATAATCACGGATTTAGATGAGCATAATTTTGAATTCTTAAAAACAGAGCAGCAAGACCGCTGGATGGGTTTCGATCGAGAAGATATAAAACGATGGTTTATTGAAGCTGGCTTAACTTCAGTACAGGTTGACTGCGTTGGCGAAAACTGCTGTACAACATCAACACGCGGTGGAGAAAGAGCAAGTATAAGCATATTTATTGCCTCAGGAGAAAAATAGAAACCAAAAATACTTTGTAATCGGACTTTATTTTTTTCTTCGAGAGATTAAAGAGCTTGAGCTAAGAGAAAAGAGTATTTCTAGTGTTTATTATCCTCGGTTTGTTGATTGGCTTTTTTGCAGCAATACCTATAGGTCCAGTTAATATTTTTGCCGTTTCACAAACCGTAAAGCATGATTTTTTACACGGCTTCTCAATAGGGCTCACATCATCGCTTTTAGATGCGACGTACTGTTTTGTAGCAATACAAGGAATTTCTAAGATAGCGGTTATCTTAGCTAAATCAGCTCCTGTATTAAAATTAACGGGTGCTGTACTACTCACTGCCATTGGTATCGGTCTTATCAAGCATTCAAATACTCTTAATGAGACACAACTTTCCCGAAAGATTGCTCCTTCTCGCTCTCGACCGATTATTGTTACATTTTTTCTCTATACATCCAATCCATCTCTTTATGCCTTCTGGCTGGCAATTGCAGGTATAGTTACAACTCAACAATGGGTGAGTCCTGGTATCTTGCAGCCAGCAGCATTTGCTCTTTCCTGCGGATGTGGAAGCGCTTTATGGTACTGCATTCTTACAAAATATGTTTCAAAATACCACCATCTCTTCAAGCCAAAAACCTTCAGAAAAATTCTCATTGGACTGGCTGTTGTCCTTTTCGGACTCGCAGCATACAACTCGATAACAATTCTCATTTAAATTCCTAAAATGCAATAATTCTTTATCTATTCCCCCCAATTTCGAGAAGCCTGGGATTTTGCTCAGAAATTATTTATAACGGATATGATACAGTGGATACCAAAATTGTCAGCTTGAAACTAAAAGGTACAAATGTGTATTCGTTCAGGCTTGGATAGCAACATCATATCCTTCGCGAATAACTGGTGCTGTAAAGTATGGTATAAACTTAGATACCTGTTCCTGGTAGTAGCGATTTTCTTCATTAGCAATAGCATCCTCTTCAGTTTCCCAAAGTGTGACGGCAATGCCTTTTCCTGTCTTACGGTCAACCAAGAGATTGGTCCCTTTAAAACCTTTCTGCCCCTTTGCTGCTGGAACCACACTCTCCCCGTAGAGTTTCGTGGCTTCATCTATCTTGTCGATTCTGACTTGAATTATTGTTAAGCGCGCAAACATGCCATTTTCTCCCCTTCTTCTTAATCACATTATTCTAACTTCATATCATTAAACCAACGAGATGTCAAAACAAGAAAAGGGGACAGGCTACTTTTTTTATAATTAACAATTTTTATCATTATACAGAGTTGCGTATAGCTGTGCCTCTTTTCTAAAAAACAGCTCAGTCCCTTTTTCGCTTCCTTCTGAAGAATATTTCCATTTTCTCCGAGAAGCGTAGTGACATTTTTTGTCATATTTTAAAAAAGCAGCCTGTCCCCTTTATTTAAACCAGTTAAGGACTCGGTTCATTAAGTCTATCTGGTGGACATATTCTCTTGTTCCGTGATATTCACGCGGGTAAATTACCAATGTGGCCTTAGCTCCAAAATGCTTTAAGGCAGAGTAGAATTGATAAGCCTGAGAGACAGGAACGCGTAAATCTTTTTCTCCATGAACGATAAGAACTGGAGTTTTTACCTGAGAAGCATAGGTAAGGGGGGAGTTTTTTCGGTAGATTTCTGGATTCTCATAGGGAGAGCTTTTAAAATACCCGATAAGAAAAGACGGTTCATCGGTAAGTGCGTATTCTGTAATTATATCAGACACTCCCGCCCTTACAAAGGCAGCCTTGAATCTGTCAGTATGAGTAATTATCCAGGATGTAAGATATCCTCCGTAGCTCCCTCCTCCAACGAATAATCTATCCTTATCCACCCAGCCTTTCTCTATTAAATGATCAACTCCGCTCATTACATCACTCATTGGTCCTTCTCCCCAGTTTTGGACATTGGCCATCATCCACGCCATGCCATACCCTGAGCTTCCTCTGAAATTAGGGAGAAAAACCATGTATCCCTGAGAGGCAAAAAGCTGTGCCCAGTTACTAACTTGAATCCCCAGGCCCCAGTTATAAGCAGGGCCTCCATGAAGCCAGACGATCAGGGGAAAACGCTTGTCCAGGTCGAAATTCACAGGCTTAACAACTACTCCTTCAACATCAGATGAGTCTTTGGGGTTCTGCCATCTGACTGCTTCAATCTTTCCTAGTTTCACCTCTTTTAAATAACTGTTAATGCTCGTCAGCTTCTTTGTAAATGTACCGTCTAAGTTTGAAATCCAGGTCTCTCCCGGGCTGTCTGTCTTTTCATTAAGATAGGCAACATAATTGCCGTCAGAACTGACAGATAAATAATTCCCCCAGTAAGGAATAATCGAATGATCCATGTCAAAAAGTGTCCGAATCTCCTCCTTGAGGTTTACGGCAAGCAAAGCGCAACGTGTTCCTCGAGCTACAGCCGCAAGAAGTGTATTATTTCTCGGATGCCAGGTTACATCCCAGACATTGCCGTCATAATTTTTGAGTAATTCAACAGGTTCTCCCCCATCAGAAGGAATTACTCTTACGATTCCACGTTCCTTAAATGTACCCACTGGTCCCATGTAGGCAATCCATTTTCCATCAAAAGAAAAAGAAGGAGATGCCTGAGCATTGGTTTTTCTGCAAAGAATGATCTCTTCCCCGCTTTGCACGTGTATCAGACCTAAGTGGCTCTGGTACTCATTTCCTTCTGCTGTGGGGATAGGGGAAGCAAGAACAATAATTTTTTTACTGTCTGGCGACCAGTTGAAATTCCAGATTGTCATATCCTGGTTAGTCAGTAATCCGGTTTTTTTTCTATCAATATCCAAAATCCAGAGTCGAGTATGCTTGTAATCCTGGTCAACGATAAAAGCATCATTTCCTCTTTTCCGGCGTTCGATTTCCTCCTTTGATCGGGGATCCCTCATCAGAAAAGCAATCATTTTGCTGTCAGGCGACCATTTCAGATCACTGATGCTGCTTTTCTCATCCGTCACCTTTTCCACTTCTCCATCTTTTAAAGAATAAAAATAGATCTGGGAATTCTCATCTTTATCCCTCCTGGAAAGAAACGCTACTGTCTTTCCATCCGAAGACCAGCGGGGAGCCTGGTCAGGACCAGGATTTACTGTTATTTGTTTAAGAGTCCGCCCGTCCCTTGAAACAATCCAGATTTCAGAATTTGTCTTTTGGTTTTCTTCGAACTTTGTCACCACAAACGAAACCCAATCTCCAGTTGGTGAGATCTGAGGATCAGAAAGCCTTTTAAGATTCAACAAATCTTCCGGAGTAAAGGGCCTTTTTTCCTGGCTAAAAACAAGAGACGCCGCCAGACAAACTAAGATAATAAGAGCTCCGTAAGGGAAGCGATATGCTTTTTTAAAAATTCTGCTCATCTCAACCTCCTCTTTTTCTTAAAGGAATCTCAACAAAATTCTATAACATAGTAAGCAATTGAGTCAAAGTGTCACTAATGTATCTGAACGAACAGAGAGGGGAAACAACTTTTTCCCATGATAAACAAGCGAGGGAATATGCGGTGAAGAAGGTCGTATGAAGGAAAGCAGAGGTTTTTAAATTATAAAAGTTATGAAAGCCTGACCCCAGCGAGGAGAGGTTTGACTCTCATATATCTCAATGGTATATTCACTTAGACATTAAATATCAGAATTTCCCCAAAGTTACAGGATAATATGTACTTATTCAATGACAGAAGCCATTTTTTGCCTTCCTTATTCTAATCATGAAACTTTATAATAATTGAAAGTCATAAAAAATTTCATAGGAAATTACACATGAAACACGGGACTAAAATTATTTTTATTCTAGTTCTCGTAACTGAGATATTTTTTTCCTGTGCAAAGAAAAAAACATCGCTTTCAGAAAATGAGAGCCTTGAAAACTTTTTCAAGAAAAGCGAAGTTACTATTGCTGTTACTGACTCAGGGCTTGGCGGGCTATCAGTCATGGCTGATGCAGTGAAGAGAATGAGAGAATCCAAAATCTTCAGCAAAGTTAATTTTATTTTTTTTAATGCCCTTTTTTCAAACGAAGGCGGCTACAACAGCTTAAAATCGCGTACAGAGAAAATCCATGTATTCAACAGCGCCCTCAGGAGCCTGAAGAAAAATTTTCATCCAGACTTGATACTGATTGGCTGCAACACTCTTTCGACACTTTACAATGACACAGCCTTCTCAACAGAGACAGCTATTCCAGTAGCAGGAATTGTCGATCCAGGAGTCGAGCTCATCGCTCACCATCTCAAAGCTTCCCCTGATGCAAGAGTCATTATCTTTGCCACCCAGACAACAGTAAGCGAAGATACTCACAGGAAAAATCTTATGAAGAAAGGATTTTCCTCTGAAAGAATTATTCTTCAGGCTTGCCCTGAATTAGTTAACTATATTGAAAGGGGCTATGAAAGCGAGGAAACAGAAATGTTGATTTTAGCCTATGTTGACGAAGCTCTCCAGAAAATTCCAAGCGCACACCCTCTTCTGTACGTAAGCCTCAACTGTACTCACTATGGTTACTCACTTAAACTCTGGGAGGAAGCTTTCAAAACATATGGAGTAGAGCCTCTTGCCTTCCTCAACCCAAACTCCAAGATGACAGACTTCTTGTTCCCTTCGCAGAAACTGAATCGTTTCATAAGTACAGAAATTTCAACACTTGTTGTTTCCATGGTCGAAATAAGCAAAGATAAGATTGATTCGATAGGATTGTGGCTGAAGACAACCTCTCCCCAGACCGCAGATGCCCTGGCACATTACGATTTAAGACCTGCTCTCTTTGAATGGGAAAAATACGTGGTCTCCGAAAGGTAGGGGTCAGGCTTTCATAACTTGGATAACTTTACTAAACTTTAATTTCTTATACCGATTCTGTATCTTTACTACATATTATTAAACTTACGAAATCCTGACCGCAGTGTAACCTTTTTTAAAATTTTAAGTCTTTATATATGAACGATTCATAAACGAGGAACAAAAGCGTTGAATTCTACGAGCGATAACCAACTGATGGAAGAAGTAAGGAATGGAAAAGTGGAAAAACTCGCAGTGCTCTTTGAACGGCACAATGTAGCTCTCTTCAACTTTCTCCTTCGGCTTACGGGAAACCGCAGTGTAAGCGAAGATTTGGTACAAGATGTTTTTTTTCGAATGCTGAAATACCGCTCCACTTTCCAGAGTAAGGGTAAATTCACAATCTGGATGTATCAAATAGCCCGGAACACCCATGTTGATTATTTAAGAAAGAAGAGGGAAGAAGTACCTCTGGATGACCAATTCGAGAAAGCTGTGAGTGAAAGTCCGACTCCCACAGAACACTTAGAACGTGGAGAAGTTGTTACCCTGATGCGCAAAGCCCTGGCCAAGCTCCCCTTTAGAAAACGGGAAGTATTGGTGCTCAGTCGTTTTCAGAACCTGAAGTACAAGGAAATTGCCGAGCTACTCGGATGCAATACAGGAACAGTAAAAGCTTATGTCCACAGGGCGACTAGAGAATTAGGAAAAATTTACTTAGAAATCTCGGGAGGGATAGCATAATGAGATGTAAACAGATAAAAGAAACATTCCCGGATTTTCTGATCGGAGACATAGCCCAAACTGCTAAGGTCGAAGTCCAGAAGCATATCGCCACCTGCACATCATGCAGGGAGGAGTTGGAAAGCTTAAGTGCAATCTGGACCAAACTTGGAGTTCTCCCTGAAGAGGAACCCAGTAAAGCCTTACGTTCACGCTTTTATGCCATGCTCGAAGCATACAAGCAGGGACTCGAGAAAGAAAAAACAAAGCTCCGTTTTTCAAATCTCTTCGGGGACTGGCTTGAACGATGGTGGCCGAGGCGACCTGCTTTCCAATTTACTCTTGCTGTCATGCTTTTGGTAGTGGGTTTGGCATTTGGTTATTTTCTTACTTCAGGCGGGCAAAGTAACGCTGAAATTGCTCATCTTCGCCAGGAAGTGGATTCTATGCGCCAGCTCGCAGCTGTTTCTCTCCTTAATCAGCAGTCGCCGAGCCAGCGGCTCAAAGGAGTAAGCTGGAGTTCTCGAGTGGAACAGCCTAATGATGAAACACTGAGGACACTGCTTCGAACCTTGAACAGCGACCAGAATATCAATGTACGGCTTGCAACCATAGATGCTCTCTATCTATTTCGTGATCATCCAATGGTAAGGCAAGGGCTTATTCAGTCTCTCTCACAACAAACTTCTCCGTTAGTTCAAGTTGCTCTGATTGACCTCATTTTAGAAATTCGAGAAAGACAGGCCATCGATGCCCTCAGACAGCTTATAAAAGACGAGAAGCTTAATCCAGATGTAAAACAACGGGTCGAGTTAGGCATTCAACAGCTCAGCTAAAGGATTCAGCCATGACTTGTAACATGAATGGTAAAAGAAATAATTTAACTTTATTAGGGATATGCCTGCTGGTTATTTCCCTCAGTTTGTACGGTCTTCATGTTGAAGAAAAAGAGGACATCCAAAAAACTTTAAAGTTTCAAGACCCATCCAAGCCAAAAGAAGTCAAGATTGATAACATTTTTGGCTCGATCGACGTGATGGGGTACAACGGCCAAGAGGTAAAACTTCTTGTTCACAAGACCATTAAGGGACGTTCCAAGGAAATAATCCAAAAAGCCCGTGAAGAAGTAAAACTTGATATAACTGAAGAGGGCAATACCATCGACATCTACGTAGACGGTCCCTTCCGATGTGATTGTAAAAGCAAAAAATCAAGGAATTGGCGCAATCCAGGATATGAAGTCAACTTCGACTTCAAACTCAAGGTGCCACACAAAACGAGTCTTTACCTTAGAACTGTTAATAAGGGAGCAATCAGAGTTGAAAATGTCGAAGGAGACTTCGAGGTTAGGAATGTCAACGGGGAGATTGAAATGAGAGAGATTGGAGGCTCCGGGAAAGCTCATACAGTAAACGGCAAGGTTACTGTAATATTCAGCAAGAATCCTGAATCCGAATGCTCTTTCCGTACTGTAAACGGAACTTTAAAAACTTCTTTCCTCAAGAACCTCTCTGCTGACCTCCGTCTTAAAACATTTAACGGGGATGTCTACTCTGATTTTTCGGTGACACACCTTCCCGCATCACCCCCAATCCACAAACGCTTCAAGGGAAAATATATTTACAAGAGCAGTCGTTTTTTCGGAGTCCGCGTTGGAAAAGGCGGGGCCGAAATAAAGCTCGATACATTTAACGGAGACATTTTTATATCAAAAAGAAAATAACGGAGTTAAGGAGGATAAAAATGAATAAATTTAAAATTTTTGCATGTGTCATATTGCTTCTTTTTGCAGTAACTGTGCTTTATGCTCAGGATAAGAAGGTTGACCGTGCGGCTGTACCCTTCAGCGACCCATCTAAACCCGGGATGATTGAAGCCAGCGTTCACAACGGCGCAATAACCGTAAAAGGTTACAATGGTAAAGAAGTAATCGTCGAAGCGCGAGTCCGGGGACAATTACTCTCCAAGGAAAAGGAAGTTAGCGAGCAGGTTAAAGGCATGAAGCGGATTATAGGAATTCCAATCACGGGCTTAACGATAGAAGAAAAAGAGAATGTTATGGAGGTGAGTACAGCATCGATGAAGAACACTGTTGACCTCACTATTCAAGTTCCGTTCAATACTTCCCTCGAACTGAGCAGCCACAACAACGGGGACATCACAGTGGAAAATATTACAGGAGAGATTGAGGTAAACCATCATAATGGAAAGCTTACCCTCACTAATATATCCGGAGCCGTAGTCGCCCACACCTTCAACGGGGCTATCCTTGTCACCTTCAACAAGATTGATCCTGAAAAACCAATGTCCTTCAGCAACTGGAATGGAGATATCGATGTAACTTTCCCACAAGACCTCAAGGCAAATGTCAAAATACATTCCGAACTCGGTGATATCTACAGTGATTATGAAATCAGCCTGACGCAGTCTCCTCAAAAGCAAGAGAAAGATAAACGAAAAGAAGGGGGAAAATACCGAATTGCCTTCGACAAATCAATCTACGGAACCATTAACGGAGGAGGTCAGGAAATCCAGTTTAAAACATTTCATGGAAATATCCTTATCCGGAAAGCCAAATAAACCAATTTTGGGGACGGTTATCATTTTATGGATTACATAAATTGAACCGTCCCCAATTCTACAATGAGAACAGTTCCTTTTTTTGTCCCTTTTTTTGCTAAAAAAATGTTATTGCGAGAAGCATGAGATTCCTCTCTTCGTTCGAAAAAGGCTCCGCAATCTCATACTATAAATTGTCATTGCGATGAACAAAGTGAAGAAGCAATCTCGATTTTTTCCATGGAATGTTCGTGCTCCCTACTTGGGCTAACAACGACAGGAACAAGTAAACTGAAGAGCCTTCTTATTATGTTAGGTGCGACCTCGGAGGAAGGCAATCATGCTGGGAACAACTAGAGGTACAACATAGGGAAGCATTTTTGGCATTAAATTATCCATCACCTTAGGCATCAAATCGGGCATCTGCTCAACCATGTAGTCAGGCATGGGAACAATCTTGGCTACTCGATCCAGCATGGTCGGCATCACTTTAGGCATCATTCCAGGGAGAAGTTTGGGAAAAAGCACGGGGAATATAGGTTTCATCAAAGCAAAAGCAGCACCACCAATAAAGCCCAACTTTCCGACAACCCTCATCATTTTTCCCATTCCGAGAGGCATGGCATCAAGAAGCTCCGGCCACATGGTCGACATCAATCCAGCAAATCCCTCCGGTGTCATCATAGGAATCATCTTTTCAAAGACAGCCCACTGCTTAGCTACCTCAGGACTCGGGTCTTTAAAATCCTTGCCCAAAGCACGACAAGCGAAAGCTGCCAGGTCATGAATCTCTAAAGGAAGGTTCTTTTTATCTTTGGTCACCAAGAACTGAAATTCACAGCAAGGACAGAGAGCCAAAACAGCATCTGCATTTATTGACTCTGCTTCATCCAATCGCATCTTTCCAACATCATGGGCTACTTGGGGTTCTTTAATCAGAGTCAAAACGCTCCCGCAGCACTGGCCTTCTTGACGGTTATGTTCCATCTCTTCGTACTCAATTCCTGGGATGGCTTTAATCAATTCTCGCGGTGGATCATATACTCCAGAAGAACGACCGATGTGGCAGGAATCGTGCCAGGTGACTTTTTTATTGATGGGCCTGGTAAACTTAAATTCTCCGCTCCTGATTTTCTGCGAAACTACCTCGCTGTAATGCTTAGTTTTTATGTTGTATTCAATGCCTAGTTTCTCTGCCCACTGGGGATAATAATTGCGCCACATCAGATCACAGGCAGGGCAGGAAGTTATCACCGTATCAGCGCCTCTCTCTTTAACCGAATTTATATTTTTTCTCATGATCTGCTCAAAGACATCCCACTTTCCTGCAACGAGCATCGGTGTTCCACAGCAGTTTTCAACTTCTCCAAGATAGGTAAAATCAATCCCTGCCTCATCCAGAAGGGTCACGGAAGCTTTTCCGATATCATCTTTGATATAAGAAGCAGTACAACCGGCAAAATACATATTTTTGCTCTTGACCTCGGGTCCGTGCTTAGACCACAACTCTTTGGGGAACCAGGCTGTCCTATCTTTTCGGTAGCCTGCCCAGATGTTTCCCTGTGATTGAAGAGCTGCAGCCATGATCTCAAAGGGAGGAAAGGTCATTTGTTTATCTTCATCGACCAATCTGCCTCTAAGCTTCATCCAGGCGGGTTCGATTGGCAAGTGGGCTGAACAACGAAGGTTACAGAATTCGCAAGTTGTGCAGGCCAGAATTGCATCCACCATGAACTGATTCCATTCTGCACGCCCTTCCATGAATTCCCGAAGCCAGAACCACTTCCCCCGCGGGGATTGGCTTTCCCAACCCCGACCGTAAAACTGATCACATTCATCCAAGCAGTAACCGCACTGGGAGCAGGCGTAGGCATACCAGGCAACATCAGAAGGAATTCCCCGAATGGGCTCCTTAAAGCGCTCGCCGACTTGAGTGACAATATTATTTCCAAAGGGCCTTACCAGAGGCTCAAAAATATTGGCCAGGCCAACTACTCTCCCGATAGCCTTTCTTCCGATAACTTTATCAGGATTTAATATGTTCCTGGCATCGATTTTCTTTTTAAAATCTCTGAGCCGATCCGTCCGGCTCTTCCCCATTATCTCTTCTATTTTACCGGTGAAATAGAGGCCAGTAGAATACGGCCGGCCGCCGTACTTCTCTGCGATCTTGATGATAGTGAGTACCAGGCCAAAGACAAAATTGTAAGAGAACTTCCTCTGGTCACTCGGAATAAAGCCAAGGATGACAGCTTCTGGCTTTCCTTCCTTGCCCTTCTTTATGATTACACCTTCCTTGACTACGGGCTGGTTTACCTTATGCTCAATTCCTTCCATCACTGCGCCTAGTTTGTCCAGAGGAACAACGATTTCAACAGGAACTAATGAGGGCCCGAGTCTCTTGACTACCATGAGCTTAAACCGGTTTTCCCATTCATGCTCAGCGATTTCCTGACTGAGGATTTCACCTTGGCATCCATCAATAATAGAAGGAAGCTTATTCAAGATTATATCTCGGTCTGCCTCTTGAAAAGCAAGAACGGCGATGTAAGCAGCAGGCAGGATCACCCTACGCTCCACAGGTCGTCCATGATGCGTAAGAACAGGAGAACGGTTCTTCATCTCTGCCATACGAGGATTAATAAAAATTACTGACCAGATAGGAAGATCCTGCTCAATAAATTCCTGAAAGACTTCAGTCAATTTAAAGGCATCAGGACAGGCAATGGCAACAACACCTGTCTCTGACAATTTTTGAACTCGAAGGGTAATCTGACTGATTAATCCTGTTATTCCTTCTGCATCCGCTACGAGCTCCAATTCTTTTCCGGAGAACTCTTTAACCTCTCCATCAGGGAGGACTGCTCGGGCACTGACGACATTGTCAGAAAACCAGCCGTATTGGTAAGAGCCAATTCCCGCTCCACCCTGAGCTAACCAGCCTCCTGCAGATGAAGAAGGATAGCTCGTGGGATACAGGCGAACAGTCAAACCTTTGCTCTTAAGACTCCTATCCAACTGCTCCCAGGTAATGCCAGGCTCCACTGTCACTATTTCCTCTTTTGTATCTACGGAAACAACATCTTTCATCCTGTAGAAATCAACAACAATCCCCTTTCTCGTAGGTATAACTCCTCCGTATCCTGAAGATCCTTTTCCACGAGGCACCAGAGCTATTTTTTTCTTCTTAGCCCAGCGGACTAATTCCACTAATTCCTCTTCATTATCGGGCTGGACAACAACATCTGGAATCGTATTTCCAACAAGCGGTTTAAAAAGACTGGGCATAGCTGCAATATCATGACTGTAGAGAAGCCTTTCAGTAGGATTAAAATTTACTCTTGAGCCAAATTTCTCCTCCAGCCATGCCCTGTCTTTTTTTCGTAATCTTGCCATTTTATCTCTCCTTTAGAAGTGGGAAATTTGCCTTTTTTTATATTATAAACAATAGCTTAAAATCTATCTACATTACGCATTAATCGATAATATAATGTTCCTATTATTATTATAGAAATAATAAAGTATATAATCAAGAAAAAAAGGACGGATTCTATTTTCTGCCATTTTAAGTCAAAGATATTTTCTAAATGAAGGAGCGAAAGTAGGCTAACAAGAAAATAGAACCGTCCCCTTTTTATTTTCTTTTACTTTTTTTCTTTCTTTTACTTTTTTTTTACTTTAATTCTGCCAGTTCCTTAGCAGCATCCTTGTAATCAGGCTTTAATTCAAGGGCTTTCTTGAATGCTTCTTTTGCTTTATTTAAGTTGCCTTTTTTCTTGTAAGCAACACCGAGATAATAATAAGAGTCAGCAAAGCCACCCTTTGAGCAAGCAAATTCTAAATCTTCAATCGCACCATTCACGTCTCCGCCGAATCCTTCAGGTGCCATCAAGCGCCCTACTCCTCTACCGAAATGAGCCATCACATTTTTAGGGTCTAATTCAAGAGCTTTCTCGTATTCTTGCATGGCTCCCATGCCGAACTTCATCATATTAACCGGACTACCCTGGGCAAGACTGCCCATGATGTTTCCCTTCCAGGCGTGGAGATCAGCATCATTCGGATCTTTGGCAATGAGGGAATCGACGACTCCAAGAGCCTCTTCATACTTTTTTTCATTGAACAGCTTCTTTACATCTTGTAATGATCCTTCTTTGCCTTCCTCCCCAGGTTTAACTTTTGTTTTTTCAGGTGTTGGAGGTGGCTTAGGAGCGAACGGAGATTTATTTCCCATTATTTGAGGAAGCATTTTAAGTAGAGTAGGAAGCATTTGTTGGAAGAAAGAAGGCTTCTTTTCTTCTAAGGGAAAAAGCTCAACTTTTACCTCATCTCCATCAATGATTAGAATGCCTAAAGGTACGGCTTTTCCTCCCATACCTCCTCCGTAACCCATCATAATTCCTCCAGCACCAAGCCCAAATGAAATTTTGGAGAAGGGGACAATAACGGTATCTCCCACTTGAAGAGGCTTTCCGATTACTGAACTTACCTTGATGATAGACATCATCTTCTCAAAACTTATAAACGCCTCATCGACAGGAGATTTCGCTTGCGCCCACAGAGAACCTGAAGAAATTAAAAGGACAGCCAAAGAAATAATAACGTATTGTTTCGTCTTCATAGCTTCCTCCTCACTTCCTGGGAACCTTTCCCACACTTACAAATTTTGTTTCTTTCTTTGTGATGATGACAAATCCAAGGGGCTTTGCTTCTCCACTCATCCCGAAGCCGTGGCCTCCTGGGCCTCCTCCAGGACCTCCCCCGCCGCCACCAAAACCGATATCAATCATTATGATAGGAATGATGGTTACCTTGCCAACTTTAACAGGTTCACCCACAACATTTTTAACATGAAGGCTGTTGGTTAATTGTTTAGTCATACCTTCAGTGAGCATGGAGACAGGATTTTCCTGTTTTACTTTAGTTTTTGGCTTTTCTTGGGCGAGGGACAAACCTTGAGTAATCAAAAAGATCACTAAACTTACTGCTAAGGCTGAAAACAATTTTCTTCTCATTGTTCTACCTCCTTTATTAAATTTTATCTTGATGGGGAAGGACTCGTACATTCCGAAAAGGGAAAATGTTTTCGAGTCTTACCCTCTCGTTTTTCATCCGCATTCCAGCCGACCATTTTCTATCTGCCGGGGTGAGGCTTTAACATCAATTTATGCCCAGGAGAGACAATGAAGCCCTTTCCTCGTATGGCTAGCAATGCCTGCCCCCCTCAGCGAAAATGAGATGCTTCCAAGCTTTTTCATAGTTTACTATTACATACGTAATTCTTCGGTAAAAGGTTCAAAGTTTATTCCAGAAATACCTCACGCTTCAGAGTGTTCCTTTTTATTCTATCTTCCTGGGGTGAAACGCCTATTCCAGGCAAATCAGGCACTTTAATCGTACCCTTATTTGTTATCTCCACAGGAGGCTCTATCAGGTCTTCTGAATAGTACCGTTTGCTGGCAGAGAGGTCATTGGGGAACTTGAAATTCGGAAGGGTAGCTAGATGAATATTATGCGCCCGTCCTATCCCTGATTCAAGCATCCCTCCACACCATACAGGAATTCCTTTTTCTGCACAGAAATCGTGAATTTGAATAGCTTCAACTATACCGCCAACTCTCCCCACTTTTATGTTTAATATCCGGCAACTTCCCATTTCATAAGCTTTGCGTGCAGATTCAGTCGAGAGAATACTCTCATCGAGACAGAGAGGCGTTTTTATCTCTTTCTGCAGTTTACTGTGATCCCAAAGGTCATAAGGAGGAAAAGGCTGTTCGAGCATCAGCAGATTAAACTCATCGAGCTTTTTCAAAGTTTCTTTAGCTTCAAGAGTATAGGCGCCATTAGCGTCAACTTGGAGTTTAATGTGAGGAAACTTCTTTCGTACTTCGTATAAAACTTCAACATCCCAGCCCGGCTTGATTTTGATCTTTATTCTCTGGTATCCCTCCTCGATAAAAGCCTTTATTCTCCCTAAAAGCTCTGGGATTGAATCCTGAATGCCCAGACTTACACCAGAGGGGATCTCATCTCTTACACCGTTGTAGAGCTTCCAGAGAGGTTTTTCCTCCATCTTGGCCTTTAAATCCCACAGAGCAAGCTCAACTCCCGCCTTGGCCATAGGATGTCCTCGAAATTTTCCGGCTTCATCGTAAAAATTGCGAGGATTGGATATTAATTTTTTAAAAGTGAGGGGAATTAAATAATCTCTTATAATGTGCCAGGCTGTTGAAGTAGTCTCATAGCTGTAGAGAGGGCTCTCATCTGCGACAACTTCTCCGTAGCCGCAAATACCCTCAGCAAAGACTTTAACAATGATGAAACTGCGGTCTTCCTGGCGGCCAAAGCTTGTTTCAAAAAAATGGACATAGGGAAGTTTTAAAAGGAGAAGTTCTATTCTTTCTATCTTCATTCTTTTCAACCTATTTCCAAGGAGTGAATAATATTCCCTGCCTTGTTCAAAAGAGACTGCACAATATCATCACAAGATTGTCATTGCGATGAACGAAGCGAAGAAGCAATCTCAGCCTTTTTTCTAAGAGAATGCTCCGCCCTTGGCGGGCTCACAATGACAATAAATTATTATCCCTGACTCCATTTCTTGGCTATTCTCTCAATTGCATCAAGAGAAGCTTGAATTTCTTCATCAGAATGGGCCGTGGATATCGCCCCAAAACCGTGAAAGATGTTAAAACCTTCATTGAGCATTGCTAATTTGAATAATTTTTCTCTGAGTTCGAAATCACACATCTCTGGATTCCACAGTTGATCAGGAGAAGTGATTCGGTCCGTTTTCTTTTTGAGGAAATGTACTCCAACGACAGAACTCTCCTCAACTACGGAATTCTCATCCCCTGTACATTTTACATTAAAACCGTAGGTTAAAAAGATTTCCTCTACACCCTTCCGAACTTTTGACCCCAACTCCCCTATCCTCGGATAAATTTCCTTTTCGTGCTCCACAAGAAACTTGAGATACGTTAATCCTGCTAACATCGATGAGGGATGAGCTGAAAATGTTCCTCCCTCGAACTTTACTTTCTCCGCTTGATTAGCCCCAGGGCCACAGAGCGCCATGATCTCATTTCTGCCTGTTACAGCGCTCACAGGCATTCCTCCTCCCACTGCCTTTCCAAAAATTGAGAGATCAGGCTTGATTCCATAGAGGGATTGCACCCCCCCAGCATGAAATCGAAAACCTGAAACAACCTCATCAAATATCAAGAGGGAATTGTACTCTTGAGTCAATTCTCTTGCAGCTTTGAGAAATTCTCTGTCTGAGAAGATAAATCCTCCTGCCCCGACAAAAGGCTCTATAATGAAACAGGCAATTCTTTCCCCGTATTCTCTGAACTTTTCCTTGAGTTCCTCTTTATCATTCAATTTGGTGACTAAAATCTGGGAATCCATTCCTAAAGGGAGCCCGGCAGATTCTACCTGATTCAAGCCCTGTTCATAGGTTGTGATTCCCTTTAAAACATAGGGATTAGCTCCGTGCCACCCCCCTCCTACTTTCAGCACCACTTCCCTCTTTGTGTATGCTATGGCCAGCATGATTGCATACATCGTGGCCAAAGTGCCGGATGTGACGAATCGAATCTTATCTGCTTTGACTCGATCGAGGATTATCTCGGCCAATTCTCTCTGAAACAATCCGGGAAATCCCGTCGTCAGCCCCAGTCCTTTCTTATAGTAATCAACCAAAGCGTCAATAACTATCTTGGGATTGTGTCCGAGAACATTGGCAAAATGTCCCTGCCAAAAATCTACATAAGTATTCCCGTCTACATCTAGGACCTTTGAGCCCAGACATTGATCATCATAAAAAGGGAAAGGATCGAACAGGCGCAGGTTATGGCTTCCCCCACTGACTTGGTACTGGCAAGCCTTGCTGTAATAAGCTTCGGACTTGGAGTGCTTTTCTCTATAAACCTCTATGAGTTCGTTAAGTAAGCTATCTTTATCCATAATACAACCTCATTTAATGGGGACGGCTTTTTTTTAAATCTGATATAGATGATAATAAAAATAAGGCCTTACTTTTTTATTGCCGTACTTTACTATATAAAATAGAATAATCCCCATTTATTGGTCAGAATCACATTTTATATCATATAACTTCAGGAAGTGCTACTCGAAAATTATTTTTTAGGTATAAAGTTCGACACCCTTCTCTGCAGCTAACTTCTCATAGAGGTTAATAACATTCTCAGCTATTACCCGAGTTGAGAATTTCTGACGGACAAACTCGTATCCTCTTTGTGCGAGCCTAGTGGCTAATTCCCTGTCTCTGTAAACCCTCAGAATCGCCTTGGCTAAGGAAAGAGGATCGCGAGTCGGAACCAGGAGTCCTGTCTCCTCATTAATGACGACTTCAGGAATTCCTCCAGTCCTTGTGGCTACAACAGGAAGGCGGCAGGCCATGGCATCCAGGATAGAGCTACCAAAGCCTTCAAGATATGAAGAGAGAACAAAAAGGTCAAGAGAGTGGAGGATCTGGGGGACATCTTCTCGAAAACCCAAAAAGTGGACGATATCTTCCACCATCAGTTCTCTCGCTTGCCTTTTCAAATCTTGCTCCAGAGAACCTTCGCCCACGATGAGTATCTTTACCTTGTCTGTATGCTCTTTTAGAAATTTTGCCGCAGAAATTAAATACTTGTGACCTTTATGACCAGCAAGATGGGCTACGATTCCCACTAAATAATCATCCGGATCAAAAGAGAATTCCTTACGGAGATAATCAGGGGAAAATGTTCCCTCAAACCGAGAAAAATCAGTGCAATCGGGGATAACTTCAACAGAGTCGCTGTTTATTCCATCGCTTATGAGTACCTTTTTCACTCCTTCAGAAACAGCCACAATGACATCCACATTCTTCCTGTATTTCCACCGGGAAAAAACATTCTGCCTCAGGGAAAAATCGACTCTTCTCGAGATTATCTTTATAGGAACTTTCGCTATGGAGGCTGCGGCCGAACCGACAGCTACAGAATGGGCATCATGGAAATGAACCAGAACACAGTGATTTTTCTTCATAGTCCTGGCAAGAATGAGCGAGGCTATAACATCAAATTCATGCCTTATTTTTAGGGGAAGAACAGGAAGATCTGCTTCTAAAGCTTTCTGATAAAGAGGCCTTTTTGGCTGAACAACGTAGAAAAAAGGAAACCCCTTACGCTTTAGTTCTCTTGCCAGGTAAAAAGATTGTCGCTGCCCTCCTCTCCATCCTTTGCCTGCATCAATATGGAAAAGGGCCAATCCTCTCTCCTTTTTTCCATATCTCTTTCAGTTTGGCATAACGAACAAAAACAGCATAACCACTCAGTACAGAGATAACAATTCCAGGAAAACCGTCTAAAAATCCCAGCCTCAAAAAGTAAGACTTCACAAACCTGAAAAAAGGGGAAATAACGAGGTGATACAAGTGGCTTTTTTTCTTTTGTGTGTACAATTTTTGAGCGCCAAGTTCGGAAAATCTACTGATCCGGTCCAGATGATCAGCTATGTTCCGATACGTAAAGTGATGAAGCGTGCACTTTAAATTATTAATCTTTCCTTCAACAATCAAGCTTTCGTGAACATACTCTCCTTCCCAGCGGGCATCATCTTTCCGAAAGAGACGCAATTTCCTGTCAGGATACCACCCAGAATGACGAATCCATTTTCCCAGATAAAAAGTACGGCGGGGGATAGAAAAGCATGAACAATCAGGTTCTTCTCTCTCTTTGAGTTGAAGGATTTCTTCGCTGAGCTCAGGAGATACCCTTTCATCTGCATCCAGGGACAAAATCCATGAATTGGAAGCCTGACTGTTAGCAAAATTCTTCTGATCGGCAAAATTTGTCCATTTCCGTTGAAAGACCCGTTTGGTGTAGTTCTTGGCAATTTTAAGGGTATTATCATTACTATAACTGTCAACGACTATTATTTCATCAGCCAAATCAACCACACTTTTCAAGGCCCCTTCCAACCGCTCTTCTTCATTGTAGGTTATGATTACTGCTGAAATCTTCATTTTTTCCATATTAGCACAAGAAAAAGGGGAGGGCTACTTTTTTATTAAAGAGTAACTTCAATTCAGACATAAGAGAGAGCAGCCTTGATAGCGGCAGAATCAATAAAAAACAAAAAGGATTCTATATTAAAAAAGGACAACCACTATAGAGCTTCAGAAGAAAGATGAGCTTATTTCGTTA
>JBGVTE010000095.1:0-2159 GCA_041862375.1 Candidatus Aminicenantaceae bacterium
TTCTTTTCGTGGCTACATTTTCAGACTCATCCACAACATAGGCCCAGTTTCCCCCGGTAGTCTGGTAAAATCCTCCTCTTGGAAGAAGGATAGCTTCGGAAATATCACCCAATTCTAATCGGATATGGAGAGTTTGTCCCCGCGTGATTTCCTCGGGTCCCTTGCCAACAAATTCCATGTCAACTTCAAACCGTCTGTCTTTTACTTCAGGGTAAATTTTCTTGACTATGAGCCCGTAAGAATTGCCGGCAAAATCAAACTCACCTGTCCTCCCTGTCTCTACACGGGCGATGTAGTGCTCGTCAATAGCAGCTCTCACTCTAAATCCTTCTAAAACATCAATCTGTCCCAAGGGCTGACCTGGTGATTTCGATTGACCGATTTCTGCATCCAGTGCAGTCAGATGACCGGAAACAGGAGCCCTTATCGTCAAGTTTTCCTGTTTCTGCTTGACTATTTCGAGATTATCCTGCATCCGTTTCAGCGAGGCTTCCAGGGCATCAATCTGGGCCTGCCTGAACTCTAAATCATTCTTCTGGCTTTCTATCGTTAATTCTTTTCTCTTGATCAAGTATTCGTACTGATCCTTGGACAGCTCGTACTCATGTTTGGAGATCAAATTATCTTTTGCCAACTCTTTATACCGCTCATAAGTTCGTTTTTGCTGTTGGAGCTGATTTTCAATATCAGCAAGGTCCTGGTTCAGTTGTAATCGATACTGTTCCATGGAAAGGCGGGTATTGCGCAGGTTGTTGCTCTGCTGGAATAACTCAGCCTCTCTCCACATGATGTCGAGAAGGAGGTTTGTGTTTGCTAATCTCAAGATTCCATCTCCCTCCTTAACAAAAGTTCCTGCCTCTAAATAGATCTCCTCTACTCTTCCTCCCTCCACAGCGTTTAAATAAAATGTATTTATAGGAAGAACATTTCCCATAATAGGAATAAATTCCTGAAAAGGGCCTCTAGTAACAGTCGATATAGTTAGCCTCTCCGTTTTTACATTTAAAGTGGATTTACTCAGTCTGAAAAGAAAAACATAAAGCACAAGAATGACAAATAGTCCAACGGCTGCAAGGCCTGCTATCTTTTTGGGAGGCCACTTCTTTTTTTCAATTTTACGGTCCATCCCCATTGTGGGCTCGTTGCTTGATGATTTTCTCATTTTTCCTCTTTCCAGCAACTTTCAGAATTTTGAAAGGTCATCACGAATTTTTCGTGCCAGATCATCATTTCTGCAATAAATGTGCCACTATTGATACTTACGGAGTAAGCAGCAGGATGGTGAGATAAGTTTTTAAAAAAAGTGTTCGCTATTAAGACAGGGGGTGTACGATATCGAACAGTTATTGTATAATTATATTTCATGATAAAAAAAACCCAGACGAAAGCAGGAAATTAAACAATAGGCATATATTTTGCAGTGGTTATCATTAAAATGTGCTGAAAGCAAAAATGATTTCAACAAATACTTTTTGATATAATCGACTATGGTTAATATGTTAGCTCATATGTCAATTGGCCAGATGTTAACATATTTCGAAACTGGCTCATGGAATAACAGACAGATGGAGAAATGACCTTATGAATAAAAAGACGGGAAAAATTCTCATCATCGATGATGATGAAGACATCCTTCAGGCTGCACGTTTAGCCCTCAAACAGCATGTTGCTCAGGTCCATACAGAAAAAAAGCCCGACGTCCTTCCTCCTCTTCTTAAAAACGAAACTTACGATGTCATTTTTTTAGATATGAACTTCGCCAAAGGTGCCACCAGTGGCCAGGAGGGTTTCTACTGGCTCGATAAAATTCTCGAATTTGATCCTTCTTCAATCGTTGTGTTGATCACTGCCTTTGGAGACGTGGCAATGGCAGTTCGAGCCATTAAAGAGGGCGCTACAGATTTCATCCTCAAGCCATGGCAGAACGAAAGACTTATAGCAACTCTTTCGACTGCCATGAATCTGAGGCAATCTCGGATAGAAGCAAAGAACCTCCGCTCCAGACAGAAGCAACTGAGTGCTGACCTTGATCAGCCTTTTCATGATTTCATAGGAAGAAGCCGGGCCATGCAGTCTGTGTTTACTGCTATCCAAAAAGTCGCCAAAACCGATGCCAATGTTTTAATCCTTGGAGAGAACGGCACCGGAAAGGAATTGGT
>JBGVTE010000096.1:0-17846 GCA_041862375.1 Candidatus Aminicenantaceae bacterium
GAGAAATTGGAGGAAAGAATGAGATGTTAAAAAGTGTTCAGGAGTTGAACAAAAATTGTTGACTTAATGTCTATAATATATTGATATTAAATAAGTTAGCTTAGTTTTTTGGAGCAAATGTTCAGAAGCTGAACATGTAAACCCCTTTTTTACCTTTTCTTAGCTTCCTCTATTATGCTATATTGCTGCATTCAGATGGAAGAATACAGGAAGTTCGGTACCACAGATGTATTCATGTTTATGGCTGTCGTGTTCTGGGCCATTAATTTCTCTTTTATTAAGATTGCTCTCCGGGAATTTTCCCCTTTTGCATTCAACGCTATTCGCCTAATCTTTGCCTCATTAGCATTGATTTTAGTACTTCTTTTCAGAAAAGAAGTACTCTCGTTTCCTAAGTCTCAAATCTGGAAGATGCTGAGTATGGGCATTATCGGAAATACTATATTTCAGATTCTCTTCATCCATGGAATCAACCTGACAACTGCCTCTAACACTTCTATCATCATGGCTATGACCCCTATCTTTATTGCCCTGATTAACTCCTTTCTCAAGCATGAAAAAATTTCATGGGCAGCATGGGTAGGCATTTTTATCTCCCTTTTTGGATGTTACCTGGTTATTACAAGAGGTGCTGGTGCTATCAGTTTTTCTTTACATTATATGAGGGGAGATTTGATGATACTCGGAGGAAATCTCTGTTGGGCTTATTATACAGTATGTGCTAAACCTCTCTTAGAGAGCATCTCTCCCCTTAAACTCACAGCCATTACCATGGCCATAGGAGCTGTGTTTTTTATTCCCTTTGCCGCTCAAGATATCTATCAAATTCCCTTGACTGACATCTCTCAAAAAGCCTGGGCGGCTCTTTTCTATTCTGCAATTTTTGCCCTGGTGATATCCTATGTTATCTGGTATGCCTCAGTTAAGAAAGTCGGCAACACGAAAACTGCTATTTACGGGAATATCACTCCCATTGTTACTGCAGTATTCGCCTATATTTTTATTTCTGAAAGGTTAACTTTCTTACAGATTGTGGGTATGTTGACTATTCTGGCAGGTGTTTACCTGGCGAGGTCAGGATACCGTTATTTTCAAAAAAACAGAGTCCCTTCTACTTAAATCAACGCGCTTATTCCCCGAATTTCTCTTCTGGATGTTCATGTTCATACATTTCTTTTGGCATCTTTCCTGTAAGCCATGAGGGATTCATTGGATAGACACTTGGACTAAACACAGTCGAATAGAGATGCCAAATGCCAACTGCCAATGTCGCCAGGATAGCTTCGTAGTAATGTATGACCAAGGCCACATCTAGAAAGCCTTTAGGGAGGAATTTAACTACATAATTATCGAACCAAAGAAGCAGCCCTGTAATGATCATAACAGCAGTGCCCCAGATTAAGGCCCAGTACTCCGCTTTTTCTATGTAGCTGAATCGTTTGAAAAGGGGGCTGTCTTTTGACTTGCCTAAATTGTACAAAATGCGCTGGACAAATTCTCTGAAATCGGTAATCTTGGGCATCACATCTTTGAGGAATGATTTTCCTCTTCGAGTGAATAAATAGAAGATGTGCCAAATGGTCACAAATATCAGAACGCCCGCTGCAACACGATGAATTGTCCCCCTCAACTCGAAACCTCGTTCCCAGCCAAAAAAGAGCTTCGCTATCCAGGATTCGCTAAACCTTAACGCAAACCCAGATATAACAAGAACTATGAAACTCAACATCAATAGTGTATGCTGCCAGAGCTCCCCAACTTGCATTCTTCTGACTTGAGGCTTTTTCGTCACTAATATGATCTGTTTTATCAAGTCAATAAGCCAATGCAAAACCATCAGTCCGATGATGATTATGATCGCTACAATATAAATTATCTTGACAATTTCAGCCGCTTTGGTTTGAAGCCCTTTACCTCCAATTCCATGAATCGGAGTGGCAGCTAAAGTCGGTGATATTCCTGGGTGACATTCTCCACACGTCTTTTTCAGATTGTCAGGATAGATGGTGGAAGTCGGGTCCGAACTGGGAAGAATCCTGTGTACTCCATGGCAGGAAGCACAATTTGCGACATGAAGGTCACCTGCCTTACTTTTCAATCCATGATAACTATCAATGAACGATGTTAACCGTCCCGTAGGCAATCCGTATTTCTCGGTTAAAGCTATTGATTCATGGCAGGGAGAACAGGTTATTTCCGCCACTCTGGATTTCGACACGGGAGAACGTGGATCATCATGGGAAATAATACCATGCTCCCCATGACAATGAGTACATACAGGCGCATCTGTTTCGCCTCTGGCAGCCAACTTACCATGAATTCCTTCCCAGAAATCGTGTTCCACACCTTTATGACATTTTCCACAAGTTTTAGGAATATTGAAATGGTTTATGCTAGATTCTTTGTTCCCAGGAGATAAAATTTTATGAGCAGTCTCATTGCTTGAGTGGCAGTCATTACATGTCGCTGCAACATAGATTCCGCCTCTAGTGGCTTTACCGTGGACACTGTTTTCATAGATTTCAATAGGATGATCAATCAATATTTCATATTTTTTTGTTAAATTCAGGTCCTCATGACATTTGCCGCAAGTGACCGGGAGATTGGCTGGATGGGTTTTGGAATGTTTGACTGAGGACGGAAGCACATCATGATCTCCATGACATTCCGCACATGTAGGGATATCCTCGCACTCAGCTGTACTTTCTCTTCCGTGAAACTGATATATCTCAGATTCTTCCTCATGGCAGGAGCTACACCCTTTACAGGCCACATCAAAACCTGGATCCTCTTTGTGAGGAGAAGTGTTCTTGTCGATATGACAGTCGAGGCACTCCAACTCTTTATGGATGGAATGGGATAAATCCTCTTTGATTAGAGTCCCGTGTTTGCCAGTTTCATGGCATTCAATACACGCTTTGCTGTCTATTTTCTCGTATTCCTCTTCTTTTTCCTGCGTAACAACAAGACTGAGTGGTAAAACACATATAAGGAGAATTAAAAGAAATTTCAATAAAACAGGATCCTTTTCTAAGGATTCAGACATTTTCATTTCCTTAATTTTTTTCACCATAATTTACTATTATTCGGCTCAATAATCAATTTATTTTATAAATTTTATAAATAATAGAGAAATTATATTTTATTAACTGGCATGCACCATATTGAACTATATATTTGGCTTTGTCCCAAAGTGACGGGATGCCTTGTCATTGCGAAGAGCGAAGCGATGAAGCAATCTCTTAAGGAAGAGCATTAATCTATTTGTTTTCAATGAGATTGCCACGCTCTCTTCGATCGCTCGCAATGACAATGGAACTGCCTTTTTCGAACGATTCTTTTAATCCCGTCACTTTGGGACAAACTCTTTTTATTAGTAGATTTGTTTGAATGCATCAATAAATCGCTGATTTTGTTCCGGAGTGCCTATTGTTACCCTCAAAAACGTGGGCTTTCCGTACATTGTTAGAGATCTGACCAGCACATTTCTTTTTTGAAGCTCTAAAAATACTTTCCTTGCGTCAGTTTTTACATCAATCGTGATAAAATTTGTTTCAGATGGTATATAAGGCACTGACATCTTTTCGAAATTCTCGTACATGAACTTCTTGCCAGCTTCATTTATTTCTTTAGTTTTTTTAATATGCTCTAAATCCTTCAGAGCTGCCGCTGCTCCAATCTGGGCAAACCTGTTAACTGAAAAAGGAGGGCTAACTCTTTTGATTGCCTCAATGAACTCTTCTTTAGCTATACAGTATCCTACCCGTAGGCCAGCTAAACCATATAATTTGGAAAAAGTTCGCAGTACTATTACATTCCTTTCTTCTTGGATAAATTTAAGTGTGTCAGGAAAATTATCATTGGTTACGTATTCGTAATATGCTTCGTCGAATACAACTATAATATCCTTGGGTATCTTTTTCATAAATTCTGAAACATCTCGCTGAGTCAGCATAGTGCCAATCGGGTTCATCGGATTGTCGAGATAAACTATCTTCGTATCAGAGCCTACAGCTCTTGAGATAGCATCAAGGTCATGTCGGAATTCTTTTAACGGGATTTCTACTAATTTGCTATCCATTACTTGAGCAAGTACTTTAGCCATGATAAATGAGGATTCACTCATGATTAAAGTCTCTAGCGGATTCAGGAATACAATTCCCAGCAAAAGGATTAATTCTGTGGTGCCGTTTCCTATACCCAGGACTTCAGGGGGAACACCCAGGTGTTTTGCGATGTTCTCTTTCAGGTAGTAACAGCTATTGTCAGGGTATAAATTGGCATTATCTAAAGATTTTTTGATTGCATCGATGGCGAGAGGTGAAGGTCCTAGAGGGTTCTCGTTTGAAGCGAGTTTGCTGATCTCTTCCGTCTGTTCAAGCTCTTTTTTAAGAACTTCAACAGGCATTCCTGGTTCATATTGTTGGATTTTTTTGATGTTATCCCTTATTAATTTTTTCATTATGTCAATACTATTAATGAGTCAACTGAAAATAATTTTTTCTCATGAGCAATTAGTGGATTAATATCTAGCTCTTTTACATTGGGATTTCCGAGCAAAAAGTCCGATACTCTCACTAATACTTCTGCGAGTGCTCCGATTTCAATGCCTTTTTCTTCTCTGTATCCTTTCAACAGGGAGTAACCCTTTATTTCTTTAATCATTTCCATCGCTTCTGCCTTGTTTATGGGACATACTCTGAGCGATATGTCTTTTAATACTTCAGTAAGTACTCCACCCAATCCAAACAGAACAGTAGGCCCGAAAATAGGATCTCTTTTTCCGCCGATTATGAGCTCGACTCCTTGAGGTATAAATTCCTGAATAAGAAACTCTGAGGATTTCCCAAAATTTTCTAAGAGTTTTTGGAATGCATTTTTTAATTCAGCTTCATTTTTTAGCCCGACAAACACCCCGCCTGTTTCTGATTTGTGAAGAGCTTCTCTGGAATGGATTTTGAGAACAACTGGATAGCCGATATCCTTTGCATAGCTGAGAGCCTCCCTTATGTTACGAACAATAAATTCTCGGCAAACAGGAATCCCGTATTCTTTGAGTATTTTTGAGGATTCGTATTCTGTGAGATTTTTCCCACCATTTTTGGATAATTGATTAAGTATTTTAGACGATTCTGTTGCAACTTTTTTTAGGGGTACTGCGCGGGCTTTCTTATGGCGGGTCGTGCAAGTCTTGCTTCGTGATTTTAAATATTTACTGTATCTCACCAAGCCGTTATAGGCATGGACGCTCCTTTCCGGGGTAGGGTAGATTGGAATGTGGTTATCATAGAATATTCGAGAGAGTTCTGGTGTATCAATAGTAAAGGATACTATGGGTTTACCGTACTTTTTACTCGCTTTTACGAATGAAGAAGCAAACTCTTTTTTGTCCAATCCCACGTTAAGTCCAATAACACCGCTTATTTCATCTTGAGAAAATACCGTATCAACGCATGCCTCATAGTTTGCCGGGTCCATCTGCGGGGTCATATCAACTGGGTTCGAATCAGCTCCAAAAAAAGGAATGTACTTTCTGATCTCATTTCTTGTTTTCTCAATGAATTTTGGAACTCCAAGACCAACTTCTTCGCAGGTGTCGCTGGCGGCAACACAGGGACCTCCAGATATGGTAAGGATAGCGAGGTTGTTATTCTTGGGAAGGCTGTGAGACCAAGAGGAAAGAGCCATTGTGACATCAAAAAATTCTTCAGAATTCTCTGCAAGAATTACTCCAGACTGTTTAAAAGCAGCTTTATAGACACCGTATTGGCCAGCCATGGCACCGGTATGAGATTTGGCCGCTCTCGTGCCAGCTTCGGTTCTCCCGGCCTTGAAAGCAACTATTGGTTTTACTTTGGAGACCTCAGATGCTACTTCCATAAATTCTCGCCCATCCTTTATGCTTTCTATAAAGACAGCAATGGTTTGAGTATTCTCATCAGCTAAGAGGTACCTCAGCACATCAGTATGATTGATATCAACCATATTTCCCACACTCACAAACTTTGATATCCCTATACGCCTCTGCCTGATCTCATTAAAGAGAATTCCTCCGTAGGCTCCACTTTGAGAGACAAAGCTTATATTCCCTTTAATACGGGGCAGCTGCCAAAAATATGTTCCGTTTAAATTATCGGAGATGTTATAAATCCCCATACAATTAGGACCTAATACTCGCATACCAGAGGATTGACAAATACTCCTTATTTTATCCTGTGCCTTTTCTCCTTCAACGCTGGCCTCTCCAAACCCAGAGGACAGTATCACAATGGCTTTTACATTGCTTTTCTTACATTCTTCAACTACTTCTAGCACAAGGTGATTCGGGATACTTAATAGAGCTAAATCAATCGTATCCGGGATGGAGCTTATATTTGGATAGGCCTTTTTATTGAGAATTACTTCTGCCTTAGGATTGACGGGATAAACAGCTCCTTTAAACTTATAATCGATGACATTTTTAAGGAGTACATATCCGAGTTTCTCAGGATCCTTCGATGCTCCAATAACAGCGATATTTCTTGGATTAAACAGTGAGTTCAAGCTTTTCACAGTGACTTCACTCTCTCTTAAAAATAGTCGCCTTAAGATTATTGAAGCACGGTCAGAAAGCTTAAGGATTACTTTATCCTGTAGAACCACATCAATGGAAGCCATAATTGATGGCCATATGGAATCCTTTTGTGGTTTACGAGAACTTCTGTGTCATCCCATTCATGCACAAGATTGAAGAGGTTGAAAAGGTCCTCCACTTCGACAGGAGTGTAGGTAGCTGAGTGGCGAATCCATTCGTCACTTCCTTCTTCTTTATAAGTTGGATTTTTTTTGGCAAGCTCCACAGCTTTCTTATATTGTGGAGAAGGTTTATAACCGAAAACTAAAGTAATCTTGAAAGCTTTAGCCTGAGTAGTCGGATAAAGTATATCAGCTAATTTGTCTTCTTTTTCTTGGTTATTTTTCCTTTTTGTTTCCTCTGTCATTTTCGTCTGGTAATATCACTCATCAAACTTATTTTCATAATATCATATCATTAAAAAAGGGGACAGGCTACTTTTTTTAATTTTGCCATTTTTTACGATTCCACTTGTGATTCTAAGTAACTGACAGTAATAGAATAAGTCAGCTCTTTTTTAGCTTAATTTTCGGGGGGAACTCCAGTGTATAATGACAAAAATTGTTATTTATAAAAAAAGTAGCCTGTCCCCTTTTAAAGGATGAGCATACAATCACCGTAGCTGTAAAACCTGTATTTTTCTCTTATTGCCTCCTTGTAAGCTTTTTTTATTAACTCAAGGCTCGAAAAAGCAGCTGCCATCATTAATAATGTCGATTTGGGGAGATGGAAATTTGTTAAAAGGCAGTCTACTACCTTAAATTCGTAGCCCGGGTAAATAAAAAGACGAGTGGACCGACTTCCAGCGTGAACTTTTCCGTTCTTGAATGCGCTTTCTAGAGCTCTAACTACTGTTGAACCTACAGCAACTACAGGCCTGGATTCTTCTTTATTTGTATTTAATATCTGAGATGTAAATAGACTTATTGAGTACTTTTCGTCGAGCATTGTATGGTTTTCAATCCTCTTCTCTCTTACAGGCCTGAATGTTGCCTGACCAACATCAAGGGAGATATGGGTTACAATGACTCCCTTCTTTTTAATTTTTTCCAGGATTCGAGGTGTAAAATGCAGGCCAGCAGTAGGTGCTGCTATTGCACCTTCCTGTTGTGCAAAAACAGTCTGGTATCTTTCCAAGTCCAGCTCTCTAAGAAGTGTGTCATCTTTCTTGCGTTTTATGTACAAGGGAAGAGGGGCAAATCCAATTTTTTTGAGTTTTTGAAGGATATTACTTGATATGAACTGGATAAGGCGTTTACCTTCCGGTTCGGACGCTACAATTTTACCTTCAAAACCAGGTGCGAATAGAAATTTATCACCTACTTTAGCTTTCCTGGCCGGCCGGCAGAGGACTTCCCACAGCCCCTTTTTTCTTTCCCTGAGAAAGAGAAATTCTACCTCAGTTTCGTTCTTTTTACCCCAAGCTTTAGCCGGGATTACCTTTGTATTGTTAAGGACAAGCACATCTCCTTTGCTGAGGTACTGGGGTAATTCTCTGAATTGAGTATGAGTTATTTTTCCACTTAAGCGGTTGATAACCATCATCCTCGATTGGTCTCTTTCAGAGAGAGGTTCTTGAGCGATGAGATTTTTGGGGAGCTCGTAATCAAAGTCTTCTGTCAACATAATGGTAATCTTGCCTTTACGGTGATTGTATGCTCATACTCTAAAAAAGGGGACAGGCTGCTTTTCTTGGCTGTCTCGTTTGTTTTGTTGTTAATTATTCTTGGAATTTTAGTCTCAACGCCAGTAACCCATCAAAGACTGCTGCTGGTTGTGAATCACGTGTTTTTTACTCTATTCTTTGAAGAGTTTTCTCTGGGAGGAAGCAGGGGAGGAGAGTCCCAGGTGTTTATAAGCTTTAGGTGTGACTTTGCGGCCGCGAAATGTTCGCTCAAGAAAACCAATTCGCATTAAAAATGGCTCGTATATAGATTCGATGCTGTCTTTTTCTTCATCGATAGCAGCTGCAATAGTATTAATCCCTACTGGCCCCCCGTTGAAGTTTTCGACGATAGTTAAGAGTATTTTTCTGTCAACCTCGTCCAGGCCGAGTGAGTCGACTTCCATCATATCTAAAGCCATTTTTGCTTCTTTCAGCGTTATTTTTCCTTCAGCTTTCACATCAGCATAATCTCTTACTCTCCTTAATAATCTATTGGCGACTCGGGGCGTTCCACGGGAGCGGTGAGCAATCTGATCAGCACCCTTATCATCTATCTCGACTTTAAGGATCGTTGCAGACCTCTTTATAATTTTCTTTAAATCTTTTTCTTTGTAGTAATCCAGACGGTGAATAATTCCGAATCTTCCTCTCAGGGGTGCAGTTATTCGGCCCGCACGAGTTGTTGCCCCGATCAGAGTAAATTTCTTTAATTGCAATTTATGACTTCGTGCGCTAGGCCCCTGTCCGATAACTATATCCAGGCTAAAGTCTTCCATTGCAGAATACAGAATTTCTTCTATGGATGGATGCAAGCGGTGTATTTCATCGATAAAGAGAATTTCCTTTACCTGGAGATTGGAAAGGATAGCTGAGAGGTCTCCAGCCCGTTCGATGACTGGACCAGAAGTCGGTTTAATTCCTACGCCCAATTCTTTAGCGACAATGTAAGCCAGACTGGTTTTCCCCAGTCCAGGTGGACCATAGAGGATTACATGATCGAGGCTTTCGTTTCTTTTTTTAGCAGCTTCGATGAAGATTTTAAGATTTTCTTTTATGGTTTCCTGACCCACAAATTCATTAAAAGTTCTTGGGCGGAGGCTGTCTTCGAAAAGAAGATCTTCTTTAGTTCTGACTGGGCTTAAAATCGCAGGCATAGTACAACTCTTATAGTTTTGCCATCCTCCTCAAGCTTTCTCGGAGAAGGTTTTCAAAACCGGCTTCAAGAGAGAGGTCTTTTATGGTTTCATTAACAACACTTTCCACCTCTTTTCTTTTAAATCCTAAGTTTACCAGAGCAGATATCAAATCTTCTGTTTCTTGGGTGTCTCGTGCAGCCAGGACTTTTCCCTTTTTTTCTATTTTTTCCTGAAGCTCTAAGGCAATGCGCAGTGCTGTCTTCTTTCCAATTCCGGGTATAAGAGAAATTCGAGCTACGTCACTTCTCTTAATTGCATCTTCCAGTTCAGAAGGGCCTATCCCCGATAGTATATTAAGAGCGAGCTTGGGACCTATCCCAGAGATGCTGATTAATTTCATGAATATTTCCCTTTCATCATCAGTGTAAAATCCATAGAGGGAAAGTGAGTTATCAGTCAGATGAGTATAGATCAGGAGTTCAACTGGTTCATTGAGGTTTCCCAGATTAAAATAGGTAGAGAGGGGAATTAAAGCACAATAGCCGACTCCGCCTACATCGAGAGTGACCTGGTTAGGAGATTTTTGAATGAGGTTTCCTTTAAGATATGAAATCATGATTTTTTATCTTCGGATTCTTCTATTTTCTCTTGAAACATCCTTGAACTTAAATGGCAGTAAGCAGTAGCGAGAGCATCGGAAGCATCTGTTTCGATTTTTTCATCCTCGATATTAAGGAGGGTTCTTACCATTGTTTTTACTTGATTTTTGTCAGCTTGACCATAGCCAGTAACAGCTTTTTTTATCTCTAGGGGAGAATATTCATAGAGAGAACAGTTGTGAGAAGCAACAGCCACTAAGGTTGCTCCTCTTACCTGGCCTAAAGTAATGGCAGTTCTTATGTTTTGAGCATAGAATGGATTTTCAATGGCCACTTCATCTGGCTCATAAGTATTTATAAGCTCTTCCACTCCATTCCTGATTGTATTAATTTTGTGGTGAAAGAGAAGACGAGAAGAAGGTTTGATGACACCGTAGCCGAGGACTGTGTAATTATTTTGAGAGTATTCTATGATGCCAAATCCAGTAGAGCGGATGCTGGGATCAATTCCGAGAATCCTCATTTATTACTTTTCAGGATGAATACTTGGCAATCTCATCTTCGGCTATGTCGAAATTAGCCCATACCTGCTGAACATCATCGTGATCTTCCAATTCTTCCATCAGCCGCAAAAGCTGTTGTGCCTGCTTTCCCTCGAGTTTAACATACGTTTGGGGAATGTAGCCTACATTTGAGGCTGCAATATCCATGTTGTTTCTCTTGAGGGCATCCACTACCTTTTCATATTCTTCCTGGGGAGTGATAATTTCATAGTTACTCCCGTCTTCCCTTAAATCTTCTGCTCCAGCTTCCAATACGGTTTCTAAAAGATCATCTTCAGAAGCCTTAGCTTTTTCAACAACTATGTAGCCTTTACGTTTAAACATCCAGGCTACACAACCTGATTCACCGATGTTGCCTCCATTTTTGGAGAATATATACCTTAGTTCTGAGACTGTTCTATTCTTATTATCCGATAAAGCTTCAACATATATCGCTACACCTCCTGGACCATAGCCTTCATATATAGCTTCTTCGTAACTAACTCCTTCGAGCTGACCCGTACCTTTCATGATAGCTTTTTTGATGTTATCAGCAGGCATGTTTACAATTTTTGCCTCAGCAATGGCTTTTCGAAGGCGAGAATTAGTTTCAGGATCACCGCCTCCCAATCTGGCAGCTACGCTTAATTCCCGGATGACTTTGGTAAAGATCTTTCCTCTTTTGGCATCCTGGGCAGCCTTTTTATACTTGATAGAATGCCATTTTGAGTGACCTGACATCATATCTCCTGTTAAATTTGGTCAAAAAAATTCTAACACAAATATTTAAGGCTTGTAAATAACATTCAGAGGAAAAAAGTAAAAGGAAATTGAGATTAGGTTAAGGATAAAAGAGTCTGGGGGACTAGGATAGCTGCCTTTTGACTGAGAACACTAAAACTGGAGGAATTATTATCCATTGAATTAGTTTCCCTTCTGTAGGATAAAAAAGCCATGTCCTGCTTCTAAAAATCAATGATACTAACCAGAAAAAACAAAGGATTACCAGATAGATTTAGAGTCAAAATAGAAAAAAAATTGGTTAAAAAAAGCTTGACATACCATAAGGGGGTATGCTATTTTTATACTAGAGTTTGGAATGAAAGACAGAAAAAGGATTGTTAGGAATAAGTAAAAAGGAGGTTTTAGTGAAAGAGCAAACAACAACCCACCTGGATGAAGTTGTCCCTCTAAAGAGAATAGAAGGACAGATCAGAGGCATCCAGAAGATGATAGAAGAAAAGAGGTACTGTATCGATATTCTCACTCAACTTTCTTCTGTAATAGGCGCAATAAAGCGTGTGGAAGAGGATATCTTACACAGACACTTAAGAGGATGTGTTCGGGATTCTTTTTTAAGAAGTAATAACGAAGATAAAGAGAGAAAAATAAACGAAGTAATCGATGTTTTACAGAAATTCAGGAAATATTGAAAGGTAAGAGAAAAATTGAAAAAGGTTATCGATAAACTTTAGAGTCTACAACATTTTATTCGAAGGAGGCTTTTATGGTTAAGGATTTGGTTTGTGGAATGGAAATAGAAAAAGATGAAGCTGCTGCTTTTTCTGTTTACAAAGGAAAAGAATACTATTTTTGTGCAAAAACCTGTAAAGAGAAGTTTGATCAGAATCCTGAAAAATACATTGGACATGAGCAAGAAGGGGAAGGATCTGAAGAAGAAGGAGGAGAAGAGAAACCTGCATCTACAAGGAGCATTACATCAAAGGCAGAAAGAATTGATATTCCTATTGCAGGGATGAGCTGCGCCAGCTGCGCTTCCACAATTCAACGAGGCCTGAGAGGATTAAAAGGAGTTGAGAAAGCTGATGTAAATTTTGCTACCTCACAGGCCACCGTGCTTTACCAGCCTCAATTAATTGGACCTGAAGATTTGGTGCTGTCAGTAAAAAAGAGCGGCTATGATGTGAGCACAGCTTCTCTTGAATTTCCTATTCAAGGTCTTAAATGTGCTTCATGTGTCAAGAGAATTGAGAATGCCTTAGTACAGACGAAAGGAGTGGCAAAAGCTACTGTAAATCTGGCTTTGGAGAAGGCAAAAGTTGAGTATTTTCCTCAAGAGATAAGCCTTGAAGAAATAAAACACGCAATAGAATCAACAGGCTACAAAGTACTCGAAGTTCCCCTTTCAGAGGAGAGAGAAGATGTAGAAAAGCAGTTCAGAGAGAAAGAGTACAGAAATCTTAAAATTAAGCTCATAGCGGGTGTCATTCTTGGCTGTGCCATTTTTTTGGGGAGTATGCCACACTGGTTTCCCTGGGTTCCTGCCTTCCTGAGCAATTTTTATTTTCTATGGGCTCTTGCTACACCTATTCAGTTCTGGATTGGTTTACAATTTTACAAAGGAGCCTGGGGAGCATTAAAGCATAGAAATGCAGATATGAACACTTTGATTGCAGTAGGGACTTCAGCCGCCTATCTCTACAGTGTAGTAGCAACCCTTTTTCCTTCATTCTTTTTAAAAGGGGGGATAGAACCCAAAGTCTATTTCGATACTTCTGCCATGATTATTGTTCTTATAATCCTTGGAAGGCTCCTTGAGTCACGAGCTAAGGGGCAGACTTCAGAAGCGATTAAAAAGCTTATGGGATTACAGCCAAAGACAGCACGCGTGGTCAAAGATGGAAAAGAGGTGGATATACCAATTGAAGAAGTAAAAGTTGGAGATTTAGTTCTTGTACGGCCTGGAGAAAGGATTGCGGTAGATGGAATCGTTAAAGAGGGCAGTTCAGCAGTTGATGAGTCAATGATAACCGGGGAGAGCATTCCAGTAAAAAAAGAGACAGGAGATGAGATTATCGGCGCCACGATCAACAAGACAGGAAGCTTTAAATTTCAGGCAACAAAAGTAGGGAAAGATACAGCCCTTGCCCAAATAATAAAGCTTGTCCAGGAGGCCCAAGGTTCCAAGGCACCTATCCAGAGATTGGCTGATGTTATTGCCAGTTACTTTGTTCCAGCAGTTATCTCAATTGCAGTTGTCACTTTTATTATCTGGATTATTTTTGGTCCCACCCCTGCCTTGACTTTTGCTCTTTTGAATTTTGTAGCTGTGATGATTATTGCTTGTCCCTGTGCTTTGGGGCTGGCGACACCTACAGCTGTCATGGTAGGAACTGGCAGAGGCGCTGAAAATGGAATTCTGATCAAAGGAGGCGAGAGTTTAGAAACGGCACACAAACTTGACTCTGTTGTTTTTGATAAAACAGGGACATTAACGAAAGGTGAGCCTGAGATCACGGATATTATTGCTGTAAATTCTTTTACAGAAGACGAAATTTTAGAAATTGGAGCAAGTGCTGAGAAGGCCTCTGAGCATCCATTGGGTGAAGCAATCGTAAAGAGCGCTGCAGAGAAGAATATAAGGCTTAGAGATCCTAAAAATTTTAAGGCTATCGAAGGACATGGGATTCAAGCTCAAGTAGATGGTAAAGATGTTCTTTTAGGGAACATAAAGCTCATGGAAATTAAGGGAATAAGGCTCAATGATTTAAAAAGAAAGGCTGAAGAACTGGCTGTGGATGGCAAGACTGCGATTTATGTATCTATCGGCGGGAAAGCAGCAGGACTACTCGCAGTCGCAGATACATTAAAGGAGAGTTCTTTGCAAGCGATAAACAGGTTGAAGAACCATGGACTGGAAGTGATTATGTTAACTGGTGATAACAGAAAAACGGCTGAAGCTATTGCCAGGAAAGCTGGAATTGAAAAGGTCATCTCTGAAGTTATCCCTGAAGAAAAAGTGAATGTAGTAAAAAGGCTTCAATCTGAAGGTAAAAAAGTGGCAATGGTTGGTGACGGAATAAATGACGCTCCAGCCCTAGCCCAGGCCGATATAGGAATAGCTATTGGTTCAGGAACAGATGTGGCCATGGAAGCTTCTGATATCACATTAATAAAAGATGATCTTCTCGGAGTTGCCTCCGCCATTGAGCTGAGTAAAAAAACAATAAAAGTTATTAAACAGAATCTCTTCTGGGCATTTTTCTACAATACCTTGGGTATTCCTGTAGCTGCTGGTGTGCTCTATCCTTTTTTCGGGATTCTTTTAAACCCGATTTTTGCCTCTGCTGCTATGGCATTCAGTTCTGTGTCTGTAGTTTCTAATTCTCTACGATTAAGAAAAGTCAAGCTTAAGACTTAGAAGGAGGTAAGGAAAGCCGTTCCCGTTGGAGTAAAAGAGAGTTGAATTCACAATGATCACGGGAAAAATTATTGGGAGGTATAGTAAAATATTTTTTATATTTAACCATATAAAAACTATAGAATTAATGATTAAATAGAGAACATTGTTATAGAGTAAATTGATTGAGGAAGAATGAAATATGAAATTTGTAAATATTTTATACATATTAGGAAACTAATACTTTAAAGGAAGAAAAAAATGAGAAAATTCATGTATCCATTTTTGACAGTCTGGATAATTTTTTTAACTTTGCCACTCTTTTCCCAGGAAGAGTTTAAAAGCAAGGTTGTTCTTTCAGAATTAATCCAGGAAGCTCTTAATCAAAATCCTCATCTGATGGCAGCCAAAAAAGAATGGGAAGCTGCTCTTAATATGGCTCCTCAAGCAAGTTCCTTGCCTGACCCGATGGTAGGCTATGCCCATTTTGGCCAGAGTATTGAAACAAGGCTTGGACCTCAGAGGAATAAATTTTCTCTTTCCCAGAAGGTTCCATTTTTTGGGAAACTGTCCCTCAGAGGTGAAATTGCCAATAGTGCCGCTTCAGTTTTTGAAGAGCAGTATAAAACGATAAAAGCAGATATAGTTTTTAAAGTTAAGAGTGCTTATTTCTCACTTTTCTGGTTTGATAAGGCTTTAGAGATAAGCAGGAAAGAGCAATATGTTCTCAAACGATTAGCTAAAATAGTACAGAAAAAGTATGAAACAGGCAAAGCAAATCAACAGGATGTCTTGAAAGCTCAACTGGAAATTTCAAGAATAACAGATAAGGTTCTCTTTCTCGAGCAGGGGAGAAGAACAGCGGTTTCAACATTGAATTCGCTTTTAAATCGGCCACCAGATGCTTATACAGGAAAAGCTGAAGATTTTAAATTGCCAGAATTTCAGTTTGAATTGAAAGAGCTTTATGCTTTAGCCAAGGAATGGCGACCAGAGCTAAGAAAAGCCCGATATCTAATCGAGAAAAACGAGAATAGTTTGAAATTGGCAAAGAAGAATTATTTTCCCGATTTTAAGCTTATGTTTGACTACATTGATATAGGAGGAGGAACAACATCGAATGTTGAAGATGGTCGAAATTCCTGGATGGTTTCTGTAGGAATAAACATTCCTATCTGGCGGAAAAAACTAAATGCTGCTAAGGCAGAAGCTGTGTCCAGGATTAAGGCTAGCCAAGAGAGATTCAGGAATATTGAGAATGAAACAATGTCCTTGGTGAACGAGCTGTTTTATGGAGTGAAAACTGGCTTCGAGCAGGTAGAGCTCTATAAATATTCTCTTATACCTCAGGCAGAGCAGTCTTTAAAAGCATCGGAAGCAGGGTATTTAGCAGGTAAGGTTGATTTTCTGAATTTATTAGACTCAGAAAGGATGGTTCTTCAGATAAAAACAGGCTTTTTTAAGGCTATTTCTGATTTAGGAAAAAGCCTGGCACGACTTGAGAGAACTGTGGGAAAAGACTTAATAACTTTTAGGGGGAGTAAATAACATGGAGAGTAGTAGGATTGCCTGTGATTGATCATTCACAAATTTGATAACCTGCGATGAACGAATCGTGTCTTTTAATGAAAGTATAATGAGTCTGCTTTATTTAAAAAAAAGGAGGAAAATACAATGAAAAATAACAAAAGGTTTATGGTTACAGGAGTAGGGATATTAATATTAATTCTAATATTAAGTATATTCATCATTTCATGCGGAAAAGGAGAAGAAAATACACAGATAGTTACCCAAGAAAAATCTACAGAAAAAGCGATTCTCTATTACACCTGCGGCATGCATCCATCTGTAAGAGTAAGTCCTGAGGATTATGAAAGAGGAAACACAAAGTGTCCTATCTGCAATATGGATCTTGTCCCTGTCTATGAAGAAAAAGTAGATAAGATGGAAATGAAAGCTGGAGAGCATGCCGGACATGGAGTAATCGAGGAAGAGGTCAAATTGAGTTCCAGAGCTCAATCCCTTGCGCAGGTGAAAACTGAAGAAATTCAATTCCTTCCTCTCTTCAGAGAGATAAATACTGTTGGAAACATAGATTATGACGAAAGAAAGATTGCCTCTGTTGCTGCCTGGATAGCTGGCCGCATTGATAAGCTCTTTGTCGATTTTACAGGAGTGAATGTAAAGAAGGGAGATCCATTGGTTTTGATTTACAGCCCTGATTTGGTGACAACACAGGAAGAATATCTTCTTGCTCTCGAAACATTAGAGAGAGTTAAAGAGAGCAAAAATGAAGAGACAATCGAAGGGGCAGAATCCTTGGTAGAGGCATCTAAGAAGAGACTCATCCTATGGGGAATAAATGAGAAACAGATAGAAGAGCTTAAACAGAGGAAAAGAGCAAATACACATATGACTATTTATGCTCCTATCGGGGGAACAGTTATCCATAAGAATGCTATGGAGGGGAAATACGTGAAAGAAGGGGAGAATTTATACCAGATAGCAGACCTTGCCAACCTTTGGATTCTCGCTGATATCTATGAGTATGAAATGGCATGGATAAAGAAAGGACAGAAAGTAGAAATCACATCCTCTGCTTATCCAGGCGAGAAATTTTCAGGCAAGATATCTTTTATAGAGCCTTATTTAAATCCGAAAACACGTTCCGTGAAGGTGAGGGTGAATGTTCCCAATCCTCGGTTGAAGCTCAAGCCAGGAATGTACGTTAATGTGTTTGTGAGGTCTCAGATTCACGAAGGAATTCGTGGTTCTAGTAAAGTAGTTTACACCTGTACAATGCATCCAGAAGTAATTTCAGATAAACCGGGGGAATGTCCTGAATGTGGAATGTTCTTGGTGAAAAAGGAAATAACATCTTCTGATTTCGTACTGGCAGTTCCCAAAGGAGCAGTCTTGGATACAGGAAAAAGAAAAGTTGTTTACATTGAAAAAGAGGAAGGTACCTATGTGGCAAAGGAGATTGAAGTAGGTCCTGTGGTAGTAGCTTCAATTAACGGTAAAAAGAAAAAATTCTATGCTGTAAAAGCCGGGCTTTCAGAAGGAATGAGAGTCGTATCTCAAGCTAATTTCCTGATCGATTCACAGAGCCTAATTACTGGTCAGGCAGAAGCTATTTATGGTGGAGC
>JBGVTE010000097.1:0-27075 GCA_041862375.1 Candidatus Aminicenantaceae bacterium
TTTCTATTGCCTGTTTCCTTAATTCGAGCTGCTGCTCTACATGGCCTAGAGACTTGCTGAGCCTGTTCAAACTGTAGCTCAGCCAGTAGAGAGAATCATCAACATACTTGCTCTTTCTGTATGCCTCGGCCTCGGCAAACTTCCTCAATACTTCTACTGCCTGACCCCAATCTTTTTGGTAGATATACATTTTTGCTTTTTTATACATTTCGTAGGCCTTTTTCTCTTCCTCGGTTTGTTTTTCCTGAGCAAAGAGTAAACTACTGAATGATAAGCAAAGGACGAGAACACAAGCTATTGTTAATCTTGAAGTTTTCATTTTCACACCTCCTATAATTTTTTTAAGATTTCTATCTTAAAAAGAATTTCTCTTTGATTAATTGTATCCTTAATCAAAGAAAGTGTTGGCCTGTCCTCTTGTCTGAGATTTGAAATTTCTCTTAAGATCAAGTCAACATCTTCCAGCAGTTGCTCCATGGAGGGATTGTTGGACTGAGCCATTGCCCTCTTTAAGAGATAGTTCTGGATCAGAAGAGTTTCTACTACATCTCTCTCAATTGTCATGGTATCTTCTTGTCCCTCCGAAAGGGAATAATTAGCGTATTCTGTTAAAACAGGTTTGAGATCCTCAAAATGCGCTTTTAAGCTTTGGTCAAGGGAAACTACAGAAGCTTCTGGCATAAGAGGTTGTTTCTGAAGGGACGGGAGCCAGAATTTACCGATAACTACTCCCATGATAAAAACAAAGAGCATCGCCGCTGCGGCAAATACTGTCTTATAAGTAAAAATAAAGCTTTTCTTTTTTTCAGGCTTTCCTTCTGTTCGTGCGCTTATCTGCTGCCAGCAACTTTCCCAGTTTCCCTCAGGCACATGCTCTTCTCTGCTTAGATCGACCACATTAAAAACTTTTTTGGTGAATTCCAAATCTCGGGAGCATTCTGAGCATTCTTTAATATGGTTCTCCAGTTCTAATTTTTCGCTCTCAGCGAGCTCGCCGTAGAGATGAAAGATTATCCTTTCTTTAGATTTTTTGCATCTCATAGCCATTCTCCGTAAAAAAGTCTTTAAAATGCTTTTTTATCTCTTCTACTGCCCGGAAAAGCTGTTTCTTTATGCTTCCCTCAGTGCAATTAAAATATTCTGCGATTTCTTTTGTGGTTAACTGCTGATAGTGTTTCAGGATGAAAATCATTCTCTGTCTTGCTGATAATTTACTCAAGAATACCTCGATTCTCTCTCTTGCCTCCTTCAACCGGCTTTTGTACTCTGGGTCTGAATTTTCATTCTTAGAGGGGATACTGCTTAGATTATCCATTCCATATGTATCCTTTCCCTTTTTATTCTTTCTAAGATGGTCAATGCTGCAGTTAGTTCCAATGCGGTAAAGCCAGGTCGAAAAGCTTGCGCCGGAGTGATAGCTGTATTTATCCAGGGAAGTAAAAGTTTTGATAAATGTTTCCTGGAGTATATCCTCAGCATCTTCGACATTTTGTACATAATGGTATGCCATGTGGAAAATTTTCTTCTTGTTGTCGTCAAAAAGCACACGCATTGCCTCTTTATCTCCTTCCTGGGCAAGCTTGACCAGAGTTTCTTCGTTCATTCTTTCTTTTTTATACATAAAAACGTAAATTAATGCACTTTCGTTGACCAAAAAAAACCAATGGGGTCAGGCTTTCATAACTTTGATAACTTTTATAGTCTTTAAAATAAATTGAAACATAATCTAAGAGAGTTGTTAGGCAAAAACAAGATAAGGCTAGTCCTCTTCGGATTGAAGGCAAGGGAGGGATTATTATCGTGATTCTGATACTATTGTCTTTATTTTTCTCTGCCTTATATTTTAATTGAACTATAACATCCTTCATTCCTACTGGCAGTGCTAGACTAACCCGTTCTTATCCGAGCTGGGTCAAATATCCAAATTATATTATTTATCAAGGTCTGGACCCATTGTTACTAAAAAATAGAATCCTCAGCTTTTAATAAATTATGAAAGTTATGAAAGTTATGAAAGCCTGACCCCATGAAACATTCTGATTGAGTTTTCTTTATAATGTGCTCTATAATGTTAATACCACCTTCCAGATATCGCTTGCATAGCACGTTTATATTTAGTCTGAAATGGCCGACATTAAAGAGAAGCTCAAACAACTGAAGAAGGAACGGGAAGCACGCTCTAAAACTATCTCTAAAACAATAGAGAAGTCCCAGAGCAGATACCAAAAAGTCGAAAAAACCTGGGAAGAAATCGACAAAAATGAAGAGCTTTCCATAAAAGAAAAACTCCAGAAACTTATCAATCTAACGACAGAAGAAAGAGAGACGAAAGTAGAACCTCCAGCTTTCGAGCCCCTGGAGAGAGAACCCCTTCAGCTTTACGAGAATCCATATCCTCTGGAAACTAAATACGGAAAAATCCCTCTCTCCCTGGGTCTTAATGTGAGAGGGGAGATTCTTTCCTGCCTGAGCAGGGATCCTGCTTTCGAATCCCTCGACCTTTCCAGCTCTCTCTTCATTGACTTAGAGACATCGGGCTTATCGGGAGGAGCAGGAATTATCCCTTTCCTCATCGGTTTGGGCTTTTACAGGAACGACAGGTTCAATGTCGTGCAGTATTTCCTCGGCGATCCGGCGGAGGAGGAGCGTCTTATCGAAGAGTTGAGGAAATTTTTTACTGAGATGGAATTTCAATCTGTGGTAAGTTTTAACGGGAAAGTATTTGATATCCCCCTCCTCGAGACCAGATTCATCCTCCATCGACAGCCGCTCACCCTCAACGAGTTACCCCACCTCGATTTTCTCTTTTCTGCCCGAAGCCTCTGGAGGCATAAGCATGAAAGCTGCCGCCTTTACCACCTTGCCCGCGAGATAGTACAGGCAGACCGCGCTGAAGATATCCCCTCAGCAGAGATTCCCTACCGCTACTTCCAGTACCTGAGAACAGGAAATTTTACCCTGATGGAGCCTGTTCTCTACCACAACCAGGAAGACATCCTTTCACTCCTGGGGCTTGTTATCACAGGCTCCATGCTTTTTTCAGAGAAATGCGAGGAATGGGTAGAAGACAGTCGCGACTTTTTCGGCGTGGGCAAAATTTTCGAGAACATCGGCGACCTGGATAAATCGGCTAGTTATTTTGAGCGGGCCCTTGAGGGAGATTTATCTGAGGAAATATCTATTCTTGCCAAGAAAAAGCTATCGTATTATTTCAAGAAAAATCGCCTGTGGGACAGAGCTTTAGCCCTGTGGAAAGATATGGCATCGCTTGACCAGTTGTTTTCCTTTAGAGAGCTCGCCATGTACTATGAGCACAGGGAAAAGGATTTGGAAGAAGCCAAAAAGATTGCAGAAGAGGGATTGGCAGTATCGCTAGGTGTCTCTTCTTTTTTCGAGAGTGATTTTTCGTACAGGCTGGAGCGTTTGAGGAGAAAAATTCAAAGAAAGAAGGATAATAAGAAAAAAGAGTGAAGAGAGAACTTGAGAGATTCAACGACTATCTTTCCTCTGAAAAGTTTAAGATCACAAAAACCAGAAAGCTGATTTTTGAAGAGATTGTCTCATCCAAAAGTGTTCACCCCAATGCCTATGAAATCCACCGGAGCCTCAAAAAAAAGGGAAAAAACGTCTCTCTGGCAACAATTTACCGTACGTTGAATCTTTTAGTAAAGAGCGGCCTGGTGAGCGAGGTTGATTTAGGAGAAAATCACAGCCACTACGAACCCGATGATATTCACACCGGGCATGGACATCTAGTCTGTCTTTCCTGCGGCCGGGTGAAGGAATTTTCTCATGATAAAATTCGCACAATAATTGCTAGAATCGGCAGGGAAGGCAGTTTTACGATGGATAAGTTTTCCATCCAGGTTTTCGGCTACTGCAGCAACTGCCAAAAAAAACCGTGACTCTATTCCTAATTTGGACGGAGGAGCTAAATGGGAAAAAAGTGCTTTTACATAGTGGATGTTTTTTCGGAAAAAAAGTACGCAGGTAACCAGCTTGCGGTTTTCAAAGATGCTCAGGACCTCTCTGAGGCTGAAATGCAGCAGATTGCACGAGAAATGAATTTCTCGGAAACAACGTTTATCCTCTCTGAAGAACCACACGATGGAGGCTATGATGTCCGCATTTTTACTCCGAGAATGGAATTGCCCTTTGCAGGCCACCCGACGCTCGGAACTGCCTTTATCATCCAACAGGAGATTGTCCCACATCGCGCTGAAACAGTAATTCTCAATTTGAAAGTCGGGCAGATACCAGTAAGTCTGAATTACACAAATAATAAGATCGACAATCTCTGGATGAAACAGATTGCTCCCATCTTTGGCCCGACACACAACAGGGAGAAGCTGGCTGATGTACTGAGTATAGAAAAGGATGATATTTTGGATCACTTTCCTGTACAGGAAGTTTCGACAGGTGTGTACTGTTTTATTGTCCCTCTGAGAACCCTGGATGCTGTAAAAAGAACACAAATTTTACGAGAAAAATACTTCAAGTTCATAGAGAATACCCAAGCCAAAGGAATCCTCATCTTTTCTCCTGAAACTTACAGTAAAAAGAATGACCTGAACGTCAGGTTTTTTGATGATTATGTGGGTGTTCCCGAGGACCCGGCCACAGGTAGTGCCAACGGCTGTCTCTGTGGATATTTGGTAAAACACCGCTATTTTGGAGATGAAAAAATCGATATTCGAGTCGAGCAGGGCTATGAGATGAAAAGACCTTCACTTCTTTTCTTAAGAGGGGAGGAGAAAGAGGGGAAAATAGATGTATTCGTAGGCGGAAAAGTCATTATGATCGCACAAGGAGAATTTGTATAGAAAGGTTTAAAACCATGAAAGCGATGGTTTTAAGTAAATTCGCTCCAATCGAGAAAAATCCTCTCGAACTCGCTGACCTTCCTGCTCCAGTGCCAGGCCCGAAAGACATACTTATCCGTATAAAAGTATGCGGTGTCTGCCACACGGACCTCCATACTGTTGAAGGAGAGCTCCCTGAGGCAAATCTGCCCATAATCCCTGGCCACCAGATTGTCGGAATAGTTGAGAAAGCAGGGGAGAAGGCAGCCCGATTTAAAGAAGGGGATAGAGTAGGCATTGCCTGGCTCTATTCTGCCTGCGGTGAATGCTCTTTTTGCTTTGCAAAAAAAGAAAACCTCTGTGAAAATGCCCGATTTACAGGCTATAACGTAAACGGAGGCTATAGCCAGTTTATTGTTGTGCCCGAAAAGTTTGCCTATCTCATCCCTGATATATTTTCCGACGAGGAAGCATCCCCGCTCCTCTGTGCCGGGATAATCGGCTACAGAGCCCTCCGCCTTAGCGAAATCACCCCAGGGCAACGCCTCGCTCTCTACGGATTCGGGGCTTCTGCCCACGTAGTCATCCAGATAGCTGTCCACTGGGGGTGTAGAGTGTATGTTTTTTCCCGAAGCGAAAAACACCGCGCCCTGGCCCTAAAACTCGGAGCTTCCTGGACAGGCACATCCAGAGATAAGCCGCCTTCAAAAGTTGAAAGCTCCATTATTTTTGCTCCTGCAGGAGAACTTGTTCTCGACGCCTTAAGTATTCTAGAGAAAGGGGGAACCTGCGCCCTGGCTGGAATTTACATGACTCCCATCCCTGAGATGGACTACGTGAAATATATCTACTACGAGCGGACACTTCGAAGCGTGGCGAATGCGACAAGAGAAGATGGAGAGGGCCTCCTTAGAATCGCAGCTCAAATTCCAATAAAGACCACAACACAGCCGTTTGCACTCGAAGAAGCCAATAAGGCGCTTCGACTCCTCAAGGAAAGTAAAATTGACGGTGCCGCAGTACTTAAGATTTCAGAAAGATGAATATCAATGCAAAAAAATTTCTTAATTTAATATTTTCAATATCTTCGTGCGCCGCAGAAGAGAGTACGGCATATTCAAAATATTATAAAAGAGTTAAAAGTGTAGACCTGCCCCTGATTAGATACATATGCCCTTAAAATGGGACAATAAATAATAGAAAAAATATGCATTTTCCTTATAATATTTGGCATAAATATTGCAAATGATGTATAATGTGAATAAAGAAGAGGAGTGAGGCAAATGAAAAAACTAGCATTTATTCTTTGCGTGATATTCCTTTTCTCAGCATGCACTGTTATTGACCAGCGTTATACAGGACCAAGAGTGAGAACTGTGGCTGAAGAGTATGACGAAGATTATGATCAACCTGTCTATAGTCCTTATTATTATCGTGATATTCCCTACTACTACAGTCCGCTCTTCTGGATGGGTTTTCATTGGGGAAGTCCATACTACTATTGGGATCCCTACTATTACTGGGATCCATTCTTCTCCTACGGATACTACCGCTCCTACGGATATTACCCCAGTTTCTACTGGTGGTCCTATCCTTATTATGATGGATATAGCTACAGGTACGGCAGAGCTGTGGTAACAAAGGATGGATTAAAGAGGAGGCCAGGCAGAATCACGAGAGGGAGCGCTATCAAGGGGACTTCCGGAAAAGCAAGGAGTACAGGAAGGACTAAATCATCGGTATCAAAGTCAGGTTCGAGGAGCTCGGGCTCGAAAGGAAGAGTATCGAGCAGAGGATCCAGCAGTAGCAGGGGAAGTGGGTCCAGAGGAAATGTAAAGAAGAAATAGCAATAGCTCATAAGAGAGTTGGTGTTTCTGTTTAATTATTTCTTTTAAGCGAGCAGCATAACTTATCGCAGCGGATACCTTTCAAACATTCATGATTTAAACTCTCGTAATCCCCCCAGGTACCTCTTCTCTATTAGATTATGGGAGAGTTCTTTCAGACAATAAACATATTTCTCAGGGAATAAAATATAATTCTTTTCCTCTTTCATAGCCTTCCATTCAATTTAATTTTCGTTGTGTAGATATCTCCTCAATTTAATTGACACTGCAAGGTAAAATATGCCGTGGCATTCTCAGACAAATGTCCCTTCGAGCGAACCAAAGGAACGTGGCAGTCCTTCCTTTGATTATGAATGTCATTGGCGGGGAGCACAGCGACAAAGCAATCTCATCATCTCCTTTAGCTCTATCCCTCATCTTATAAAAATATCTTAACCACCTCACTTTACGTATAAGTAAATGATGGATTTTATCAGCGCGTCCTGATAATCTAAGTTACCTATTTAACTAGAAGTGTGATTTATAAGTAAGTTTTAAAGGAGGTAAAATGAAAAAAATTAACCTGATCTCCACTAAATCATTGTTTACACTTCTCTTTTTCGTCATTTCTCTTTCTTTTCTTCTGCTCTCTGCCGCTGAAATTCCAGAGGATGTCCTTAAAGCGAAAAATTCAATAACAGGAAGGATGATTGTTTCCCACATTGATTTTCTTGCATCCCAATACTGCCGCGGACGCCAAACAGGGGATAGAGGGATGGATATAGCCTCAAAGTACATTGCCTCTGTTTTCAAGGGAGCAGGGCTTGAACCGGCAGGCGAGTACGGAAGCTATTTTCAGCGAGTAAGATTGAAAGCAGTATCCCTCTCTGACCGGATTCACCTCGCCATAGAAGAAAGGAAGGATGGAGTGAAGCTAATAAAAAAAGCCCAAATGGAATGGGATTTTCTTCCGGTGAGCCTTTCCGCAGAAAAAGAAGTCACAGCACCTCTTGTTTTTGCGGGTTATGGAATTACCGCTCCTGAGCATAAATACGACGATTACAAAAACTTAGATGCCAGAGGAAAAGTTGTATTAGTCATGCGCCATGAACCAGGTGAGAACGATCCACAGAGTCCCTTTGAGGGCCGCCGTCTTTCAAATTACGGCTCGCTTCTGAGCAAAATCCTCAACGCCCAGAAGCATGGTGCAGTCGGCATTCTTTTCGCCACCGAGCCTTTAAACCATAAAAACCTCACTCCTTCTTCTACAGGAGGAACGTACTGGCCATCTCTTCGGAAAAAGCGAATGGAGGATGAAGAGGATTTTAAATACATGAAGTTTTCCCCTGATGTTAAAATTGTCGGCGATAACTTTGGAGTTGAAATTCCAGCAGCAGCCATTGACGATAAGCTTGCTGATCACCTGCTCGGAGAAAATCGCTCCCTCCTCAGCCTCCAGGAAGAGATTGACAAAGAGATGCTGCCCCATTCCTTTCCTATCCCTAACATAAGGATTTCTCTCGCAGTAGATTTCAAAAATGAACCTGTCCTTGCCTATAATATCGTTGCCAAAGTCCGTGGGAGCGATCCTGCCCTCAAGGAGGAAGTGATCATTGTCGGAGCGCACTACGATCACGAAGGAAAAGATAACCGCGGTCGGGTTTTCGGCGGAGCAGATGACAACGCTTCAGGAACAGCAGGTGTAATTGAGCTTGCACGTGCCTTCCAGAACCTGAAGGAAAAGCCAAAAAGAACCATTCTTTTCATTCTTTTTACTGCCGAAGAGGAGGGGCTCCTTGGTGCACGATACTATGTTGACAACCCACTGTTTCCTCTGAAAAAGACAGTAGCCATGATCAACCTGGACATGATAGGTCGGAATGATGTCGACCAGATGTCTCTTATCGGAAGGTACCAGTATCCAAAGCTCTTTACCATCATTGATTCCTTAAATCGTGAGACCGTTAACTTTGACCTGAACTTTGCTGTTGAAGAGTTTATCCGTCAATCAGACCATTTTCCTTTTATGAGAAAAGATGTCCCGACAGTATTCTTCAATTCAGGAATGCATGACGAGCTTCACTCGCCAAGGGATACAGCTGACCTCATAATTCCCGAGAAGATTCAAAAGGTAGCGCAGCTCGTTTTTCTTTCTCTCTGGGAGATAGCTGAGCTGCCGCCAAAAACGAGCTTGAAATGAAAGGGGAGGATGCCATGAAAAAAATAACCGTATTCATTGCAATATTTTTATTTACAATAAATATTTTTGCCCAGAGTCCAGAAGAAGTTGTAAAGAAGTGTGTTAGTGCTTTAGGAGGGGAAGAGGCTGTAAAGAAATTTTCCGATTATAAGGCAAAAGGCGAAATAAAAATTTCCATGCGGGGTATGGAGATCCCGGGAAAGATTGAATCCATCATCATGGGAAAAAAGAAATGGCTGAGAGCTGAAATTGTTTTCGGAAAAGATGTTTTCACCATACTACAGGCATATGACGGAAAAACAGCCTGGATGGACAGGTTTGGCTCAATCGTTGACCAGCCATCGCTCAATTATGAGTCGGATTTAGACCATGATGTATCTCTCCTGATTGAGAGGGAAGCTTCATTTTCATTTGCCAAGGAAAAAGAGGTTGATGGGAGAAAAGCCTTCGGCATAGAAGTTGATTTTAAGGGTAAAAAGACCACTTTCTTTATCGATAAAGAGACCTATACGATTATTGAAATGGTGTATAAAGACCTGTATTTTGGAGAAAAGTACACCAAAGAAATGATTGAGAAGAAAATAAAGTATGAAAACTACAGAAAAATTGATAATGTTTTATTTCCTACAAAAATGACTGTATACCAGGAAGGAAAGAAGCAGTTTGAATTTAGTCTGAGCGAAGTCTCCTTCAATCCTCAAGTTGCTCTTGCTAAATTCGCGCGCCCCGACCAGAAACTCGACCTCCGCTACTCTGAAGAACTAATCAATTAAGCAGGGCAAGAGAAAAGGGGACAGGAAACTTTTAGCAAAGGGACTGTCCCCTTTTTTATTTTTAATAACGGAGTTTAGTCAGCTTCACTTCCTTGCTAAGAATAGCACCTTCCTTATCAGGTATTTCTACTTTCAGAGTGTAATCGCCGAAAAATAGAGTCCTGAGATGAAGGTTAAATATTCCACTCCAGACCTTTGACTCTTTATTCCATGATTCTGCGACTAATTCCCCAGGAATTGGTTGAACGGATCCTCTTTTCCCTGAAGCTTTGAATACTGGCTGTACTACCATCTTCCCCCTGGGTAGATATACTTGAAGAAACAAAGAGGCATCCTGCATTTTTTGAAATTGATTAGTTACTGCTGGAAAAAACTTTTTTTCACCATACTCAAGGCTTCCACCTATTTTAGAAAGAGAGAAGTATTTTTTTTCTCCCTCTGGATTTGCAGTAAGAAATCCTAAAACGCAATTGATTATAGCTCCCTGCTCGGTTTCCTTAAAATCTGGAAGAGAAAAAGATGACTCCCACGTACCAATTTCTTCCGTTTGATCATCATAAAGGGTAAAAATAACATGATACTCTCTTTGACTGAATTCAATCTCTTGACCTGTTAAGTGAAAGCAGAAATAATCAGTGGTCTTTGTAAAATTTATAAAGGAAGAATCTATGTTTAAAGGAATATTAATCTCTCCCTTATATGTGCTTCCTCTTTTTTTGTCTTTGACCCATATATGAAGGTTAAATGTCTTCAGGCCGTATGTGACTTCTCTTTCTACAAACAATTTCCTCGCTGGAAGAGCAATACTCATCCAGGGTATATATTTGTTTGAATCCAAGTTGAAAGGAATAAATTCAGCTTCAAAAGGTAATTTCTTGTATAATTCTGGATTATAAAAAGTAGATGAAAGTAGCATTTTCATTTTTTCTTCATCAGAATAATCTGTATAGCCATTCCGGGATCGGACATTAACTCTTGAACGTCTCACTTCGACTCTTATTTTGTGATACTTGTTATCCGGTATTTTTCTGGGCGGATAATAGCTCAGTTGGTAATAATAATTTAAATCTGTTCTCATCACCTGTTTGAACCTATCAAATTTTTTTGCACCTCTCAATGAAACTGCTCCTGTTTCTTCAGATATCCACCTTAAACTCTGTACTTTTTTTAATTTCTCCTGAGCTTTTTCCTTGCGCTTCGATGCTTCGTCGGGAGGCTCAGCAGAAGTCGTGAAGAAATATTCTGTGAAAGTACCGGGGTCTAAAGTATAGATGGATATATTCTGAGTGTTTCCATAACGAATGAGCTCCTTTATTACTTCAGGCCCACACATACTCTTTTCTTTCTTGAGGATATTGAAGGGATCATAAATTCTTAAGGGAAGGGGATTATCAGAAGGACGACAGGGAAGCTCTGGAATACCATCACTAATCAGCAGGATCGATTTTCTTCCAGGTATGTCTTTTATCATGTTAAAAACAGCTAGAATTCCTCCAATTGATATCTCAAACTTTAGCTTCTCAGATAGCATATATTCATACCATAAGTTTTCATATTGTTGAGGTTTACCCAGTTTTCTTTCTGCTCGAGCCTGACTTCCTGAACTCTCAACTCCCAATTCTTGTGCCATCGTTATCGAATCAAGGGACTTCTCTTCCCATATATCCCCAGCTGCCCTGGCTACAGCCGAATGAACAAGTTCCTCATCTGTAGTAAAAGGTTGAAGTATCTCGAGTCTCTTTATTGGGTTCAGATGAATAATCATGACTTCATGACCAAGTTTAACCAGAGAATTAAGCTCATTGATTATTTTTTTAGCTCCTCGTCTGAGGTGCCTTGACCAGGAATTAACTCCATCAACTACAACTACGAGCTTTTTGGATGGCCGATCCAGAGGGATCTCTTCTGCAGGTTTCTCCTCTATCGGAACTGCCTTTCTTTCTTCGAAACTTATAAGCTCTAAAGAATTGATCGGAACCTTTATGTTATCTTCGAAGAGTATGAAATCATCCTTGCTTAAATCAGTGACAAAATTCCCTTCTTTGTCTGTTACAATAACGTCAACCAAGATTAGTCTTACAGTTACCTCATGTTTTTCAGGAGGGAGTAACTTCTCCTGTTTCTGAAATCCCAGAAGAACACAAAAGAAGGTTAATGCAGTCGACAAAAATAAAATAATCCATCTTTTCATTGTTCTTAACCTGTTTTATTTCCTAAGAAAGGTCAATTCCTTTCGTTCCTCTCGAACCTTAATAATTATCCAAAAAAATTAGCCATTCTTCTTCAGCATCTTCTGTTGAAAATCCATAGATAGATTTAAACTTCTGTTTGACTTCTTGCAGGATATCTTCTGAGCTTCCTGTTTTAAAAATAGATATCATCTTATCTATCCCATAATTATCTATCATAAATCTGACAAATGATCCTGATTCCGGATAGGTAATTGTGCTGTCATAATTTCCGAAATTATAGCTGGTCAGTATATCGTCCAAAGCAAGCAGAGTTCCTTCATCTTTGAATTTTTTGGCCCAGTAATGCACCGGCTCACCCCACCAGTATGCAGTGTAATCGTTATTATACGGGTTTGTTGAAAAAGCCACTGCGATTCCCTCACCGAAAAAGGCGGAAGCTCTTCCGATTAAATATGTATAACAATGGACGCATTCATGATTATCTATAGGCCATATAGTGTGTATGGTTAGATTGTATGAGATTGCATAGGCATTAGTATATCCTATCCCAGTCTGTTGTCTCATGTGATCTCTATCTCTATATTTGTAATAATCAATTTTTTTCCAGCATGTTACGCCCAATTGGCTGGTCGCCCATGCATGATAAGCTTCCTGCCATTCTGGCCTAACATAATCACCGGGAACATAATGGAAAATAAAATTTTCTGTCTCCAGAGTTTCTGTAAGAGGATCGACTTCTTCGGTGGCAGGAGCATGAGGACTTTTGCAGGAGAGGAATAGTGATAGGATAAAAGCGAAAAGAGGAAACAATATCTTAATCTTATAAATTTTCATCATTTTTTATACAAGAATTAGTTTTTAACAGAATTAGAAACAGAAGACTGATAAATATTAAAAGAATAAAGATGAAGAATTTTTTTCTGATGGATTCTATCTACCCCTTTGTTTTTATATATTTTTGTTTTGTTAATTAAATTTTACTTCTCTTTCGAACAATTTTCAATCTAATGTTCCTGTTTAATTTTTCAATCTAAAGTTTCAATCTGGTGTATCTATTCAGTATTTCAATCTCAAGTTTCAAACTAATGTTCCTATTTCGGTTGTAGATTTGCTTTGATAGGTACGATATCGTTCAGGCAGGCTTTGTAAGATTAAATTAATTTTAAAGGCACCTGGTTACCTCTTTTTTTATTTTTTTGTCGCGTCCTCTTTTTTCTGTTTTTATATCTGTTATAATAATAACCACATTTACATAGTGCGCCCGTAGCTCAGCTGGATAGAGCGTCTGACTACGGATCAGAAGGTCGGGAGTTCGAATCTCTCCGGGCGTACCAGATAAACTCTCTAATTATCAATATCTTAAATCACTCCATAATATTCTCACTGTTAGGCAAACATAGGCGATTTTAGGCATTTTACGTCACATATACGTCACCGATTTGGTGGTAAAATAAGAGTACACTATGAATTGTACTCTCAATGAATATATTAGGAGGTAGTAAATGCCTAAGTTCTGGGACTTTAAAGACGAAATTACATTCACTCCAAGAGCAGAAGGTAGAGAGGTCTTCGTAGGCAGGTGCTTGAATTGTAAACGAAAATTGCGGATTGTGATCGATAATGATGCGACTGAATGGTGGGCTGGGATTTGTAAATGTGGTTATAGAAACATTTGGGATCTAAACGAACCAGAAGAATGTTATCAAAGAATAGAGAGAGTGAAGGATTGAACATTCAATCACTATTAATGTTAACAATAGTCTAAGAAACAGAGAAATTACCAGTTGAACATCGTTGATGATGACTTCCTATAATATTTAGAGAGTTATGAATAAATTTTCTTTATAGTAGTTTTAACTATTATCAGTCAATTTTGATCAGAAGTTGATCCAGGTGTAAAAGTCTACTTAGAAAAGAGTCACGGACTCTTGACCTGCCCCCCAACATTGTTACACATGCAAAGTGAGAGCACTAAGCTCGGGGATCTCCTCCTGTAAAAATGGTCCACGCATAATGTTAGTTTTTTGGTAAGATTTCGTAAAGGAGGTTTTGTCTATGAAGAAGTCGAAGTTCTCAGAGGAGCAGATCGCCTTTGCGCTTCGGCAGGCAGAGACGGGAACACGCGTGGCCGAGGTCTGTAGGAAGTTGGGGATTACAGAGCAGACGTTTTACCGCTGGAAGCGTAAGTACGGAGGGCTCGGAGTATCCGAACTCCGCCGGTTAAAGCAGCTGGAGGAGGAGAACAGACGCCTGAAGCGCATGGTGGCCGATTTAAGCCTCGATAAGCAGATGCTCCAGGATGTTTTATCAAAAAAACTCTAAAGCCAGACCAGAAGCGAAGGCAAGTGGGGCATCTAATGGATGCGTATTGGGTGAGCGAGAGGCGGGCATGCGAAGTTATCAGGATCTGGCGCTCGTCCCACCGGTACTGTTCCAAGAAGAGAGACGACCGAGCCCTGCGGATGCGGATCCGTGAGATCGCAGAGACGCGTGTTCGGTACGGATATCTCAGGATTTATATCCTGCTTCGACGCGAGGGCTGGCGCGTCAACCACAAGCGGGTATACAGGATCTACCGGGAGGAGGGGCTAAACTTACGCAGGAAACGCCCTCGTCGTCTTGTCACAGGGAGTCGACGGATGGATCGGCCGGAAGTCGAATGTCCTAACGCCTGCTGGAGTATGGATTTTGTCTGCGACAGCCTGTTCAACGGGCATCGATTCCGGGTGTTAACGATAGTCGATAATTATAGTCGCGAATGCCTGGCGATCGAAGCCGGCCAAAGCATCAAGGGGCATGATGTTGCGGCAGTCATGCAGCGGCTCGTAAAAGAACGAGGCATTCCGAACCGCATCCAATGCGACAACGGGAGCGAGTTTATCTCTAGGGTTTTGGACAAGTGGGCCTATGAACATGGGGTGACGATGGATTTCTCGAGGCCCGGTAAGCCGATGGATAATGCTATGATCGAGTCGTTCAATGGGTCGTTTCGGGATGAATGTCTGAATGTAAATTGGTTCTTGTCAATTGATGACGCACGAGAGAAAATAGAAATGTGGCGTGAGGAGTATAATGAATTTCGGCCTCACAGCTCGCTTGGAGGCCTGACGCCACGGCAGTTCGCCGAGCAGTTTAGGAGTATACAAGGCCAAAAAACTATATTTTTAACTGGACCAGCTTTTGAGTAGGGCTCTGGAGCGATTCTATAACATGGATCGTCCGCATGGAGCATTCAAGGGTAAAACACCTTATGAAGCTATGAGGAATATGTTAGAATAATTGAGATATTGTTCAAGAGGGTATGAAATATTATAAAATACGTACAAGAGTCGTTTCGCTATGTAAGATAGTAAGTTAACACTGGTATCAGTAACGAACCTTATTGGAAAATATGAATTAGCATATAATTTTCATATTTTAAGAAATGAAGAATTCTGTTCACCCAACTGTGTTTCTTAGTCACACTAAAGCTGATAAGCTATTTGCTAGACAGCTTGCAATGGATCTCCGTAGATTTGGAGTACGCGTATGGCTAGACGAGGCCGAGATGAAGGTAGGAGATTCTTTGATAGATAAAATTAGCGATGCGATTGGAAAAGTCGATTATCTAATAGTGATATTATCTCCAGAGTCACTTCAGTCAAAATGGGTGCGCAAAGAATTAAATCTCGCGATTATTCGTGAACTAGATGGTGAGCTTAAAATCCTTCCATTACTTCATAAGAAGTGCCAATTGCCAGCTTTCTTAAAGGAAAAGCTGTATGCTGACTTCAGTTCTCAAGAAAAATACATCCCTTCGTTAAGAGATCTTCTTCGCGCCCTTGGAGTTACCCAGGATAATCGAAAAGATTCTGCATTATACTCTAGGATGCCACTTGAACAGAGATTACTTGTTCAATTAGAGTCAAATAAAGAAGAAGATATTATTTCGGCCATTGAGCAATTACACGAACATAGGATGGCAAGTAAACCAGTCATAGTGGCTCTTCTTAAAATGGTAGAACATGATAGCTCTAGTGTCAGATATGCAGCAGAACAGGCACTTAAGGAAAATATATTTAGAGGAAAATCTGCTGCTAGAGAACTCATTAATATAATCAGAAAAGGTGAAATTCCAGCAAAGGAATCAGCTACTCAAATCCTACTAAATTATGGTCCAAAACTAAATCCTCACTTTCGAGAGATTGTCCAATTGCTTAGTGAGAACCAACCTGAAAGCCTAATAGCAGCTGCAAAAATTATTGATCGAATGGGCAAAACAGCAGTTGATGCTGTACCTCCATTAATAGCTCAACTAGAGCACCAGGACGTTGACGTTCGAATTCAAATGGCCGCTTCTCTTGGAGAGCTTGGATCTAACGCTACAAGTGCTGGCCCAGCTCTTATTAAGCTAATGAGAGATAGTGTGCATGATGCTCGAGTCGCAGCAATCTGTGCTTTGGGAAAGATAGGTCCGAGTGTTGCTATATCAATTCCTTCTTTGATCAATTCATTAAAGCATCCGGATTGGGAAGCAAAAACAGAAATTATCCTCGGCTTCCCTGATGAGTATTCTGATGTCAGATTCTTTGCTGCCGAAGCCTTGGGAAAAATGGGTGTTAAAGCTGACGTGGCAGCTGTTGACCTCATAGAGGCGATGGAAGTTAGAGAGCATGATGTTCATGAAGCTGCACGAAAATCTATCGTAAACATAGCTAAAGAATCATCAAAAGCGCTTAAAGTATTAGTTAGAGCACTTAAGCATAAAAATGAATTAGTCAGAACTGATGTTTGTTGGGCACTTAAAGCTGTACTACGTAATCAGCCAGCTGCATTAAACCCGTATTCCCCATATTAAACGCAAAAATCACTTAACAAGTTCACCCTAAATTGTTATTATATAACAAGATAGAGGATGATAATGGCATCAAATATGAAGCATACAAAGGGTGAAAGATTAAACATTCGTTTTAACAGAAAAATTAAGCTTGAGTTTCATGGCGCAAGGTTGACATCTGATGGAGGCCTTCTTGCCTACCGGGAGCTTGATGAGGCATTAGGATTATTCGAATCGGTCTCTTCTGTTATGAGCGATGGACGAACCGGTCGCAATATTCAGCATGATATCACCAGCCTGCTGCGCCAATCCGTATACACCCGGCTGGCAGGATATGAGGATGTCAATGATGCTCAGCGTTTATCAGTTGATCCGGTCATGAGAGCAGTGACGGGAAAGAAGAGGAATGCGGCCGGTGTCAATACAATCGGGCGTTTCGAGACAGAGGTCCTGACACTGCGGGAAAACATTGATAGTTTGTCTGAAATTAACGGGAGATGGGTTGAGAGAGCGATGGAGAAAACGACCCATCATCGAATCGTTCTTGATATGGACAGTTCAGAGAGCCCTGTACATGGAGAGCAGGAAGGTTCTACCTACAACGGTCATTTCAGATGCAATTGTTACCATCCTCTGTTTTGTTTTAACCAGTATGGCGACTGTGAAGGAGCGATGCTTCGTCCGGGCAATGTGCACAGCGCTGACCGCTGGAAAGAGCTGCTGGAACCGATCGTTCGACGGTATGAAAACAAGAAAGTCAGGAAGTACTTTCGTGCTGATGCTGCGTTTGCGAAGCCTGAGATCTATGAATACCTTGAAGGAAAAGGTCTCCTGTATGCAATCCGCCTTCCGGCGAATGATCTCTTGTCTGATGAGATCAAACATCTGCTGACCCGTCCTGTAGGACGTCCTTCGAGAAAACCGGTTGTGCTGTTTCATGATTTCAAGTATAAAGCAGCAAGCCGGCAAAAGAAACGCCGTGTGGTGGCAAAAGTGGAGTGGCATCAGGGAGATTTATTCCCGAGAGTAGGTTTTATTGTCACCAATCTGAGTGCCAGAGCAGATAGGGTGGTTAGATTCTACAATGGACGCGGCATTGCTGAGCAGTGGATAAAAGAAGGCAAGTATGCTCTCAACTGGACGCGATTATCGTGTAAGCATTTCATCTCGAATCAGGTTAGGCTAGGATTGTTTGTACTGGCCTATAATCTGGGCAACTTTCTGCGGCGCCTGGTTCTTCCGGGTAATATCAAACACTGGTCGCTGAGGACTCTGCTTGTGAAATTGATAAAGATCGGGGCCAAGTTTCTCAGACACAGCCGTTATGTTGTTTTCCAGATGGCAGAGGTTGCCATAAGAAAGGAGATATTCGCTGAGATACTATCCAGGATCAATCGATTACGATGCTGTTCACTGTAATGAGTTGCTTTCTAATAGAATCAGATGGAAAGGTATCTTTGATCGTTGGATTTTTAAAGAAAAGCAAAGAATATCAAAGAAAATGGTGATGTATCGATACCAAAATTGCTGGGGAAAGGCTTTATCATGCAAAATAGAAGCTCAAGACTGGACTGCGGAGCAACGGAATCCCGGCTGTCCTATTTTATAAAGTTGATATGGGGAATATTTATTCAAGTGATTCAAAATGTTCGGATAAGACTTTGAATATTAGGTCTAAGACAAAAGTATGATTTTTAAAAAATAGGACTTTTGTCGTATTTCAAAATTTGTTTTTTCGTTTTAAAATCATTTGGAGTCTAACTGACTGAACAGAAAAAAGGAGGTAAAATGCCATCAAATGAGGTAAAATTCCTTATGAAGGATATTTGATTTTGAAAGCAATGGAAGAATGTTCAATAAAAGGAGAGATTAGGGGAATATCTTTTCTACGCCAAGGCCTGCGGCATCTACTGGGCCGCGGCGGGGGTCATCAGGAAGTTTAGGACGAAGGGCGTGGAGGAATGAATGATGAAAAAAGGACATAAGCTTTTGGCGTTGATTTTGACACTGTTTTTCACAATGATCTTCCTTTTTTTGGGAAAAGGATTATTTAAGACCGAAAACCCTTTTCCGGGAAGTATACCGGAAAATGAGGGGAGCACTTCTGATAACATGGCGTCAAAAATACTGGCACGCCATCCCGGAACGAGAGCCTTGGCTTTGGCCGTTATTCGCGAGGGCCGAATTATCGACTCCCAATTCGCTGGTGTCATGGGTGACGGATCCAGGGGCAGAGTCTGTTCCCAGACTCTCTTCATCGCCTGTTCCCTGAGCAAGCCGGTGTTCGCCTATCTAGTTTTGAAGATGGTTGATCGGGGAGTCTTCGGCCTTGACCAATCTTTGCTGGCCACGGTGAGGAAAAAGGCGGATCTGCTGCGGGATTATCGCGATGTCGCTGCCGATCCGCGCTTGAAACTCCTCACGGCCCGCATCATTCTTTCCCACCGAAGCGGCTTCCCCAATTGGCGCTCGCAGGAACCCGACCGCCGGCTTCGGTTCAAGTTCGACCCGGCGTCTTCCTTCAGCTATTCCGGAGAAGGATACCGCTTCTTGCAGGCGATCCTTGAGAGTCTGAGCGGCAGGAATCTCGATGAATTGAGCGCAGAGGTTCTCTTTACCCCACTCAAGATGAGAGACAGTTTCTTTTTATTGGATAGGTCGATGCAAAATAAGTTGAGCTTTGACATTGAAACCATTCCGGCTTTCTTTCGCAAAGAGTTGTTCCGGAGACAGAGTGCCGCCGGATCGCTCATATGCACGATCGGTGATTATGCCCGTTTTCTTGAAGCCGTGATCGCCGGTGACGGATTGAGTGAAGAGATGCATTCGGAAATGCTCAATCCATTTGTAAAGATGACGGCCAAGGCCCTTTTTGGTCCTCAGGCCAATGAACCGGGCGGTTGGGTTGACGGTGAGGAGCCTTACTGGTGCCTGGGATGGATCTATTTTCGGAGTTTATTGGGTGAGAGCTATTTTCATTTAGGTAACGATCCAGGCTTTGAGAATTTCGCTGTGTTTTTTCCGAAGCTGCGGGCCGGGCTTGTGATTCTTGCCAGCGGCCCTTCACCTTACGGAGTGGCCAGGGATGCTGTTGAGAGTTTTTTTGGCGATACGGGGATCCCGTTTGCGTGGATGGGCCTTTAAATGCACTAGGGGATATTCGCTTTAAAATATCTTGTGCCTTTTGTCAATCAAGGTTCTAGGTCCGTACGAATTTTAGCAACATCAGTAATGAAAGATATTAAACAGGTTCCAGACGAAGCAGTGCAGAGAATTATTCAAATGATTTCTTGTGACAATGTGGAAGAGCGACAGCTTGCTACGAAGGCACTAGGTTATGTGAAATCATATAAGCAGCAAGCAAGTGATGCATTAGTTGTGGCGTTGGAAGATACGGACATTTTCGTAAGAAGAAACGCAGTTGAATCACTGGGCAAAATTGGACATGGTAATAATCAAGTAGTTCAAAATCTAAAGCGGTTTCTTTCCGACAAAGATTCAGATATAAGGGCGAATGCCATAAAATCAATAGGTAATATAGCGATTCCTTCCAGAGAAACTTTCAACGAATTATTGAGTATGCTTGATGACGATAATAATCACGTTTTCTTGAATACATTAGTTGCTATTGATCGTCTTTCGATTGATGACCAGAAACTCGCTACTAAATTGGAAAAACTTCTTAAGAATGTAACCTCCCAAGAGACGCTCAAGGCAATTATGCAGGCGAAAAGAATTAGAGAGCTACTTACTCGAATTCGTCAAAGAATGTAAAAATACAATTGAAAGCTTGTATCTTTATTATTGGTTTTTTTGCATCTGCTTTATGGCTCAAATTCATTGGATATCATAAAAAGTAAGAGCAATGGTAGAACTATAAATTACACATTTCAACTTCATATTATTAGAAAGAGAATTATAAAGGGAAAAAATCCGTAATCTGCACGCCACTAATGCAGCTGTTACAATTGAGAGGATAGATGGAGAAAATCCTCTTGAGGGATTTGTAAAACAAAAATATACACAATTTGCATTCCAATTGAAATTTTAAATCCCTTTGCCTCCATATATTACCATGGCGATTTGTATGAAATGGAACAAAAACAACGACACATTTACGCTATCGCGAGAAGAGATGGCTGACATATTGGATTTCCTGGAATTCATAGACAAATTCGTGAAGAAAAAGCCAATATGATGGAGAAAGTTCAAAAGTACGATACTGAAGGACATAAACAAGATCCTTTTTGATTCAGCAAAGAAGAAATTCAAAACCGAAAGGTGTTAAGCATCCTCGTCAAAGAAAAATCAGCCCTTTCTGTCAAAGAAACAATGAAAAGATATCCAAATATTACTTCTCATATAATAACAAAAAACTCCAGAGAGAGGGCAGCCCGAATTCTCGAAGATGCCAAAGAAAGAAAAGAGAACTGGTGCGAGTGGATATACTCTTGATACAAATGCAATCCATTACCAGCAATCCAAGCTGTAATCTGAAATTGCCACACACATAATGGTTACATGGCAGAATACAAACTTGCCCTTGCTCTAGTAGAAAGAGCAATCAAAGAAGGAAAAGAGTTGAGCAGAAAGAGTACTTCAGGTTTATGAAAGAGAAATTCTGAATGAAGAGATGACTCTTGAAAAGGAATTCATTTCTAATAATGCAGAGAACAGAATGAAATAGTTTATTTTATTAAGATAAGAAAGGATAAAAATTATTCATAAGATATTGACATTGATTTTAAAGATATTGACATCGAAGATTCTATTTCAGATTCATGTTTTATAAAAATTGGTAATTTAATAATATCCTCATTTTGCATGTTCAAAATTTCCTTTAATATTTGCGATTTTTTGTTTTTATGGAAAACCTGTAAAATATTCTGCACTTTTGCCTTATTTCCTCTTAATTCAAAGAAAAACAACTCATAAATTATTATATCTCTTATTGATTTGCATGCAATTTTTGGATCAAAAGGACGAATATATTGATTTAAATCAGCATCTAAATCAGGATTTTCCGGGAACCTTGGTTTTATTCTTATTTCTTCATCTTTACCTTGAAAGTTTTTTTTTCTTGGCCTTGTTGAAAGAATAAACCCTATTAATAGAAATAAATATGCTGGAATCGAAAAAACAGCACCTAATATTATATTTCCTCTATTAGCAATTACAAGGAATGCAAAGAGAGAGAGAGAACCTAAAAATAGAAACAGTATCCCAACTTGGAGAGGATATGACTTTCTACTCAGATTTGTTTTTTCTCCCATATTTTTATCTCAATTTTTGCCTTAATATTAATTGTACTTATTTCACATAGGAATTATTCAAGCAATCGAGATAATTTCAATAAGATTTTAATTCCATTATAATTATATAGAATGAAATAATTCATACTTTCTCCGCATCTAGACAAAGCAATCCATGGTATGAATATTTCTTAATCCATTCTTCCTTCTTTGCTTTGATGGGCTCTGCAGCCCAGCGGACATTAATATTACATCTTTAGTTATTAAGCCACCTCCCTGCCTCTACCAGCCCCTCTCTATTCTCCATCATCATCGCTCTCCGGAACAATCATCCTGAACAAAACAGGATGATGATCCGAGTAGTACTGATAGAACAGATTATGGTTATAAGGATCGCCAGGATAGGGTTCTGTTGAACTCTGCTCCCAGTATGTTTTCATTGCTTTGATAAGGTCTATAACCTTGAAATCAAAATCATCATCAATCTCTATGGTGAATGCTGGATTGTACATCACATGATCATACGGTCTGGGCTTGTCAACCTTGGTGTTGGTCTGGACGCATTCATCATTGAGAGAAACAAATCCCGAAGGTGCTGCGTCTTCCAGCTCTTCTTTGTCCTCAATATTCATATCCCCCAGAATTATAAAGTCCTTTTCTTCATCATTGTTATCATTTATCCAGCTTGCTATAGCTGCCAGCTCGTGCTTGCGCCTTTCTTTTTTTGGGCCAGCACCATTAGGCATCAGATGCACGGATATAAGAACAAAGTCCAGGTTATCTTCGGCAGTGCGGAAGGCGAATGCATAGGGCACGCGCTCATAATCATCATGATTTGACCTGTCATCAGCCAGGAAGCCCGAAGGCAAATCATCTGCCTCTTTTACCTTGTCAGGCTTGTAAAAACTTACCCACCATTCAGTTGCAGGTCCAGTTTCATGTATTGTGTCGTTTGTTCCCGTGTCCTCCTCAGATAAAACATATTTAAAGCCTCGAGTACTTCTTTTTTCGTAACCATTTATCTCTTCTGCAGTTTACTTTTTTCCTATCAATTTAATTTTGATAGCTTTACAATCACTGTTTAATCTTTTACTTTTTTTTTGATTCTCCACCAGCTCTTTAATCCAATTCGACAACTCTGAGATCCCCTCTCCGGTTTTACAGGATATATTGAAAATCTTTAAACTTGGATTAATTTCAAGAGCATTTTCTCTCAGTCGCTCAAGACTGAAATCAGATGTTCCCAGAAGGTCAATTTTATTGATTATCATACATTTCGATTCCCTAAACATCAGTGGATATTTCTTGGGTTTATCATCACCTTCAGGAACACTGAGTATCATAATTTTCATGTCTTCTCCTACTTTGAATTCAGCTGGACAGACGAGGTTTCCTACATTTTCTATAATCAAAAGGTCAATTTCCCCAAGGTTAAACAAAGGAAGCGCATTGCGAATCATATTAGCATCAAGATGGCACTCGCCACCGGTATTAACCTGCACAACCTGGACGCCGAATTTCTCTAATCTCTGAGCGTCAACTGTGGATGTGATATCGCCTTCCAGAATGCCTATTCTAAATTTGCTTCTCAATTTTTCTAAAATACGCTCCAGTAAAGATGTTTTGCCTGCGCCAGGAGCACTCATCAGATTGACCACAAAAACATTGTTCTTTTCAAATACCTTTCGGTTCTCAGCAGCAATAGTGTTATTGGCTTCTAGGATTTCAGTCAAGACTTTTATTTTCATCTGAGTCCACCTCTATACTTTCAATAAATAATTCTCGCCCTGAAATAATCTCAACATTCTGGCTTTTGCAATATGGACAGTAAAAGACATAATTTTCAACTGCAAATTTCTTACTGCAATTTCTACACTGAGCAGTTAAAGGAATCTCTTCTGCTTCTAAAGCTGCCCCGTCAGCAACAGTACCTTTGCTAAGAATCTCAAAGTAAAATCTTATACAATCAGGAACAGCCATTGTCATTTCTCCAATCTTAAGGCTGATCTTGAGGATTTTTTTTGCCTTATGTTCTTCGGCTTTCGCAAGAACAGTTTTTAAAATATTCTCAGTAATTGATAATTCGTGAATATTAAAACTCCTGTTTACTTGACCAGAGCGATTTCTGTTGCCTCCTTAACAGTGGATATTTCCACAACCTTCATTCCCTTGAGAGGCAATCCCTGGCCCTTAGGGACCAATAATTTATCAGCTTTTCCTAAAACAGCTTTAATCTTTTCTGCCAAACCTCCAACTGAACCAACATTTCCTTTTCTATTAATGCGGCCGGTGGAAAATATTCGTGGTTTAATCTTAAGCCCAGACACGCAAGCATACATCCCTAAATAAATGGGAAGACCCAAACTGGGTCCACAGAGGCAGTTATGTGTGCTATCTTTGAGTCGAATTAGAACATCTTTCTTTTTTTCACCTAAGAGAGAGAAAGCAGTATTTATCGTCTTCCTTGCTTCTTGGTCAGTCTCAAGCTTGCTATCTAAGTAAAGGCTTCCTTTGCCCTCTCTTGATTCAAATTCCAAATAGATAAGAAGCCCTTTCCCCTTTTCTACGGCTAAGACAGGAAATTTAACCATCTTCTATTTCTTTTTTTTCTTAAAATAATCATCTATAGCAGATCGGAGGGCTGCCTCAGCCAAGACAGAACAGTGCATCTTAACAGGAGGTAAGCCATCCAGGGCTTCCGCTACAGTCCGATTTGATATTTTTAACGCATCTTCAATGATTTTCCCTTTTACTATTTCAGTTACCATACTGCTGGTGGCAATAGCTGCTCCACAGCCAAATGTCTTGAATTTGGCATCCACGATCCGGTTATTCTTTACTCTAATATAGAGATTCATGATATCTCCACACACAGGATTGCCAACTTTCCCTATTCCATCCGGATTCTCAATCTCTCCCATATTCCGAGGATTATTGAAATGGTCCATCACTTTTTCACTATAGGCCGGCATTGTTATCCTTTCTTTTCCTGATAGAGGGGTGACAGCAAACGCAGTCCCTTGACTATATTTGGCAGGACTTCTAATACATAATCAACATCCTTATCAGTGTTTTCTCTTCCTAAAGTGAAACGGAGGGAACTGTGGGCCACATCTGGTGGAATGCCCATTGCTGTCAATACATGAGAAGGTTCTAAAATGCTTGAAGTGCACGCAGAGCCACTCGAGGCACAGACACCCTTGCCATCCAGTTTGAGAAGCATGGATTCCCCCTCAACATATTTTATGCTCACATTAACATTACCTGGAAGTCTTTTTGACCGATGCCCGTTCAATCGAGTGAGCTCTATTTTTTCTAATAATTCTTTGATCAGCTTATCTCTTAAAGAGGCTAAACGGATGCTTTCTTCTTCCATATGTTGAGCAGCTAATTCACAAGCTTTACCAAAACCAACAATTCCGGCGACGTTTTCAGTGCTCGCTCTGCGTCTATTTTCCTGCTCACCGCCATATAAGAAAGGCACAATTTTAGTCCCTTTTCTTATATAGAGCAGACCTACTCCTTTTGGACCATAAAGTTTATGAGCCGAGGCTGAAAGCAAATCCACATTCAGTTCGTCAACATTTATAGGGATGTGTCCAAAGCTCTGGACAGCATCTGTATGAAAATATACTTCTTTTTCTCTGGCTATTTTGCCAATCTCAGCTATAGGCTCAATCGTTCCCACCTCATTGTTGGCATGCATGATGGAGATAAGAATAGTTTTATCTGTAATCGCTTTTTTCACATCTTCTGGGTCAACTAGCCCGTATTCATCCACCGGCAGGTAAGTCACTCTAAATCTTCTTTTTTCCATGAATTTGCAGGTGTTGAGAACTGCATGGTGTTCTATAGAAGTCGTGATGATATGATCACCTTTATTTTGATTGGCCCAGGCTATTCCACAGATAGCAAAATTATCAGATTCTGTCCCTCCACTGGTGAAAACGACTTCTCGTGAGGATTTAGTTCCAATTAAGGAAGCGATTTTGCTTCTTGCGTCTTCCATAGCTTCCTTGGCTTCCTGGCCGTAGGAATACAGAGTGGAAGCATTTCCGAAACATTCAGCAAAATAGGGTGACATCGCCTTCACCACTTCCGGATGGATAGGTGTAGTCGCTGCATGGTCCAAATATATTTTTTTCATTTTTTCTTTCCTTTTTCCGCTTTATCTATCTTTTTTGAGATCTCAATTAACTTGGAAATAATTGCCTCAATCCTTGCCAGCCGTCCCAAGCCTTCACCTCCACAAGCCATGGGGCCGTATTCCGGGCCGACAAATTGATAACCCAACTTTTTAAGTTTCTCTATATTATTCTGAACCACGGAGTTTAACCACATGTTCTCATTCATTGCTGGAGCGATTAAGACAGGTGCCTTGGTTGCCATAATCGTCGTAGAGAGTATATCATCTGCTATGCCATTGACAATTTTCCCGATGATATTGGCTGTTGCCGGCGCGATAAGAAAAATATCGGCTCTCTGAGCTAAGGATATGTGAGGAATATTCCATTGTTTCGGCTCAGAAAACATGTCTGTCACAACGGGATGCAGGGAAACAGTTTCTAAAGATAAAGGTGTTATGAATTTGGTCGCAGCCCTAGTCATGATAACATAAACATCGGCCAGTCTATTTCTTAACTGGCCTACAATCTCTATCGCTTGATAAGCAGCGATTCCTCCACTGATTCCCAGAACAACTGTTTTCCCGGCTAACATACTTTTACATTTATTTCTTTACCAAAGCCCGGATTTTCTGCTTCAATTCTTTTTTATCAATTTTTCCAGAAAGATAATATCTACCTCCCAAATCAATGACCGGGATTTGATTTTTATATTTTTCGTAAGTGCTCATATTTTTTATTATATTGACTTTAAAAATGGAGAAGCCAAAAAGATCTTTCAGTTCCTCAAGAAGTTCCTCTGCCTCCTCACAGAGAGGGCAGTTTGGCTTGGTGTAAAACGTTATCTGCAAACTCATTCCCAGAAGCTGTGAATTCTCGCTCGTATTCCATTCTTGCCTTAACAGGTAGATGGAGCAGCAATCAATGTTCCAAAATCGACTCCCAACAACCTGCCCATGTTTTCACCTACCGAGCGGCAGAACTCAAAAGCTTCATCCTGCGCTCCAGATAATTCCCTGATTAGCGGATTATTTATAACCTTGTATTGTAGCTCCCTGATAGTCTTCATATCCTCTGGAGTGAATGTTCC
>JBGVTE010000098.1:0-22892 GCA_041862375.1 Candidatus Aminicenantaceae bacterium
CCCAGGTTCTCAAAAGGCAGCACTACCAGCATTTTTACCTCTGAGGAAGGAACGACCGGCCCTTCTCTCCCCAAATACAGAAAAGCTGACGCTGCCACCAAAACCACCGCACAAAGCACCGCAACCATCGCCCACCGCTTCCTCACTGCTCCCATCAGTGCCTTTAATGTCACTGCCTTCTCCGAAGGAGCCTCTCTCTCCGCCTGGGGCATACCCCCCTCTATCCTCGTCAACTCCGTACGGAGCTCCTCTGCACTCTGATACCTTCTTTCCCTCTCCTTCTCCATGCACTTCAATATCAGACGGCTGAGTTCCGGAGTGACCTGCGGGTTAAACTTTCGGGGATCAGGGGGCCGCTCTGTCTTGTGTTTCAGGGCAATGCTTAAAGGGGAGTCTCCCTCAAAGGGAAGCCTCCCGGTCATCATCTCGTAGATGATGACTCCCAGAGAGTAGATGTCAGAGCGCTGGTCTGTATCCTTGCCATCCACCTGCTCGGGAGAGATGTACTCAGGAGTGCCGACCATCATTCCTGCATCAGGTATCCCTTTTGCCTGAAGAGAGCGGGCTAACCCGAAGTCCATGATACGGGCATTCCCCGCTTTGTCTATCATGATGTTTGAGGACTTTAAGTCACGGTGCACTACTCCCAACCGGTGCGCCTCAGCCAGCCCCTCTGAGACCTGCCTGGCAATGGATACCGCCTGGGCCGCACTTAACTGCCCCACCATCTTAATCATGCTCCTGAGATCCTCCCCAGGCACATATTCCATGGTGATGTAGTGAGTCTGCTTCTCCTCACCCAGATCGTACATCCTGCAGACATTCCTGTGGGCAATCTTACGCGCATACTTGAGTTCATTGCTGAACCGCTCGATTGTCTTCTTGTCTGAAGCTATCTCTGGCTTTATGAGTTTGAGTGCCACTTCTTCTTTTATTTTCTTGTCCTCCACCCTGAAGATCCTGCCCATGCCTCCCTCGCCGAGCTCCTCGATTACCTCGTAGCGGGAGGCAAAGATTGATCCCCGGGTCAGCTCTTTTGCGAGCAGGTTGAAGGTTTTGGTTGAAATAGAAGAGATGTGTCCCGATGGAGGTAGAGAGGTTGCACAATTCCTGCAGTACTCTGTGCTAGCAGGATTGATAAATTGGCATACAGGACATTCTATTGCCACTGGATTCCCTCTTTTTGTTGATCAATTGAATAATGTCTAAATATTTAATTTCAACAAAAATAAATTCTCTAATCTCCAGAATTTTCTCCTTTAATCTATTATTGGAAGACATTAATAGCTTCAGTTTTTTCATTTGTATTTCACATTTTTTTTACTCAAAATATACTCAACCTTAAAAGGCTTGTCATCACACAAATATGTGATTTTTGGGGTAATTTTTACTCATCCATGTTCGCAGACCTGAGATGTCTGAATTGCTGGATGAATCCTTTCTCCTACTGTGATGCATTGTAATTGCCTCATTTTCTCATTGCTTTTAGTCCTTGTTCTGAAGAAAATATTGCTTGAGACTTAGGTAATTTTGCCACTGTCGCATTAGTATTTTCAGGGGAACAGGGAAAAAACCATGGCAACATTTCTGAGTTCAGGCCACATTTATTTAGAACGAAAATTATTTGAAAAAGTTTTTTCTTAAAGAAATTATCTTGTATGCTTCTACAAGTATAGATAAAATATATAATATAAGCGAGAAGACGAAAATGAGTCGTTGCTCAGGGCAGGCTATTGATATATTTATAAAGAATTCTGGATTGAGTAGAAATATTTAGTACGATAAAGAGTTTAAAAATATTTGCATATGAGTAAATTCACGGAAGAGTAAGAATCATGGCTTATTTGATAATAAAGAAGAGCGACTCTGAGGGCAAAATTTTCAGACTTGCAAAGGAGGAAACAACCTTAGGGAGAAGATCAAAGAGTGATGTATTTCTAACAGACCAGAGTGTGTCCCGTGATCATGCTAAGATAATAGCCTTGGAAGATGGGGGATATGAGATACACGACTTAGGAGCCAAACACCCTACCAGGGTAAATGGAAAGGTCATCTCGCGTCATAGGTTAGAAGACGGAAATAAGATAGAGTTAGGCGATTCTATCTTAATTTTCAAAGCTGGTGATTTTTGTTCCACAACAGAGGTTGAATTTCTTCCTCCTGAGGATATGTCTCAAGACACAGTAGAAATTGCCGCCTTAGACGCCACAAAGACTTCGATTTTCTCAGCCGATGACTTGGATATTGTATCTCTCCAGAGAGATCATCAGAGGCTGATGCTTCTGTATGAATTTGGCAGGAGTATTAATTTACATCTTGAAGATTCGCACCAACTGCTGGATGAGATATTGAGTGCTTCCTTCAGAACGCTGAATGCTGAAAGAGGGTTTATTGCATTAGTTGATGAAAATACTGGAGAATTAACCTGTGATATTGTTAGAGATACCTCAGGTGATCAAGAACCGGAGAAGCTGGAGGTAAGCAGAACAATAATACATAAAGTGCTTCAAGAAGGTGTTTCAATCCTGGTTGTCAACGCCCTTAAAGATAAACAGTTTAAAGATGTAAAAAGCGTTAAAGAATATAGTATCAGGTCTGCGATGTGCTCTCCGATGTGTTTTCGAGAAGAGATTCTGGGAGTAATATATCTTGACAACCGTGCTTTTGAAGGCAGTTTCTCCCAGGATGATCTTATGTTTTTAACAGCTTTGTGCCATCAGGCTGGAATAGCTCTGGGGAATGCACATCTTCACAGGCAAGTGGTCCAAGAAAATGTACTTCTGGGAAAGGCACTGAAACAAAAGTTTCAGATATTGGGAGATTCTGAAAAGATGAAGATAGTTTATAACACCATTAAGAAAGTTGCCCCATCTGATATCACAGTCCTCATTCAAGGTGAGACAGGAACGGGAAAGGAACTAGTAGCACAGGCCATCCATGAGTTATCTACCCGGAGTAATAAACCCTTTGTAACTGTTAACTGTGCGGCTATTCCAGATGAGTTAATTGAAAGTGAATTGTTCGGACATGAGAAAGGAGCTTTCACTCACGCGATCAGCACTCGAAGGGGAAAGTTTGAGGTGGCTGATGGCGGCTCAATTTTTCTAGATGAGATTGGTGACATGAGTTTTGACACACAGGCAAAAGTGTTGCGGGTGTTAGAAGAAAAAGAACTTCAGCGGGTTGGAGGTTCCAGGGATATAAAGGTTGACGTTCGGGTTATTACGGCAACTAATAAAGATCTGGGAAAAATTGTTGAGGAAGGGAGGTTCCGTGAAGATCTCTATTATCGTCTCAATGTAGTATTAGTGAAGCTTCCAACACTCATCGAACGGAAAGAAGACATAATCCCGCTTGCAGAACACTTCATGGCCCGGAGAGCTAAGAAAATATCTTCTAGAGCAAAGCGATTGCTCCTTGACTACGAATGGCCTGGAAATGTGAGGGAGTTAAAAAATTGTATAGAGCGGGCGGTTGTTCTGGGAGACGGGGAGGTAATACAGCCCGAGGATCTACCTCAGAATGTTCGTAAAGGTGGTAAGATTATTCAATCTCCTCTGGATTCGCTAGACAATATGGAGGCGGATCATATCACTAGAGTTTTAAGATACATGAACTGGCGTAAGAGCGAAGCTGCAAAAATATTGAATATTACTCGTCAGACATTGGATAATAAAATCATCAAGTATAAAATTAAGAAGCAACAAAACCTATCTCATTAATAAGAACTGGCCAGATACTCTTAGAAATAATCGTGTTAAATATGGTGGGATGTACAGGTCTGTTCGATATAATTTTCTATCGCCCTTTCTTTTTCATCAGAAGCTCAGCTATTTTTTTGTTACCCATAAAAAATGCAATGTTCAGCGGAGTTCTACCCTGATTGTTTTTAATACTCATATCTGCACCGTTTTTGATCAACAGATCTGCTACCTTTCTATGGCCATAATATGTTGCTAGATGAAGTGCAGTGTCGCCGTTTTTGTCCTTTGCATTTACTCCGATACCATTGATAATCAGCAGTTTAACTACATTTTTGTTCCCGTCCCAAGCTGCCAAGTGCAGGGGAGTTTGACCAGCGTTGTCACATGATCCTAAATTTGCTCCCTTTTGGATGAGAAGAAGAGTTGCTTCTTTGTGACCGCTATAGGCTGCGAGGTGAAGCGGAGTCATACCTGCATTGTCCTTGAGATCCTTTGATGCGTCTTTTTTAATCAGTAATTCAATGACTTTATCATGGCCACGCAGTGAAGCAAGATGCAGTGGTGTCCTGCCTTTATTGTCATCAATGTTAACCTTCGCACCCTTTGCGATTAAGATTTTTACTAAATCTTTATGGCCGCGCAGTGAAGCAAAATGCAGCGGAGTCCAGTTGCATAATTTGGATCTAGCATTCACATCTGCTTTTTTTTCAATAAGTAAATATGCTGCTTCTCTATGACCAGAATATGCGGCCAGATGAAGAGGAGTACAACCGTTATCATTTCTGGCATTAACCAGGCCAGGATGAGTTGTTAATAATACTTTTATTCGAGAAAGGTCACTGCTCAGTACTGCATCATTGATATTCTCAATCAATCGTGATGGCAATGCCGAGAACAAGGTAGAAATTATTAAGAGAAAAAAAATTATACAGACGTGACGTTTTTGAATCATCTTTTACTATTGTTAAGTACATTATCAGATATAATACCGTAATAATATTTTCTGAGCTGTCTCGGGATAATCATCATTCTTGAAAAAGTTTTATCTGCAATTATTGAATAGAGTTCTGTACCGAAAAATTTCTGGTCAGGATAATGTTCTTTTAATTTCTTTAATCCCTCAAAGAGTTTAAAGTCATCTTCCAGAGTCTTATTTAAACCAATATTATGGAGAAAATGTAGCTTTTCGCTTTTTGTCTGGGCCATTATCGACTCTATAAACAATATTTCTGCCTCCTTCGAAAAAAGGATCCTTTTTCGCTTGTCGAGAATGTTATACCAGAAATCATGGAACAGCTCATGGACGAGTGACGCCTTAATTCTTTCATCTGACGGTTTGAGTTTAACTTCGCTTTCATTATTGATTTTAGAATGGCTGAAAAGATTTGTGTTTAGCATAACTCTATCTTTATGATTTTCTAGGTAAATATAACATGCTTGTCTAATAGGGCCAGAGGATAAACCATAGCTATTTCCAAATATACCGTAAATGTTGTTAATAATTTCTTCCTGATTTATATCGTTTATTTCAAAAAAACCTGACGTCCAAATTTCGGTTATCATCTTTTCCTTAACTGTTCCGTTTCTGTAGTGGGAATAAGAATTAAGTTCTGTATCCGGTTTCACTTCCAACTCAATTCTTTTCAATCTTATACAACTTGTTATGGCAACTACAAGCAATAAAACTGCAATTAGAAGCTTTGAGTTTCTCATCGCAGATCCTCTGTTCCTCATTGGGATCAACTTAAAATTTAATTATTAGTCATAAATGAGTTAAATCTCTGATCGCCTCTTTTCGAAAATTAAAGTTTTATTCTTGTGATAATCCTCATTTAAATTTACAAGCAATAAATATGCCACTTTAATATTTAGATTGTTATGACATGGTTACTCAGAACACAAAAGAAGATTTCAGAGGAACACAACCCTCAATCTCTTACTTTTTTATACTGGAAGGGACAAAATCAAGAAAGAACCATAGCTATACTTTTACAGAAGATGTATGAAGATTAGACAAATTTGTTGTCTATGCATTTATTATTTAATTTTCAATAAGTTACAAATTATTAATTCTATTCCTTAGCTCATAAGAGTCTAAAAATTAGACAAATTACTCTTCCTAATATTATGGCAGATGTTATTTGTGAGAGCCAGAAATAAGCAGTCTATTTATAGTGCTCGATTTCATAATACCATAGACAGAATTATCTATTCTCTGGTCTATATCGTTTTTTCTCCCTAACTTCAGGGGATAACTGTGCCCAGAATGTTTTTTCTAATGGCTGGTTGTGGTTAATTCAAAGAGAGGAATCCTGGTTTTTAGTGGCATCTTGCTCTACGCCATTAGCCTCTAATTCAAATGGCATGTTTTTTGCTCTAAAGTGATTGATGAATTCAGTTATTAATCTATATCTAGTTTTAAACCTTTGGGCTGAGATAAGAAAGCTTTCTCTGAAAGAGAAAAATACTAAAAAGGAGGTGATAATCACAAAAAATAGAGATAGATGTGGGTTTTGAGTTGGAGCAAAAAAATTTTGTTCCAGGGTAAGGGTCAATTTTAACTGTTAAAAAGGAGGTAAAATTGAAGAAAACATTAGTTTTAATCGCAGTTCTGGTGTGGTGCCTCTTTCTATTGGGATCATTTTCCTTTGGTCAGGAATTCGGATCCATTAAAGGAGTTGTGAAGGATGCGAATAGCGATCCTCTCCCTGGTGTTACCGTGAGCCTGACGGGATCTAAAATTGCTCCTATGATAGCTATAACTTCGGGAGGAGGACATTTTCGTTTTTTGAGCCTTCCTGTTGCTGAAGATTATGTGTTGAAATTTGAACTCATCAGCTTCAATACTCTTGTTCGAGAAAAGCTGGTTGTTACTTATGGAAAAGATCTCAATTTGACTATTACTATGGAAATGGTACCACTTACTGAGGAGATTGTTGTAACTGGAAAGGCGCCCGTTATAGACACAAAAAAAGCTCATGTAGGTGTAAATATCAGTGAAGAGATGATAATGAGCCTGCCCACGGCCAGGAATCCCTGGGTTATAATGTCCCTCATTCCCGGAGTGCTGATTGATAGAGAAGATGTGGGAGGGAACGAAGGCGGGCAGCAATCCCATTATTACGGCCACGGATCCGACAGCGATGACAGTACCTGGAATATTGATGGAGCGAATATCACAGATAATTCTGCACTGGGTTCGGCTCCTGCTTATCTCAATATGTCCAGCTATGAAGCGGTACAAATCAACTACGGCAACAACGATATAAAAGTTCAAACAGGAGGAGTACAGATCAATCTTGTTACCAGGCGCGGTGGAAATCGTTATTCTGGTACGTTCTACCTTGATGTAGTCAGAAACGCGTGGCAAGCTGGCAATGTTCCTCAATCATTAAAGGATGATGGGTATACTGCAGCTGGTATCAACAGGCTGTATCTTTATGGTGCCAATTTTGGCGGGCCTCTCATCAGAGACAAAGCCTGGTTCTACGGATCATGGGGAATTCAGGATATTGACAAATTAACGCTGGCGGGAACATCAGATAAGACCTGGCTGGCATCTGGATATGCCAGGCTGGATGTTCAGCCGACTAATTCAACAAGACTAAACGCTTTTCTTTCTTACGACAACAAGCAAAAGTGGAATAGATCAGCGTGGGGTGCCACTTTCCAAGCACCTGAAACATTCTGGAACCAGGGTGGACCAGGGTATCTGTGGAAAGGCGAGGTAGAGCAGTTTTTCGGGAACCTGTACCTTAATGCAAAAGCCATTTATACAAACGGAGGCTTCGCTCTCACACCAGTCAATGGTCCTCCGACCGCAGATGGCTCCGGAGACTACATGGTAATGTCTGATTACCCAAGCTTCTATGTTACTGGAAATATTGACTATTATGGATGCGATAGAGACCAGATCAATGTTAACCTTAGTGGAATCTATTTTGCTGAAAACGTCTTAGGCGGAGATCATGAATTTAAATTCGGCGCAGACTATGTAGCAGCAACAACCACAACCTTTGATTATTATGAGGGTAACCTTGCTCTTTACTATGCTGGACCTGATGAGACTATGCCCACCGGTGAATGGTGGGAAGCATGGTTGAAACGAGATGCGCTTTTTAACTACTACTTTACCCGGTACAGTGCTTTCATCCAGGATACAATGACCCTAGGCAAGTTTGCGTTCAATTTAGGAGTTAGGTATGACCAGGAAAAATCAACTATTAAAGATGTCAGTATTCCAGCATCGCCATGGTTGTCGCAGTACATGCCTGCGGTCAGCATCCAAGACCTTGATCCTGGAGTCAAATGGCAAGTCATTTCGCCGCGAATCAGTGTAGCATATGACCTGTTTGGAAACGGAAAAGATGTCATTAAACTTGCAGTAGCACGTTATGGTTCTCAATCTGGAAATAATTTGGCTGCTCATGTCGACCCATTGGGCTGGACAGAGATCTATGTGCTCTGGCAGGATTTAAACGGAGACAGCCGTGTGACCTCGGATGAGCTCTTCGGTTATGATTGGGATACAGGCGAATTAAAAGACCCTAACGATCCCGATTACTGGCTAGGTTACACTGCAACCGTCAATCCAGATGATCCAACTTCTGTAGAAGCAATGAACAGGTTTGATCCCAATTACAATTCACCCCTTCTGGATGAGGTCAGCCTTTCTTATGAGAAAGAAATTCTCACCGATTTTGCAGCGCGGTTAGAATTTTTCTACAAGAAACGACACAGACAAACTTGGGCGAGATCGATGATGGTAGACGGATCTATTGAAACTGAGGACAACTACTATGTTGCGGGTCATAACGATACAGTCGACTATGATATTTACGGCCGCTATGAGTACTTTCCTTACGAGTATCGCACCAATCATAAGAGAGCTTATGACCGCTACCTAGGTACTCAAATCGTCTTAGAAAAGAGACTTTCTAACAAATGGATGATGAATGCTTCGTTCACATATTCTGACTGGAGGAGATACTATAAGGGGGAATACCTCGGTGTCGTCTATGACACTATCTATAATCCCTCTGGGACAGGAATAAAGTATGGTTTATCCAATGAAGAATATTTTGATGGAGGAGTTGTTGCTACCGAAAGCGGCGGTTCTGGCGAAAGTAGACTTTATCCCAATGCCAGATGGATGTTCAAACTCTCTGGTCTCTACCAGCTGCCTTATGGAATAAACATCAGTGGATTTTTTAGTGCACGAGATGGATACGTCAATCCAACCCATATCCTTGTTCAATTCCCAGGAATCGGATCAGAAGAGCTTTATGGAAGCCCTGGAGGCGGCGGTAAATACGGAGATGAGCGTTTGCCTGCTTTTTGGGTGCTCAACTTACGGTTAGAGAAAGTATTTAACATCTCTGATGCTTCCTCTGTAGCTGTAGCTCTTGATGCCTTCAACATTACCAATTCTGCTCACCCCACGAAGAGAGAGACTCGAATCACGGCAGATGGCTTCAACCAGGATAGGCAAATTCTCAGTCCAAGAGTATTCAGAGTTGGAATACGTTTCAACTTCTAAGACGCCTTGAAAGCTCGAATTTGAAGCCCCTTCCGTTTCCGCGGAAGGGGCTTCTTTTTTATCATCTTCAATGATAGACTTCATGAGTATTACGAACCTGAAGGAAAATAGGAATGGATCTGAGTAACAACAACATGATGAGAAGAATTCAAGTAAAATCATTTTTTTGGATTTTTTTAGCAATTTTATGTGCTGCATCGCCTTTACTTGCGAAAACAGATTCAAAAAGCGCCATCTACAATGTTGCCCTTATCACTATAGATACTCTCCGACCGGACAGGCTCAGTTGTTACGGCAGTGGATATATAAAAACACCCCATGTAGACAGCCTGGCAGAAAGAGGGATTGTATTTACAAAAGCTTTTGCCCATAATCCGACCACATTACCTTCCCATGTAAATATCCTTTTGGGGACTACGCCACTTTATCATGGAGTTCATGACAACTCACATTTTATCGTCAGTGAAGAATTTTTAACTTTAGCTGAGCACTTAAAGAATCATGGTTATTCCACTGGAGCCTTTGTGGGTGCTTTTCCCTTGGATTCAAGGTTTGGCCTTACTCAGGGATTTGATGTGTACGATGATAATTACAACTATGGTAATAAAACTTCACAGGAGTTTTCATATGTAGAGAGAAAAGCCGATGTTGTCATTGACAAAGCCTTGGATTGGCTTGAAGGCCAGGGTAGTCCGTGGTTTATATGGATTCACTGCTTTGATCCACATCAACGATACGATCCACCTGAGCCCTTCAGGTCTCAATACAAGGGACAGCCATACAATGGTGAAGTCGCCTATGTGGATTATGCTCTTGGAAAATTATTTGATTATCTGGAAAAGAATAAGCTCATGGATGAAACCCTGATAATCTTTACCGGAGATCATGGTGAATCTCTGGGCCAACATGGAGAAACAACTCACGGGTATTTTGCTTACAATTCTACTCTTTGGATTCCTTTGATCATTTCTTTCCCTGGATTAAAACCTGGTAGAATTAAACAGGAAGTTTGCCATGCAGATATTTTTCCAACTGCTTGTGACATTTTGGGAATAGAAAAACTACCTTTTTTTCAAGGAGTTTCTCTTTTGCCTGCTGTAGAGGGAAAGAGGCTATCCAAGAGAGCAATTTATTTTGAATCGCTCTATCCTTACTACAGCAGGGGATGGGCTCCTCTTAAGGGTTTTATCGAGGGTAATCTAAAATTTATCGAGTCACCCATCCCGGAATTATACGACTTAGGAAATGACTTTGGTGAGTTAGAAAACCTGGCGCCTCAGGTAAAATTAAGCAAATATAGGAAGAAACTGAAAGAGTTGATAGAAAAAGAGTCTTATGCAGGAGAAACTTCGAGAAAGAAAGAAATTGACAGGGACGCTCTTGAGAAGCTCAGGAGTTTGGGATATGTTTCCTCTACTCAAATTAGAAAAAAGGAAATCTTTACACAAAAAGATGATTTAAAGACGCTCCTCCCATATCAGGGCAAGTTGATGAAGGCTATGGGAGCTTATCATAATGGCAGGATTAAAGAGGCGATAGAACTATTGAGGGAAATCATTGCGGAAAGGAAAGATTTTGACTTAGCTTATTCTTATCTTGCCACTTTATACAAGGAGGAGGGAAAAATGAAAGACGCCTTAGATATTATCAAGGAAGGACTTGAAAATAACCCTGCTAACTCTAGAATAATCAGCACCTATGGTATTTTACTTATTGAAGTTGGACAGTACGATGCTGCTATAGAGATTCTAAAAAACGGACTGAAATATATAGATTATGATCCGGAGCTATGGAATTATCTGGGTGTTGCATACTGGAACAAGGGGGATTTTCAAAATGCGCTTGGAGCTTACAAAAAAGCTCTTTCGCTGGATAAAAATTATCCTGTTGTTTTTAATAATCTGGGTACTCTCTATCTATCTCAATCGCTAAAATCAAAAAAAACAAGTGACCTTCAGAATGCTGTCAAGAATTTTAAGAAAGCTATTGAACTCGATCCCAACTATGCTTCGGCCTACAACGGTTTAGGGAGCGCTTATGCAAAGACAGGAGATATGAATGCAGCGATTTTTTGTTGGGAAAAGGCCGTGGAGCTCAAACCTGATTTTGCTTTTCCCATTTATAATCTCGGTCTGTCATATTTAGCAAAAGGGAATAAAGCCAAAGCTTTAGAATATTTTGACAGATATAAAGAAGTGTACTATTCTTATCTTTCTTCAAAAGAGAGAGATAAAATTAATTCCTTAATTCAAAAGTGCCGGCAGAAATAGTAAAAAAGAGGACAGACTGAATGATTTTTTTTAAATTTAGATGTCCAGCATTATTTCTTGTTCTTCTTTTATCCATCGCTTCTCTTTCTTCAGCTCAAAAAGTTAGAGAAAAAGACCTTCCTGAACAATACAGAGAATGGCTTAAGCTGACAAGCTATATCATTTTACCCCAGGAAAAAGATGTTTTTATGCAGCTTAGCTCAGATAGAGACAGAGATATTTTTATTGAAGCATTCTGGCGTCAGAGAGATCCAACACCAGGGACTCCCCAAAACGAATACAAGGAGGAACACATAAGCCGCTTTATTTATGCCAATACTAAACTCAAAAGAGGAACTCCTCGAGAAGGATGGATGACGGATATGGGAAGGATTTATATTGTCCTCGGTCCGCCTAACAGCATCGAAAGATTCGATTCTCAAGCTGGTATTCATTCTTGTCAGGTGTGGTATTATTATGGAGATCAGGAAAAGGGACTTCCTACCTATTTTGCTATTGTCTTTTTTCAAAGAGGTGGATCTGGAGAGTATAAGCTTTACAATCCAACATCTGATGGCCCTATCAGTTTGCTCGTTGATCCTAAGGGAATAGATGCGATTGATTATCGAAATGCATACAATAAAATCAGAGAGCTTGCGCCCTCCCTAGCCGATGTTTCCATATCTATGATTCCTGGTCAGTTGCCTTATAATTATATTCCGTCTCCCGGGAACAACATAATTTTATCTCGGATCTTTGAATCTCCAAAAAAAGACGTAGCACCTTCCTATGCAACTCATTTTTTGAATTATAAAGGAGTTGTGAGCACAGAGTACTTGACGAATTATATTGAGAGCGTTTCTGAAGTTGCCTTGATCATTGATCCGATCCTGAATACGAGCTTCTTGCATTTTGCTGTCAGTCCCAAAAGGGTTTCTTTTGATTATTTCGAGACCAAAAACCAGTATTACAGTAATTTTCAGCTTAACGTGAGCTTAAGAAAAGAAGATAATATTATTTATCAATACTCCAAAGATTTCCCCTTTTATTTTTCCCCTAATGATACTGAGAAAATAAGGGCAAATGGGGTTTCGATACAAGATTCCTTTCCGGTGATTGAGGGGAATTATCGAGTAAATATTCTTGTTCAGAATTCAGTAGGAAAAGAGTTTTGCGTCATTGAGAAAAATATTTCTGTTCCGAAAGATTCCGGAAAAGCTAAGATTATCGGCCCTATTCTAGGATTCGGATCAGAAGAATATATAAGTAATCTCCATGTTCCTTTTACTGTGGAGAACAGGAAATTGTTAGTGGATCCCAATAACACTTTTTCTGCAACAGATGATATGACCTTCTTTTTTAATATTGCTGAAATTACAGAAGAGCTATGGCGGGAAGGCACAGCGGAAGTTTTCATAAAAGGCCTCAGCGATAAGAATATTTCTGAAAAGTCTTTTAGCTTTGACCTTAAGAATTATCCATACAACAAAATTATTTGTATCTTTCACTCAATTGATTCACCAGAGTTGCGTCCTGACTATTATAAAATGAAAGTAACTTTAAAAAATGGAAGGCAAGAAGTAATTGAAGAAAAAAACTCTGAATTTATTTTATCTCCCAAAGAGACTGTTCCTCATCCTGTTACCTTATCCAAATCATTTCCTCTTTCCAAAAGCTTTCTGTATTTTTATTCTTTAGCCTACCAGTACGACAGAGTCAGTGAGCTAGAGAAAGCTGAAGCTGCCTATAAAAAAGCTTATTCGCTGAATCCTGGATTTAAAGATGGATTGGTTGATTATGCACGCTTTCTGTTAAAGACTAAAAAGTTCAAAGAATGCCTGGAATTGGTCGAGCGTGTAAAAGGAGATGAGAAATTAAAATTTGAATACTACTTAATAAAGGGAAATGCATACATGGGAATAGGGAATTACTCCGATGCTATCGCTAGTTTGCTCGAGGGAAATAAAATCTATAACAGCGATGTCAATCTTCTTAATTCCCTCGGGTTCTGTTACTACAAGACTAACCAAAAAGAGAAAGCATTAGACGTCCTTAAGGCATCTCTGCGCCTCAATCCCCAGCAGCAAGAGATCGAAGCATTAATCAAAAAAATCGAATAAAAGGGGACAGGCTACTTTTTTTATAAATAACAATTTTTGTCATTATCAGGGATTGGGACGGTTCTATTTTTTTATCATCTCGGATCAATCTGCTCTTCTTTTTTTAAATCTCATTTTCTTCCTCGAGATAAGACTGTTGTAAAAATAAAACCGTCCCCTTTCCCTACTATGATTTCCGGCATAGCCTTATAAACATGTATCAGGCTAAGATCAAAAAAGGAATGCCCCGAAAGGAAAAGAAGTGTTTAATTGTTTGGAACGGGAAGACGTAGAGATAAATAGAGTTAGTTTCTCACCTTAAAAATAGATTCTAAAAGAAGTGAAGAGCATGTCAGGATATGTACCGAACTCGGACCTCAAAATAAAAGGTCGGGGTACGAGAGACCCGAGGATAAGTTCAGGATTTTTCCCGAGGCCGATGTAGGCGCCTATTGAAAGGTATATATTCTCTGCGATGTTGTATTCAAGCAATGGAGAAAGGATCAAGGATCTGTCACTTAGATTTAAAAAAAGCAGCCCTGTTACGGGCAGAAGAGGAGAAAGCAGGTATGTTGAACCAATGTTTAGATAATGCTTTCCTAGTAAATATACCGAACCGTCTTGATAAGCGGATGTGTTTAAAAGACTTTTGTAATGTTCGGGTTTATTTTTACCGGCTGAATTTAAATGATACTCGATGAATCCGTAGGTTTTACTGTTTAAGTTGTAGTCCAGTCCAATTGTTGCCCTGAAATAATTATTTTCTGTTTGTTTTTTTGCCTTCCTGAAGTGATCTGGTATCACATAGGCTGTTTCAAGCCAGAATCCAGCGCCTCCAAGGGAACGTGCCAAGTCGACACCAATGAGGAGGTGCTTCCTGAAACTAATCAAGAGGGCTGATATATCAGTCTTGAATTTGTATATTCTACCTCTTAGAAAGAAGGCGTTATTGTTGGAGTCGAAGTTCTTGCCAGCCACAAAGCCTGCATCGAGTTCGTCCATCGTGCCGAGAGGAACCCGTATACGGATAGCATCAACTCCTCGCCTTTCTTCTTTATCAAGTTCATTGAAGGCAAAGGGAGCGATGACATCAGTGGGATTAACCGCACGCGCACTTCCCCAGGCAATGGCTTGCCTCCCGATAAATATATCTGCGAAACTAGTTTTGATTGTCATGAAAAATCGGTCAAGATTATTGAAGAGCCCAAAACTTGAGATGGCATCTTCTGGTTCCGGGTAAACCCTGCCGCGTATGTCTGAAAATCGGTATTCAAGCGGCTCTAAGCCTCCCAGAAATATATTGTCTTCAAATAGCTGTGGGTCCTGGATCCTGGGTGATAGATCATAGGCAAAATGTATAGATAGAATGCTTGAGGGATGGAGGGAAAGCTTGAGTCTCACTCTGTTGTTTACCGCACCCAAATCAGGGTCGCTTATGCTTGTATCTGCCAGTTTATAGGCGGGGAGCATAAAAAGAATAGAGAAGTTCTTGTAATAACCCTCAATGGAAAAACGCTCTTCTGGCCAAGCCTTCAGAGACACGAATAGAAAGATGACATAAAAGCAGATGCTCTTTTTCAATTTTTGTTTTTGACCTCATCCTTGGCAACAAAACCATCCTTGAGAGTGATAACCCTGTCTGCTCTTTCCATGACCATCCTGTCATGCGTGGAAAAGATAAAAGTCATTCCTGTTTTCCTGTTTAACTCCCTCATCATGTCAAGAAGCTCTGCGCCGGTCGTTTGATCGAGATTTGCTGTGGGTTCGTCGGCAAGAATCAGTTCGGGCTGAGAAACCATGGCCCGGGCAATGGCTACTCTCTGTTGCTGCCCTCCTGAGAGTTTTGGTGGAAACCGGTTTTCGAAACCCTCCATTCCTATGTCTTTGAGAATTTCTTTCACCCTCATGTTCCGCTCCTCTCTACTGACACCTTGAAGGAGCATTATATATTCTATATTCTCTTTTGCAGTCAGAACCGGTATAAGATTATAAGCCTGAAAAATAAATCCGATATGATCTCTTCTGAAATCCGAAAGTTCCTTTCCACTCATCTCAGACAGCAGCTTTCTATTCAGCCAGACCTTCCCTTCGGTAGGAGAGTCAAGACCGGATATGACATTCAAAAAAGTTGTCTTGCCCGATCCTGATGGACCGACTATGGCCGCAAATTCACCAGCCTCGACTTTCAGGTCGATTCCCCGGACTGCTTTGACGACGACATCATGGTCCTTGTAATCTTTTTTTAAATTATCTGTGACGATGATATAGTTATTTCCGTTTTTCATTGTTGTCTCCTTCTATAAGCTTTTTCTCAGAGCATTAGCTATTGACATTTTTGATGCCACTATTGCCGGATAGAGGCCTACGAGCAGAGTAAAAAAGAAGACAGCCACAGGGTAAATGATATACTGCTGGATGTGGATGACAGGGTAAAGCATTTCGTACATGGTTGTGCCTGCAAATTCGATGCCCCTGTAGTCGATGCCAGTCTTGGTAACTATAAATGTGATGATAAAGCCGAGTGTGATTCCCATGACTATACTTAAGATGGATAGAGCCCCTGCCTCGAAAACAACCAATCGTCTGACTCCAGACGGTCTCGTTCCGACCGCGCGAATGACTCCGAATTCAAACATTCGTTCATAAAGCGACATGAACAGTGTGTTGATGATGCCAAAAGCAACGATGCCAAAAAGGATGACAGCCATGATCACGAGTGAAATCCAGAACAGACCGAGGACTGCTTTTAGCTGAGGAAGAAGCGTCGCCCAGCTCACAGCCTCGTTGTCGTCAACGGAATATTTTTCCCAGAAGGTGTTGTCTTCTTTTGTAGCGAATTTGATATCCTTAAATTTGATAGCAATTTCGTGAACCTCATTGGCGATGCCCAGCATCTTTTGGGCTTGCGAAAGCCTGACAAAGGCAAGCCCGCTGTCTATCTCTTTTATGTTAAAGTGATAAATCCCAGAAATACGGAACATTTCCTGAGCAAGGTCTCCGCTTTCTGCCTGGGAAACAGTTATTACTACTCTGTCTCCCCTTGCAACCTCAAGCAACTCAGCAAGTTCACTCCCGATGACAATATCCCTCACGTTGTCTCCTTCAAAGAAACTTCCTTCTTTGATGGCATCATCTATTTGAGAGAGATGCTTTTCTGTTTCGGGCGAAATGCCGAAGAACATGACAGAACTGACATTTGCTGGAGATGTAATCATGCCGAAGCTCGCGGTGCGGAGTGTGAAACGGTCGATGGCTTCTTCCTTCTCGAGATTCGAGACGACTTGATTCAGATTGTTTATGGTTCTTTCTACTTCCTGAGTGAGGCGGAATTCATTGCGGTGGATCTGTCCTTCCCCCAGAAACGACGTTGTCGCTGATTTGATCATGTTGTCTTTCATCCCGACCATGAGTGCATCAGTAAATATCATCGAAGCAAGGCCAATGCCTATAGCGATACCGGCAATGATTGTCCGCCGCTTATTCCTGAAAATGTTTCGCCAGGCAAGTTTTATGTCAAACCACATTTTTCCCCCTAATGAATCCTCATAGTCTTGGCCGGTTCTGTTTTTGCAGCTTTGATAGCCGGAAACAAACTGACCAGAATTGCGGATATGAAAACAGTAACAGCCGGAATGGTAAAACTTCTGACATTAACCTCGGCATACATTGTCTCAAACTTCATCCCTCCATAGGTGAAGGCCTGTCCATAGCTTATCCCATGTGTGGAGAGAAAGGAGTTGGCTGCCAATCCAAGCCCAGTCCCGATGATGAGGCAGAAAATTGCGAGGATTATCACCTCGAGAAGCACTAGCCTAATTATATGGGAAGGCTTTGTGCCTACAGCTTTCAGGACACCGTATTCCCGCCGCCTTTCGAGCACGGACATGAGCACGGTATTCAACACTCCTACAGCGACAATAATGACGATGATGATAAGCATCCACCACATGCCTGCCTGGTCAGCCTTCATGGCATCATAGAAAGCTTTGGCAAAAACCTGCCAAGTAGCGACGGATAATTCAGGGACTTTGATCTTTTCGGTGAGAAGACTGTTGATTTTAGTGACATCGCCAAGCTTTTTTACAGTGATAGCGATTTCATGGATCCTCCCTTCTAGGACCAGTAGTTCCTGAGCATCTCTAATATGGAGGTAAAACGACACGCGGTCACTGATATCATCACCGCTTGAAGATAAACCGATAATTTTGTAGAGATCGTTGGCAATAGAACCGTCAGCTGCCTGGGAAATGATAACGATTTCATCATCGACCTTGGCTTTGAGAATCTCGGCAAGTCCTTTGCCGATAATGACTTCTTTTGAGGGAAGAGGTGAGAAATTTCTGCCTTCGATAATTTTTGTGTTGAATTGAGTGGTTTTTGTTTCCTTTAAAGGATCAATCCCTATAATCTGGACACCCGCGCTCTTTTCTCCGACCGAAGCCAGGCCTGCTGAGTAGAGTCGGTGACTCCAGGATTGTATGCTTTTTGTATTATCAAGAGTTTTGTCAATATTTGAAGCTTCATCGATGGTTTTATAGAGGGAAGGGCGGTCAAGGTAAGTTTTCTCATGAATCTGGATGTGGCCCAGGCGATTGCGGGTGAATGTGTCGATGATATTGTTGTAAGCCCCGTCTGACCACCCGATAAAAATAACAGCCAGGACAAAACCGATCATCATGCTCAGGCCTGTGAGAATGGTCCGGCGCCTCTGCCTTAAAATGTTCCGGAATGCCATCTTTAGAATAAGCATGTTCAAATCCTCTTTCGCAGGTTTCTGAGGGTGAAAATATCTTTGGCGGTATTTGTATCGAATGCCGCTTCAAGGTAGCGGAGAACTGTTTTGTGGCCTTGTTTGGTCTTCGGGATCAATTCCATGACTGAGGGGATTTCTCGTTTTCCGAAGATTTTTATATCCTTGAATAAGGCCTCCCTCATCAGTTTTCCTTTCTCATCGTAATATTTCTGCCAGAGGGGTATGTAGTCTTGTTCGCGGACAGCAATAACGATGTGCCCCCAGACAATAGGCAAGCCTTCTTTGGGAATACATTTAACATAGAGTGCGCCTTCTTCAGGATTTTCGGGGGTAGTCATCTCGAAGTGGTAGGATTCGAGGAAGGTAAATTCTTTAACCAGATCATCGTTTGTGAAATCCGACCCCATCCAGGAACTCATCATCATTGAAGGAGGAATTTTCATAACTTTGTTTGTTTTGGGGAGAAAATTCCACATTTCATTCCCGATCCTGAGTGTGGCAATTCCTCGTTCCTTTTTCGGCTCGAGAATTCTTATAAAAGTTTTGTCCATGCCCATACTCCAGGCATTCATTTTCAGTGTCCTCTTCCAGTGCGGGGTGATAATTTCCATTTCTACGAGCGCCTCGCTGGTGTTGCTCCTGTAGAGCTCATCCATTTTTTTTACGATTTTTTCTGCCTCGTTTTCTTCCCCATTTAGGCTATTTGAGAGAGAAGCAGCCAGGATGCAGATTACAAGCGCAGTATAGAAAATCATGGTAGGCTTTTTCATGTGGGCCTCCTCTTTTTTTGCGCAATATCATTTTTGGCTCTTTCCTTTTTTAATCCTGTAAGGATTATTTCAGCTGTCACATCGAAGCTTTCTTCAATAGTAAAAAGCTTTGGATCGGTTATCCATTGAACCATTTCTCCATCGAGGGCACCGAGGATGACGGATGCGACAATTTTTGTGTTCACGGGGTATATCTTTCCCTTGGCCACGCATTCATCGAGGATATCCTTTATCATCTTGCGATTTTCATCATAAATTTTTTTGAGGCTGAAGGTAGCTTTCTTGTCTTTATTCCGGATTCCCTCTGCCCAGAAATCAATCATAATTTCTAGGTGATTTCTGAATTCACTCGAGAATATTTCCTTCCATGCATCAAAGAGGAATTTAAGTTTTTCGAGCGGATCATCGACCGAACTCATGCGTCTGGCAATGATATTCTCTGCCTTTTTCATGACGTAATAAAAAGCGGCAATAAAAATTTCATCTTTACTCTTAAAGTATTCGTAAATGGTGCCTTTCCCTATTTCAGCTGCATCGGCTATGTCGACCATTTTTGTAGCGACTATTCCTTTTTTAGCGAAGACAGGGATGGCGGCTTCCAGGATTTTCTCCCTTTTTTCTTTTTTATCAACAACTTTAGGCATGATTGGCGCCGCCTTATTAATGACTGACAGTTCGGTCAATTATAATTTTAACTCTAAAAATTCCCATCGTCAACTTCTCTGTACATATTGTAAGCGTCTTTTTTTCCGTGATAAGGAAAGAAAAGCGTGGGTATACGGTGAAGAAGGTCGTATGAAGGCTGAGCGTGGTTCTGGGGTCAGGCTTTATTACGAAAAGATGCCCAAAGCATAAAATCTATTCCAATGCTCACCATAATGACAAAGCCTGATCCCGGGGGAAGAGCGAAGCCTGAATCGAGCAGCTTTGGCTCGCTGGGGCAAAGCGAGCGTGCCTTCAAGCCCTATGCCCATAGCTCAATGACTATTTTAATTTTCATCACGGAAAAAAAGATGCTTCAGTACATATTTCCTTGTCATTTAGTAAGATTTGATTTATCAATAGAGAATAAAAGAAGAGATATTTCGATAAAAAAACGACAATGGAAAGGTTGCTCTTTACAGAAAAAGCTCTCCAATTTCTCAAAAAAGAGCTCAAAGGTCCCAAGCCGGGTCTGATAGCCCAGTTAAAAATGGTCACCAATCCCAGACCAGGAGATCAGATGTATTCTGAGGTAGAGGATTCGAGCTTTAAGGCTGGGGTTCTTGTTCTGCTCTATCCGTGGAGGAATCAATTACACCTGGTGTTAACCCGGCGCACTGATCGGGTGGAATTTCATCAAGGCCAGATTTCCTTTCCAGGAGGAAGACAGGAACCAGGAGAGAGCTTTGAGCAAGCTGCCCTGAGGGAGGCCCGTGAGGAGTTAGAAATACTTCCAGAGTCAATTCGGATTCTAGGCGAATTGACACCTCTATATATTCCTCCGAGCAACTATTGCATTTATCCTGTTGTTGCCACAGCCAACAAACGACCTGACTTTAGACCTTCATTGCTTGAAGTAGCTGAAGTGATCGAAGTTCCCCTAGGTCATTTGCTCGATCCACAAAATACTCTCAAGGAAACTTGGACTATCCGGAGTTCTGACGTTATGGTTCCTTTCTATTTTTTCAAAGGGCATAAGATTTGGGGAGCTACAGCAATGGTAATCGCTGAGTTGCTTGAATTGCTGGATAGGTTTATCTACAAGTAATAAAGTTGTGTCCCTAGAGCTTCCATTCATCAGGTCCTCCAGATCTGGCTGTTAATCGCATCCCTTCATATATCGTAACTCCCGACGGTCAGGCATACGTTTGAAATGCCTCTCATTCTTTGTGGGCGAAAATTGTCGGAAAAAATTACATTTTTTTTCACTCTCCTCCTTAACATTTATAAGCCTGGCAGAGTATATTAATGTGGATGAAGAGCGAAGATGAGATGGTCGAGGCTGTGCTCGGAGGAGATAAACAATACTTTGAACTTCTTCTCCATCCCTATCGTCAAGGAATTTTGAACATGGCTTATCGAGTAACAGGTAATTTAGAAGAGGCAAAAGAAATATGCCAAGAGGCTTTTATTAAGATTTATCGTTATCTTGGAAAATTCAAAAAAGGGAAGAGTTTTAAAAGCTGGATCTATAAAATAACGATGAATTCTACCTATGATTTTTTAAGAAAGAAAAAGAGGCACGAAGATTTATTGGAGTACCATAAAAGCTCGTTAGTCAATGCTGTCCGTGACCCTGAAGATCTGTTTTCAAAAAAGGAAATGAAGCTTAAAGTTGAGAGTTTACTTAAAATTTTAAGCCCAAAAGAAAGAATGATTTTTCTTCTCAGGGATGGAGAAGGATTTTCTATTAAAGAAACTTCTGATGCTCTCGGCTGTTCATCCATAAGTGTCCGAACTCATCTTTCCCAGGCACGCCGCAAGATAAGGGAAAGGTTCGAAGAAGTATATAGGGGCAGAAGGTGAGGCAGTGAGCTGTTATAAAGTCCAACGTTTGCTACCGCTCATGCTTGGCTCTGAGCTTTCTCGAAGGAAGATTCAAGCTATCAACGCCCATCTTAAGAAATGTTCAAAATGTAAGCAGGAATATGATTCCTATGTATTGTCTTTTGAGAGAACAAGAAAATTGCTTAGAAAAAACAGACAAGATTGGCAAGAGTGGGAATGGCAGAGAGCAGTTAAGAATGCTTTAAAAGAAGAGCCATCTCGTGTCTATCCTCTTGCGCCATGGCCTTATAAAAAGGCTTGGGCTTATGTGGTAATGGCAGTGTTTACAGTTGTTCTTGCATTATTTATTGTAAGGCCTTCTTTTATCTGGGAAGAGAGAGAGTCAGAATCAGAAATGATTTCAGAAATCAAAAAACCACCTTCTGGTCAGCAAGACATAATTTCTATGACTATAGTTTCCAAAGAAACGGGCATCAAGATTGTCTGGTTCTTCAATAAAAATTTTGATTTAAAGGAGAAAAAATGAGAAAGCTTGCGATTATTGTGTTAGGTATTTTTATATTAAGTGGAATAGCACAAGTTCTCTATTCCTCCCCTGGGAAGCCAGAGTTGAGAAAGGAGATAGTGAAAGTCAAGTACGTAGACGCTCAAGTGGCCCGCTCAGTTTTGGTGAAGTACATTAGTCCAAAGGGGAAAATTCAGACTATTCGAGGTGAGAACAGGCTATTGATTGAGGATGTTCCGGAGATTATGGAAAAACTTCTTTCTATACTCAAGGAGCTTGACGTGCGCCCAGTCGATATACAGTTCAACATAGAAGTGATTTTAGGTTCGATGAAAAAAGCAGATTTGGATAAGGAGTTGAAATCTGACCCAGTAATGAGAGAGCTCCAGAGTGTCTTGAAGTTTAAATCTTATAAAATATTAGACTCATCTATCATAAAAGCTCAGGAGAATAAGTATTCTTCCCAAAGAATGGGAGGTGAGGGAATAAACCTCAGACTTTACCTGCGCCCCCGCTATATAAAAGAAGAAAAAAGTGACATCTTTAATGTATACCTGGAGTTAGCACAGGATTTTGGCTTGAGTGCCGAGGGCAAAGAGAGAACATTAGGACTAATCAATACTACGCTGACTCTTAAGAGCGGTGAAAGGACAGTTGTAGGAGTTTCCAAACTTAATACTGATGAAGAAGATAGAGCTTTAATCCTTATTCTTTCAGGGAAAGTTCTTAAATAAATTAAAAACTATCCTTGCATTTAATTATCTCTTTTCATTGACATCTAAA
>JBGVTE010000099.1:0-16829 GCA_041862375.1 Candidatus Aminicenantaceae bacterium
GTTATAAGTAAACCTGAATTTCAAGAAAACAACGTCATGGAGGTAAATCAATGGCAAAAGAGATGAAAAAAATCATGGTTACTGGTTCAGCAGGTCAGATTGGCTCTGAATTAACTATGGCTCTGAGAGAGAGGTACGGCAATGATAACATTCTAGCTACAGGACATAAAACAAAGCCCAGCCCTACGCTGAGGGATTCCGGCCCTTTTGAATTTATCAACGTGAGTAAGAGAGAAACAATAGAAGAGGTAGTTAAAAAATACGATATTGACACAATTTATCATCTGTCAGCAATACTCTCAGCTGTCGGAGAAAAAAATCCTCAGCTTGCCTGGGATGTAAACATGAACGGAACGTATAACATCCTTGAAGTCGCCCGAGATCATGAAATGACAAGAGTTTTTGTTCCAAGTTCGATTGCAGCTTTCGGCCCTGAAACTCCCCTTGATAACACCCCTCAGGAAACAATATTGCGGCCTAAAACAATGTATGGAGTAACCAAAGTCGCGGGAGAGCTCCTCTGTGACTATTATGTTAAGCGCTTTGACCTGGATGTTCGAGGCTGCCGCTACCCTGGTATTATCAGCTATGAAACACTGCCTGGCGGAGGAACGACTGATTATGCTGTAGCTATTTATTTCGAAGCGGTGAAATATAAAAAATACACCTGTTTTGTAAGAAAAGACACCAGGCTGCCTATGATGTACATGCCCGATTGTATAAAAGCTGCTATTGATTTAATGGAAGCAGACCTGCCAAGACTCAAACACCACTCAGACTTCAATGTAACTGCGATGAGCTTTTCTGCAGGCGAACTAGCAGCTGAAATAAAGAAACATATCCCAGAGTTCGTTTGTGAGTACCAGCCTGATTTTCGCCAGGATATTGCTGATTCATGGCCAAATTCCCTAGATGATTCCGCTGCTCGAGAAGAATGGGGTTGGCAACCAAGCTACGATTTAGCCGCCATGTCAGAGGATATGCTCACTGTTTTAAGCAAGCGCCATTCAGAGGGAAAACTCAACTATTAATCGAGCTGCTCCCTCATAAAGTTGGGGAGATAAAATGCGCTTCGGTGAATATCCTGATTGAAATATTTTAGTCCCGGGGGAGGCTTTCTCTTCAAAGAAAAAGGATTTACATCATCCGATAAAAAAACAAAGCACCAGAGCCCTCCAGGATAAGTGGGCACTGGCCCTAAATAAAATCTAACAATTTTAAAGAGTTTCTGTAAAGATACTTCCTTCTCTTTTATACGGTTTAGATGATAAAAGGGGGAGCCCATTTGAGTAACAACAATTCCTCCGGGAGTGAGGCAACGTTTTATTCTCTCGAAAAACGTTGTTTCGTGAAGAGAACGAGAGGGCCCTACTGGGTCTGATGAATCAACTACAATCACATTGAACTTCATGTCAATCTGTTGGATGAGCTCATCTCCGTCAGCAATCTCAAGTCTGACGCGCTCATCCTTAAGAGAATTTAAAAGCCATGGAAAAAATTTTTTTGATGCCTCCACTACTTCCGAATCAATCTCTACGAGCCATACTCGCTCTATTGTATAACGAAGCACTTCTTTAAGGCTGCCTCCATCTCCGCCACCGATTATGAGGATGCGCTGTGGAGAGGGATGAGTCATAAAAGCAGGATGAACGAGCATTTCATGGTAGAAAAATTCATCTCTCTCGCTTGTCTGGACTAATCCATCCAAGAGAAGGATTCGACCGAAATGTTCGTTATCAATAATTTCTATCTTTTGATACTGAGATCGACAACTGTAGAGAAGTTTTTTTATTTTAAAAAAAACTCCGTTAAATGAAGTATGGTATTCTTTTATTTCTGATCCATCAGATTCAGACAAGTTTTTTTTTGTAGTCATGCTTCCCAAATAAAGGGTTTTTTATCGGTCAGAATTCTCCCCTTCTTGAGAGCATTTATCAAATAGGCGGGGAAAGAGAAAAGGTTCTTGTGAAATGCCGAATGATAAAATTTAAGATTTTTAATTCTGCGAGAACGAATTCTTCTGGAAATTTCTTTCTCCTGTAATTCAAGAGGATCAATTTTCTTCGAAGCTAAGATAAAGCCCCAAGGGAGACTGAAGGAAAAAATAAAAGTCCTGTAGGGTCTTACTATAGGAAAAATTTCTTCCAGGGTTTTTTTACATGAAGTAAAAAAGTGATAGTAGTAAGGATCAGCACTGCCTGCCTGAATAACAAATATGCCGTCCTCCTCTAAAGAATGAAAAACTATCTCAAAAAATTCTTTGGTGAAGAGATAGATTGAAGGGCCTGCTCTCACTGGCTCAGTCAGGTCGGAAATAATTACATCGAATTTATGTTTTACTCTCTCCAGATACTTACGGGCATCACCAAAGATAAGTTTTGTTTTCGGATTTGTAAAAGCTCCATCTGACCATTCCGGCAAATATTCCTGACATAATTCCACAGTCTTTTTATCGATATCAACCATCACAGCTTTATCAACTGGAGCGTGTTTAAGAATCTCTCTTAGGGTAGCTCCTTCTCCGCCTCCAATAACGAGTACTTCCTGAGGCATGTCATGAGTAATGAGAGCGGGATGCACGAGAGCTTCATGAAAAATGAATTCATCGATCTGCGCAGATTGAATTTTACTGTCTAAAAAAAGGACCTTTCCGAATACTTCGTTATGAAAGAGTTGAACTAATTGATACTTTGTCTTTCCTTGGTAGTAAACCTTATCAACTTTAAAATACCTAGCAATATTATTTGTAAAAGGCTCAAAATAGTAAAAACCTTCATCTACCATGGCGAAGGGATTATAACATAAAAATTATAATATGGGGTCAGGCTTTCATAACTTTGATAACTTTTATTTTCCCTACTCTCTATGAATGAGAATTATCGTTCATTATGCTATTGTGTTCAATTATCAAAGTTATGAAAGCCTGACCCCGAGAATTGAAAAAGAGATAGACCTTGTTCTGCAATTTTGATATAGTTTGAACTTTAATATTGCATGAGAACCATATATAGGAGGTATTAAATGTACGGAAAAATAAAGGGTGATCTGACTAAAGAGATTCAGTCTATTGCTGATGCAGGCCTGTACAAAGATGAGCGAATCATCATAACTCCTCAGGGAGCAGAAATTGAGGTCAAAGGAGGACGAAAAGTTTTAAATTTCTGTGCCAATAACTATCTAGGCCTTTCAAGCCATCCCAAAGTTATCGAAGCAGCTCACAAGACACTCGATGAATGGGGATACGGCATGAGTTCTGTCCGTTTTATTTGTGGAACGCAGGATATTCACAAGATTTTAGAACAAAAAATCTCTCAGTTCCTCCAGACAGAAGATTCTATTCTCTTTGCTGCCTGTTTTGATGCAAACGGCGGTGTTTTTGAACCTCTTCTCGGGGCAGAAGATGCAATAATTACAGACCAGCTCAATCATGCCTCCATCATCGACGGTATTCGCCTTTGTAAAGCTCAGCGCTATATTTATAAACATGCAGACATGGCTGACTTAGAAGAAAAACTAAAGGAAGCTCAAGAACTCCGATACAGAATGGTTGCCACAGATGGCGTGTTCTCAATGGATGGCGATATCGCTAAACTGGATGAAATCTGTGACCTTGCCGAAAAATATGACGCCTTAGTCATGATCGATGATGCACACTCTACTGGGTTTATAGGAAAGACCGGAAGGGGAACCCCTGAATTCAGAGGAGTAATGGGGAAAGTAGATGTCATCACCGGAACTCTCGGGAAGGCCCTGGGAGGAGCTTCTGGAGGATTTATTTCAGGAAGAAAGGAAATCATCGAACTCTACCGGCAGCGCTCAAGACCCTACCTCTTCAGCAACACTCTAGCTCCTGCGGTTGCAGGAGCATCCATAGCTGTCTTTGACCTCCTTTCACAAACAACTGAACTTAGGGATAAGCTTGAAAACAATACAAAATATTTCCGTGAAAAAATGACAGAAGCTGGCTTTGAAATAACTCCAGGAATTCACCCTATTGTCCCTATCATGCTCGGAAAATTCGAGAATGATGCAAAACTATCTCAAAACATGGCTCGAGACCTCCTCGATGAAGGAATATATGTCATAGGATTTTACTACCCGGTAGTACCTCGGGGCCAGGCACGAATAAGAGTTCAGCTCTCCGCAGCTCATGAAAAAGAACATTTAGATAAGGCACTAGAAGCCTTTATCAAAGTTGGGAAGAAATATAACGTAATCTAAAGTAAAAAGCACACAGTAAACAGAAAAAAAATAAGATCGTTAAGTGTTTACCTTCTCTTCTGCTTTTTCCATGGTGATACCAGTATAACCATAAAAAATTGAAACTGCTGGATTCGTAAGGTTGAGAAAAGCATAGGGGAGATAGAGGAGAGGATTCACTCCTAATGTCGCATGCATAAAAGCACCACAGCTATTCCAGGGAATTAAAGGAGAAGACAAAGTCCCCGAATCTTCCAAACAGCGTGAAAGGTTTTTCGGGTGAAGCCCGCGCGAGTCAAAAGCATTTTTATACATCCTCCCTGGAATAACAATTGCAATATACTGGTCTGAAGCAATAGCATTCATCCCGATACAGCTTAAAATTGTAGTAGCCACTAAAGAACCAGTTTTCTTTACTCTCTTAAGGAGAGACTTTGCGAGAACCTCCAGCATTCCTGTTCTCTCCATTATACCACCAAAAGACAGGGCACAGATAATCAAGGCCACGGTCTGCATCATGCTCTCCAATCCTCCTCTTGTCAGCAAATTATCCACAAAATCTACTCCAGTCTGAGAAACAAACCCAGATTGAGCTGCTTGGATTACCTCTCCAAGTGATTTCGATTGAGTCACCATCCCAAAAAATCCTCCCAGGAGGGTTCCTCCGAATAGTGCTGGTAAAGGTGGAATTTTCATTACGACCATGACGATAACTAAACACGGAGGTAACAGGAGAAGAGGATGAATGTAAAAATTTGCTTTCAAAGTGGAAAGAATTACTTCAATGTTTTTAGTCTCCAGTGCTCCACCTGAAAATTTAATCCCGATAAGCGTATAAAGAACAAGAGAAATAACGTACCCTGGTGCTGTGGTGTAAACCATATGCCTGATATGTGAGAATAAGTCTGTACCCGCTACTGCGGGCGCTAAATTTGTGGTATCAGAAAGGGGTGACATTTTATCGCCAAAATAGGCACCAGAAATAATGGCTCCAGCTACAATTGGCACAGGCACTCCTAATCCTTTACCCACTCCTATTAGAGCAACTCCCACTGTTCCTGCAGTTGACCAGGAAGATCCTGTTCCTAAAGATACAATGGAACAGATAACGAGAGTAGCCACAAGAAATATTCCAGGAGACAGAAATTTCAAGCCATAGTAAATCATTGTAGGGACGACACCTCCCTGAATCCACGTTCCGATCATCATCCCTACTATCATTAAAATCAGAATAGCGGATAAGGCCAGAGTAATCCCGTAGACCATTCCTTCCTGAATATTCTTCCAGGGATTCTTAAAGGCTACTGAAACAAAAGAAGCCACTGCAGCAGCGCAAATGAGGGCAATGTGGGGAGGCTGTTTGAATTGAACGATAGTAAAATATAGGGCGATAATTAAAAATATAACGGGTATGAGCGCTACTCCGAGAGGAATTCTTCTCTTTTCTTCATTCACTATTTTCCTCTTTTCTCTACAAAAGAGAGGAAATTTTACGTAAACAGATATCAAAAAGCAAATAAAAAGAAATCAAGGTGAGCACTTCATTTTTTTGAAAAAAGGTCTTTGAGAACAGAATTCCCAATAATATTTCGTAAAAAGATTAGGTGGAGTTGGCGCTACTTAAAGTGGATTGTAAATTAAAGAAGGTCCTTGCGAGTTAAGAGTGAAATAAATGTATAGCCGCTTTCTTCGATATTTTCCCTTCCTCCTTCAAGTCTATCAACCAAAGCCAAGGCTAAAACTACTTTCCCTCCTTCTTCTTCAACTGCCTGGCAAGCCTTGAGAGTAGAACTCCCCGTGGTAACAACATCATCAACAACACAAACTCGCCAGCTTTTCTGGAAAGGTCCTTCAATCATCTTTCTCTCTCCATGTTTTTTCGGCTCTTTACGAACAATAAAAGCAGGCAGGGGATTTTCCGTTTCCGCGCTCAATGCGGCTACAGAGCTGACAATTGGATCTGCTCCTAATGTGTATCCTCCGATAGCATCGACATCAAAATCCTCGAGAACATCCAGAATTATCTTAGCAATAAGGTTGGCTCCTTTTGGATCTAAGGAGGTCATTTTGGCATCGATATAATAAGTGCTTTTCCGTCCTGAAGTCAGTACTCGCTCAACATTAGTTATCAAAGATTTTTCTTTTACGATTTTAATAAGCTCATCTTTTAAGATTTCTCGATCCAACAGATTTCTCCTAATTCCAGGCTAATACATTTTTTCTATTTTAATTCCATGATAGTACTTTTTCAATATTTCAGTATAATCAGCTCCAGCTTGGGCCATTCCGAAAGCCCCGACCTGACACAAACCAACACCATGTCCCCATCCTCTTCCTGAAAACATAAAATAGTTTGTTTTCCCTTCCTCATCATATTCCCTGTCTATGACAAAAAGGTTTTCTCTAAGCCCCAGAACATGTCTTATTTTTAAGCCCTTAACCACAACCTGACTCTCTGTTCCTTTGATCAGAAGCTCTATCACTCTTTTTGATAATCCTCTCCTCTGAGGGATAACATCCATCAACACGCCGATTGGATAATACTGATTAATTCTCCTCTCCAGTTTTTCCCTCGATTCCCTGTGCTGCCAGCGTTGGAAGACAGAATGTCTGTCTAGAGTTTTTGAGTTAAAAGGTGAAAAAATCTCCAGTAATTTAACTTCTCCATCTCCCTCAACCCACCTGACTTTTTCTCCCCTTAAAAGATGGAAGTATGAAGAAAAGGAATAGTGGCCACCATTATTTCTTAAGAGAAAGACATTCGAGGTTAGAGAAACCTGTCTTTCCTCATTCCCTTTTTCAAATTCAATCTTATTTTTATTAAATCCAATGAATATTCCTTGATTACGGAAATCTCGGTAACTCGAGATGACTTTTGCCAAGTAAAAAGCGAGCTCTGCCCGAGTTAGTGTCCTATCCAGACTTCCGATGTTGTGGAGATCGGGAAATATTGATGCGAAAACCAGATAAGCAAGTTTGTTCCTGTCTTCTTCCTTCAGTTCTGAAAAATCCTTCAACATATAAGTGACTTCACTCTTCAACAATAAATTTTCTACTCTCTCCTGCCATCCAAAAGCACCAACAACTAGGTGAGCAAAAGTTATAAAATTCAAGCTTGATTTTTCACGGGAAAATACCTTTTTCTTTTTGCCGAGTAGAATCAAAGCGTTCTCGATCCACTCTACTGCCTCATCAAAAGAAGCTTCTTTTTCATAAAAAGCAGAATTTATCTTGGAGGGGATGACTTTCAAGCTGATGAGATAAGCGATGTGGTGACCTATATTCTCACCTCCAACTCGAACAGGCGAAATTGAGCACATGCTCTCTACAAGCCATTCCTTTTGTTTTTCATAAAAACATTCTGTACTTCTCAAATAAGGAAGAGCTTGGCCTTCAAACACATATTCTACATTTTCAGTCATTCCCCCGCACGTGCTGGTATAGAGTGCATTAATTAATTTCCCTCCGTAAAAGATAGCCTCTCCTCTTGTAAGTTCTACAGCTTTATTACTGAGTGGATGCTCAGCACTCATCCCCTTATAAAACTGAGATTTCGGCGTATCACAGAGGTCATACCCTAAATCCTCAAAGGTGCCCAAATTCTTAATAGCATATGTTCTGGCTGCAATTGCTTGAGCCTTGTGAGCTTCAAGCTCATTAAAGCTATAAGGAGAAAATTCACTCGGAACAACTCCTCTTAAATAATCCTCGATGTTTAAAATATTAACAAGAACAATGCCCTTGCGACTTGCTCTGAGAACAAAGATACCCCGGTAATCCCTGCCTTTGTAAGAGAGAAAGCTCTGCTTGTTGCTCGGGATAAAATAAAGCACTGTATCATCACTCAAGCTCTTCAACTCATTGTTGACGAGAATCCAGAAAGGTTTTACTGTTTTCTCAGTTATTTCTTCCCGAAGTATCCAAGTATCCTTTATCCCACCTTGGTTAAGAGTCTTTATGAATTTTAAAGCATCTCCTCTTGTCAAGAAATCTCCTACCTTTACCAGGAAGATACCCTTTGTTTTATTCTCCGTCACATAAACGTTATTCCCAATTCTTATCCTCAAGTCCTGGGCCATAAGTTCTGCTTCTTCTCTCGTTCTCGTCTGTGCAACCTGAATAATAAACTTTTCAGACAATTTCTCCCTTCGCCCTCTAATATTAACTGCCTTTACATCATCAGCTATAAGCTTGTAGTGTGAATTTACTTCATAGATCTTCATACCTGAAGAAGATTGTATCTTTATATCGCTTATGTTAACTCCAAGCCCAATTCTGATTATCGGCTTCTGGATCGAGTAACCGTGAAAGAAAGTATTTTCCTTTCCGAATTCGACAGGATTTCCCCACAAAAATAAAACGACGAATATTCCTATAATATAGTATTTCCTGTATTCAATACGTGGGATTTTCATCTGCTGACTTTTCCTAAAGAAAAATTATAGTGTGACCATCATTCGTTTGTCAAGAAAAAATTCAATATATTCAACCTCTTGATTTATATCATACAATATTTAGTATTATTCTTACTAAATTATTAGCTATATAATCTATAGAAATAGTAATAAAAAGTCAAGATAAATTTTTCAGAATCAAGTATCTTTTTTTCCGTGGTAATGAATAATTCCATTATATTAGACAGGAATGGTGGAGCGAGGACAGACGAGGAGGCAACGTAACAGAATCAATCCTTAAATAAAGATAATGACAATCACAGATAAAAAGATGCTTACTATCTAATATTGACTTCGTGATTCGTAAGCATCAAAATTTAGACAAGACACTCTTAAAATTCGTGAAAAGGAGAAACAATGAGTAAAAAAGTCATCATATTTTTTATAGTCCTGATTTTAATCTTCGGAACAGGGCTATCTGAAATTTCAAGCTTATCTCAAATTTTTCTTGTCGGAAAAGTGATTAAAGACCTGGATGGAGATAATCGCGGAGATAAAGTTTCTCTTGAAATTATTATTCCTTCTGCCCCATCTGAACATGAGATTAGCATTGCAGCCGATATAGCTGCTAGAGCAAATCTTGAAAGTCTGGCTCAAAATTTCTTCATAGTAAAGAAGGAATCAGAAATTCAAAATTTTAAGGAACTTGAAAACTTTATTCTTATCGGCAGTAATGTAGAGCTAATAAAAGAACTTGAGAAAAAAGGGGAAATTCCACGCTCAAACCTCAAATCCAATCAGGGCCTTGTCACTGTATTTTCTTATGATAATCAAAAAGGGATCGCTCTCATTGCCTCATCACAAAAGGCCCTTCTTCAAACTGGCCGATCTTTTTTCCTTCGCTGGCCATATATGTGGGACATATGGGGAGAGGAAGAGGGTGCAACATATTTTTCCCTTGAAAAAGACCTCTCAAATTTTATGAAGGATCAAGGCATTAACTTCGACAAGATCACGATAAAAACCGCTCTTTATGAGTTTCCTCCTCAAAAAACACCTTACGATTCCTTAAAGAAGCTGAAATTCAACTCTGGTGAAATAAAAAACTTAGATATCGAGATCGGTATGGCTTCCAAAAAAGATTTGCACCTAGCAATTAAGAGCTTCACATCTCTCAAGCTTCAGCACAGCAAGGGTCAGAGAACGAGTCTGCTTTCTTATCCAGGTTGTTCCCAGCTCACTCTTGAACTTCGCGAAAAAACAGAAGAATCTCAAATAATCCTTCGACGACTCGGTTATCCGAAGAGAATCCTGACTCCGTCGTATAAATCTCCGGTTAAGGTCAAAAGCTCAGGAAAAGATTTTGACCTTACAAACCTCATCTCATCCAAGGGATTTTTCAGAGATAGTGACAACGACAAAATTCTAGATAGTATTGACACTTCAATAATAATTCCAAAAAAATCAAGTATCGAAGGAGCAGTCCAATTGGCATCGAGACTGATGCTTCACTCTGCCGGCGCCTCGTTCCCTCTTGTCATACTTGACTCGGAGATCGAAAACAAAAATACTCTCATCTCCCCCATTATTGTCGGGAAGAGTAATGAACTCGTCCAAGAACTTCTCAAAACTGGCAAATTAAAAATTCCCAAAATGGATAAAAGCTGGGCGCTGGCAAAAGTAGTTCCCCAGGCATTCAACAAATCAAATGCTTTAGTAATTATCGGAGCTGACGAACCCGCAATAGAGAAAATTTTACTTTACATAAGCCAGATTTTTCCCTATTTCGATGATTATAGAGAAGGTGAGCTTCAGATAAAGGATGTGCAAGAAGATGTAGAAGAATTCCTGAAGGGAAAGAGGGGAAGTGCAGAAGCTTATTTATACCAGAATTTGAAAAAGACTGCTTCTTCGATCAAGGATAAAAACCTTGAATATTTTAAGGCTGATTTTTATCTTTCTCACAAAAATCAAAAACTTGAAAATGAAATCAAAAGATACCTAGAGGATACTATTAACGCAGAAAACTTAAGCATAAAATCTTATGCCAGCAAGGAAAGCAAAAGTGTATTCGAAAAGGAAAAAGAATTCCCTTGGGAAGGAGATGAAATTTTAAACTTGATAAGAGAAAAAACAGAAAAAATAAAGGGATTAAAGTCACTCCTGAAAATAGAATTGGGAGTAAGCGAATCACCCCAAGTAAGGGAAAAGATAAGAGTACAGATTGAAAATCTTCTCAGTGACAACAACATTGAGATGTTCGATATCACAGTACTCAGCGCTTACAAACAAGGTTTCTTCTGGCTGCTCGAAAATGTCCTGCCTGCTCTTAAAGATAAGAATGTTAGTAGTCTCATCATTAAATGTGCAGAGGAAAAAGAAAATTTTAATGAGATTAAAAGGTTTTACGCCGAGCCTTTTAGATGGCTGCAGGAGCTTTATCCGGTGGATGAGATTCTCTCTAGAGAATTAAAGCTGCCTCTTGAAAAAATCGAATTCCAGATCAAAGAAGACAAAAATTCAACCTATGAAGTCTTAGCATTAGATGAAAAAAATAATTTCATACTTCACGAAGAATTCTCTCCAAGAATGAGAGAAATACCTTTCCTGAAAGTTCTTCCGGAGTGGGGTAATGTAAAGGTAACCACAGGCTGGGCAAAAATGGAAACAGAGGAGAAGACACTCATAAATACTCTGCAAAAAACAGACCTGGAAAAATTCTGGGATTTCTACCAGGATGAGATACTCTCGCCAGTCTACTCTTATATCATAAAAAAAACAGATAACGAACCTGAATTTTCAAAACAACCCTATTTTAAAAGACTTATGATTGAGATGTGGTTCAGCGAGCCTGATTACAAACTGGGATTAGACGAGGAAATCATAAGCAGCCTTGAATCAATTCATGATGAAATCTACTTTGATACCCTAGACTTTCTAAGGGGGATAACTGAGATAAAGGCAGTAGAAGAAGATATAGTGACAGAAGATACTTCACGATACTCCGCGCCCGGAAATGTCCTTCCTCTCGTTCACCCTTCCCTTGAAGGAAAAAAAGGCAGAGTTAAGGTTGTCTTCGAGGATTGGCTTGCTCGCTCTCCCCGGGCTGAGATAAGATGGAAAGAGAAAGGTAAATTTGAGCATACAAAAAAAATCAGCTTTCCCTCTATAAAAGCAAAAAATCTCCGAATTCCCTCCTTTATATTTACCGCTCAAGAAGATAAAGTGCAGAACCTGCTCGTAGAACTTGAAGTCGAAAAAGAAAAAGAATACTTAAACCTGATTGAAATCCTGGATTCCTTAAGGGAACTTCATAAAAAAGATTTAGTAGAGTATTCTTTCAGTTACCCAAAACTAACATCTTTAACTTTGAGCATCAAGCACAAAGAGCTAAAAAAAGAAGAACAGCTTCCTGTTCGCTTCCAAAAACCTGAAAAAAGGGAAGTAGCTTTTCACAAGAGAAAAAATGAATCTGTTGTTCCCACGGATAAAATAATATCGCCCCAGATGTGCTTGGATATTGTAGATCACTTATCTCAAAACAAAGTAATCCGCTCTTACATCGGCGGTACTTCTTATGAGAACAGGAAGGTTCCCGTTATAGAAATATTCACCCCTCAAGAAAAATACATTTCCCTACCCCGCCTTTTAATATTCAAGCCGACCATTTATATAAGCGGACGTCAGCATGCCAATGAAGTCTCTTCCACCAACTATATCCTAAGACTTGCCGAACTTCTTGCTGCAGATAAGACCTACCAGGAGTATGTGAATAAGATGAACATCATTCTTCACCCTATGGAAAATCCCGATGGTGCGGAACTAGCCTATGAACTTCAAAAATTAACTCCCTTCCACAGCCTTCATGCTGGACGCTATACCTCTCTTGGGATTGATGTTGGCTATCAAGTCAATGTTTCAAAACCTCTTCTCCCCGAAGCAAAAGTGAGGAGAAATATTTTCAACAAATGGCATCCTGATATTTACCTCAACCTTCACGGATATCCCTCTCATGAGTGGGTACAACAATTCTCCAGCTACTCTCCTTATCTCTTCCGAGATTACTGGATACCAAAGGGCTGGTTTGCCTATTTCAGAGCACTACGTCTACCCCTTTATGAAAAATGGAAAAAAGCTGGGGATAAAGTAAGAGAGTTCATCATCCAAGAAATGAAATCAAACGAGAAAATAAAGGAATCAAATAAGGCATTTTACAACCGTTACTTCCGCTGGGCAGCACGATGGCAGCCTCACATGAATTACCTTGAAATATACGACAACGTAAACCTCTATGCTAAGCGGCGATCTTCTCGAGAAAATAAATTATCACCGCGGAGACAAACCACATTTGTTGAAGAAACGCCTGAAGTCATGGATGAGACCGCCCACGGCGCCTGGCTCGACTTTCTCTGCCAGCAAGGATTGGCCTACATTAACGCCCATCTTAAATATCTTTCGAAATCAGAACAAACAATCGTCCGTATCGAAGAAGAAATCAAGGATAGAATCCATATTCAATTCAGTCGGTCCCGTCCCGGCAAATAAAATCATTCTCGCTGATGGCCACTTTAGCTCTCATCATGGAAAAAAGATGCTTACGAATAAATTTTACTATTTGAAAAACAAGGAATTTAATATAAAATGCACTCAGGAGGGTAGCAAATGTTTTCCTCACTGAAAAAATTATTTGCTCTTATGCCTTTAATTTTCTCTATATTTTTTCTTTTGAGCTCCTGTGGTCCTGGCTCACAAAAAATGATATCGAAAAAATATCCTGAAGGTTTTACGCTCATGCATCCCAAAAACTGGAACGTTCAAATCGTGGATGAAACATACATTTGGGCTTCGGCTCAAGACGAAAAGCAGGATTCCTCTTTTGTGTTTGTGTATCCCTTTTTCCTCCAAAACATCACAAAAAGTCTGCCCTGGCTCCAACAAAATCTTGCTAAGCTGACAAAGTTTTTTAACAATATTAAGCTCGAAAGAACACAACAATTTCGAAAAATTCCAGATGAAATTTTGGCTAAATTCAGATTTAAAAGAAACAATATTTCATACCAAGGCATAGCTCTCTGTTCAATCTATGACAAAAGCGGAATCCTGTACATCATAGGGTCAGCAGAAGAGCTTTTTGAGAAAAAAAGGAATCAACTAGTAAGTATTTTAAAATCTTTTAAATTTTTGGAGCCTGAAAAAGTTGAGCCTCAAAAGCCCTCAGCCCCCAGGTTAAAGTATACAACATGGAAGGATCCTCTAGAGAATGCCTTCATCCTCGAAGTTCCTCAAGGCTGGGCGATTCAAGGAGGAACATTCCGAAGAGCTGCTGTGGACCTCGTCCATGTGCTGGTGACTACCTCTGAAGACCAGAAAATCCGGATCCAATTTAATGACAGCAACCTCCCTGTCTTTGCCACTCCCAGCCCTGTTTTAACCATGTCTGGATTCAGAGAGGGCACCTGGTACTCTCCTGGTTATGGTGTTCAAATGCTGGTTAAGAGGTACACTCCAGGGCACTATTTCTTGAATGAGTATCTCCAGAGTAATTATCGTCCCAAGCTTGTCAATTTTGAAATTGTGAGTCAAAAAGAGCTACCTGATGTAGTAGCGACATTCAACAGAATCTACAGCCAATTCTTGAGTTACGGGATCTCCTTCACACTTCACGCCGGGGAAGCTGCTTTTCGGTATGATGTAAATACCGAACCTTTTGTCGGCTATAGCTTTGCTCTGACTCAAGTTGTTCAATCCACGGCTATGCAAGGAGGGCAGTGGTCGGTTCCACTTCTCGTTATCTATACCTCCCCTGCTTCTGAAGCTAAAACAGTTCATCAGATTTCAGATCATATGTTCCGGAGCTTTCGCATGAATCCTCAGTGGGTAGCCTCCCAACAGCAACTTACAGCTAATGTTTCCCAAATCGTGAACCAGACAAATCAGGAAATTTCAAGGATAATTAACGATTCTTACTGGACACGACAGAGGACTCTCGACAACATTCACCGCAGGTTTTCTAATTATATTCTTGGAATGACAGATGTAACTGATCCCACTTCAGGAGAAAAATGGAAGGTAGAGGCAGGACATAATTATTACTGGAGAAAGGATTATACAAATCTCATTGCCGGAACAGAAGTATACGAAAGACCTGATATTGACTTCTCTCCTCTAAAAGAATTCTAGAGACCCAAAAGCTGAACCTATCGGAAGCTTCCCTTTGCTCTTTAACGCTGCTTTAAATTATAATAACCTGGATGCAGCCCGACTTAAAGCATCTTCCACAAAGTAGAAATTTATTATCCTTTCATCAAGTAAAGAAGTTTCCCTACAAGGGCAAAAATTAATAAGGAGGAATTCTTGAAAAAAATATTTTCGCTTGGTTTATCAAGTATTTTTCTTCTAAGTTTAATGATCTCTCCAGGGTTATGCCAGAAAGACGATGAAATCCTGGAAAAAGCGATTGAAGCACTGGGAGGAAGAAAAGTTCTTGAAAGTATAAAGGACTCTACTTTTACAGGGACTATTGAAATGATTCAAATGGGTATAACTGGATTAATGACCATGTACCAAAAAGAGCCAAACAAAATGCGCATGGATGGAGAAATAATGGGTGTGGCTATTACAACAGCATTTGACGGTGAAACAGCGTGGATGGTCAATCCCCAAACAGGAAATGCAGAGGAAATGCCTGAAAAATCTGCAGAGGAATTTAAGCGAGATTGCCTCGGCAATCATGCCTTCCTTTATCCTGAAAAATACGGTATTACCTACACGGAAAAGGGTACCGAAAAGATTGAGGACAAAGATTATTTAGTTCTCGAGCAGACATTTTCTGACGGCCATATAAAACTCAACTATATCGACCCTAAGACTTATCTCATCTATAAAATCATAGAGACGTCTTTGAATCCGATGGGTGTTGAGGTTGAAGCTGAAACATTCATGACGGATTATAAAAAAGTCGATGGAGCGATGATTCCCTATTCACACTTAGTATTACATGACGGTGAGGAATTTATGAAAATTAATCTAACGGAAGTTAAATTCAACACAGGTCTAGAAGATTCTATGTTTAGGATGAGTGAGTAAAGTGGAGTGCATTGGAGGCTACTTTTCAGCCTCGGTTAAAACCCTGTAGGCAAGTTTTAAAGCTCTAAGGCCTTCTTCACCAGTTACTTTCTTTTTTGTTCTTTTCTTAATACATTTCAAAAAGTTTTTAAGCTCTCTTTTCAGAGGTTCATCTTTCTGAATCTTCAAAGTCTTAATATCAGTCTGACGACCATCCAAGGGAAAGTATTTTACCTCTTGGTCAATATAATCAACAGAATAATATGAGTTGGTTTCGAATACCCTGAGCTTCCTAACTTTTCCCTGGTGGACACGGCTGGCTGTGAGAGTGGCTACACAACCTGATTTAAATTCAAGACGAGCATTAGCGATATCAATCTTCTCAGAAAGAACATGAATTCCTGAAGATTTTAGAACACTCACTTCATCTTTCACCAAAGCTAAAATTATATCTAAATCATGGATCATTAAATCGAGCACAACATTAATGTCCAGAGATCGAGCTGAGAATGAACCTAATCGCTGAACTTCTATAAACTTTGGGTCGGTAATCATAGTTTCGAGAGCTTCCACTGCTGGATTGAATCTTTCCAAGTGCCCTACTTGAAGGATTACTCCATTCTTCTCAGCTAAGCTTACAAGCTCCTGCCCCTGTTTCACTGTTTCTGTTATAGGCTTTTCGACCAAGACAGATTTTCCTGCCCGGAGCATATCCATGGATATTGAATAATGCTCAGAGGTTGGAGTGGCTACAATAGCTGCATCAATTTCATCCACCATATCTTCATATTTTTGATAGTACTTAACGCCATGACGATTGCCTATCTCAACAGCTTTCTTAAAATTGATATCAGCGACTCCCTCGAGTTCAGCTTCTTCTAAATAGGATAAGATTCTTGCATGCTGTGTGCCAAGATATCCCACTCCTATAATCCCGACTCTCACTTTCTCCATGTATTACTCCAAGCCAAGCATTTAAATTATTGAGTTTGTCCAAAAGTGACGGGATTAAAAGAAGTGTTCGAAAAAGGCAGTCCCATTGTCATTGCGAGCGATCGAAGAGAGCGCGGCAATCTCATTGAAAACAAATAGATTAATGCCCTTCCTTAAGAGATTGCTTCATCGCTTCGCTCTTCGCAATGACAAGGCATCCCGTCACTTTTGGACAAA
>JBGVTE010000100.1:0-58709 GCA_041862375.1 Candidatus Aminicenantaceae bacterium
GTTGTAGGTTCGAGTCCTACACGGGTCATTCTTATTTTTTGGGGGAAAATTTAAAATCAAAAAATTACAGACTTAATTTATTAAATTTCCCTTTCAGCTATTTTCCTCAATAATCAGCAAAAGTCAACAAAAGAATCGGCATTTCAAGGGCAATTTTACTTTCCTATGTTTGACATCCATTCTTCACTTAACTTATATATAGTTCAGAAAATTATTAGTTTGTGAAATTATGAACAAAGGATGAAGAGCAATCTTCTAAAAGGTGGATTTTTATGAAGTCCAATCACAAAAAGGGATTACTTCGTCTCTTCAGTCTTTACAGAGGCACAATATGCGGTCAGGTCAGTAAGTTTCTGGTCGTCCCACGCAAGCGGCTTTCCTTTTAAAGCATTTGCTATACAAATATTAACAGCCTGATCCAGGGTTACTACTCTTTTTGCCATTCCCCAGTATTTTGGGTATTGAGAAGCAAGGTTGCTCCAGGGAAGGATAACCATTTCTCCCATTTTGCCTTTCTTAGTGCCGCCTTCCATATGGCATGAATTGCAATTCATCCCGCTTGTTCCTAAGCTCTTGTCATTGAATAACTTTTTCCCATTTTCTATCGATTTAGCCAGCTCCTTCGTAGGATCGACTTTCATTTCCTTCGCTTCTTGCTGAGCATAAACAAACACTAAAAATCCCAGGAATAAACCTATCAAGATAAAAGCTGCAATTTTCTTCATTTTTCGAGCCTCCTTTAAATTTTTTAAGTGAACTTAATATTATGTATTACATGTATTTTTTAGATTGAGATTTTGAGCAGACGCAATCAAATTCACGTGTGAATCCCAATTTTAAAAGAACAGATTTGCCATGTCAAACTTGTTGTTAAATGTTATGCCAAATTTGAAATGTCGCATCTTGCCAAATCCGAAATGTCGCATTAATTATTCTGAGTTCCCATAAAGTTCATAATTGATTTTTAAGAGTATCTTACTATCTTTTCTCACCCACTATTATGCTCTTTGTAGTGATTTAAAACTTGGGATAATTGTAGGGATTTTTAGTCGGAAATATCAGCAAAAATGACAAAAAGTTAACAATTTTTGTCAAAATAGCAAAGAATTAGTGACAAAGTTTGTCAACTCAGCGAAAAAGGCTTGACATTTGATTATTTTCCCCTATAGATTATATCTACTTTATTGTAAATATGGGAAATTAGTAGAAATAAATTATACGCTTAAGATAATTATGTATGAGTTCAGTTTCATATACTTTCGATTATCAGCTAAATAAGGGACAATTCAAAGAAAAAAAGGCAATTTATGTCTTAAAAGGAGGTGATGGCTAAGAAAAAAGGGAATGGGTAAATAATGATAGATAAGAACTGAAAAAGGAGGACAAAATGAGAAAAATATTAATGATTTTTATTGTTTGTCTGTTTTTTGTGGGTAGCGTAAATTCTCACCAAGGAGAGAGAGATGATGATTCATATTACATTTACTTCGAATGGTCACAGGGTCGCCCCTTCCCTGGCTCCCCAGGAGGCTCTCTTTTCATAGATGGTGGTTACATAAGCCTAACTGCAGCTCGGACAAGCAAGGGATTCAATGTATACGCAAAGAATAATTCTCCTGATGCGGAGACAGGAGCTCCTATTAAGGACAACAGTGCTTGGCCTGATTGGTATAAATTATACGGCTGGGATACTCCAGATGCAGATCCATCTTATCAGTGTACTGATGGTCCATACTTGTGCGCTGCTCCATTTTACCTTTTGACGATTGATACTTATCAGGGAAAATGGTGGCTTTTCTACTCCGAATATCCAAATCAACCTTCTACTGCCGGAGTCGCTAATTTGTATGTCCCTATGAGCGGCGGCATTAAAAAGGTTGAGTTTAATGATGATGGCACAATTGATATGGACATAGATGAAGATGACAGCAATTGGGCGACTTTTTGGCTCGTGGGACAAATTGAAGATGTCAAACTCCAAGATAAACATTTTGTTGTTCATATAGACCCAGAGGCAAAGACTGGCTACATCGCACCTAAGCAGTTGTTGAAAAAAGGGAAATAAGATAAAGAAGAATCTAAGGATGACGGATATTAGGCTAAAATAAGCCTATAACCTCGTCACAAAGTCGACATTGTAGAAAATCTGAATTTGAGGAAGAAGTGCGTATTTTATATATTATCTATTAACTAGGCAGGAATTCGAGCCCTCCGGTTAATATCTTGGCCGAAAAACAGCCATTAAGTCGATATTCAGGAAAGATTGTATAAATTTAGATGCTCTGTAGATTCTTTATTTTATGAAATTAAAAATATGAATTAAAAAAAGGTATCAGGAATCTATAACAGTATGTTGTTAACTAGAGTCTTACATAGATCATTAGCAATTAATTTTAGGCTTTAGACGAAAATAATGGTATGCAGAGTGAGCGAGCTTGAAGAATTTGTTATTGCCAGAAATCAAGAAGTAATAGAAAAGAGGAGATTGAGTAAGAGATAGGTCGGAAATAAGATCGACAAGAGGCATAGTTGAGTGACATACTAGCTTAAAAAAAGGAAGAGATTGACCTTGCGAGAAGCTTGAGAGGGAGAAGGAGAGGGATTGTAGTAGTTTTTTTGAGTTTCTTGTAGATGGATAAGCTGTAGCCGATACAGTCGAGGACAATAAGCTCAGCTTTAGATTTAGCGAGGCTTTCTACAGCAGAAAAGACTTTTTCTTTCTCGCCGTAGGGAGAAGCGCTTGCAATCGTCAGAATAATCCCTCGGCGCTTCCACTTTCTCTCAGTCTGCAAAATTTGTTCAGATGAGGGGATGAGTATACCCAGGATTCCCTTTTTAATCCGTTTTTTCACTTCTTCCTTTAAAAGCTTTGAGGTGTGGACAAGTCCCTCCTCCTCTTCCAATTCCGGAAAATCTCCGGTACAGAGAAGAGCGATAATTTCATACTTTTCTGCTCGAAGTACAGACAAGCATTTTTTGATCCCTTTTACAACTGAATTATAACCGAGCGTGACTGAAGTTCCATTGCGAAGCCTCGTTTTGAGAATTTCTTCCTCATCTTTAGGTAAAAGGTTTTTAATCTCCTCCATCTCCAATTTATCCAGAATACCGCGCACTTCGATAGATGTCTCAGCTCCAATCAGTTTTTTTAAGTCAGGAATGATGTCATCCCGGGGTGCTTGTCCGATGGTTATAGCTGCGATTTTTTTGCTCATTGCCTCGCCGCTACTTTTTGCCTAGTCTCTTCTTAAAATATGTAAATTTAATATGGATTCTCCTGGTATATTAAATGACACCTTTGCTGGCATATGAAATGATAATTATATGATTTTTCTCGAAGCAGAACGAGATAGAAATATTGTTTAAATTGAATTATCGTTTAGATAACTTATGTGAGCTAAATTGTAATCTGATGTATTCTGATTACTTACCCTTGACAGCGCTCAAGCTAAGGATTCCAAAAGCAATAGAAGCAAGAAGAAATATTCTTGTTGCTGTAACATAGCTTGTAAAGGCAAAGACGATTCTCGATTCGAAAAAGAAGTGAGATATGATTGCTAAAATTACGCAGATTCCTGCAGCTAACAAAGAAATGTAACTTAAAAGTTTCATGCTTACCTCCTCCTGATAGTTAATCTGCAAACATAATAAGAGAATTGCCAGAAAAAGACAATAAAAAAGTTTTTCAGGTCTGATTTCTTTATCAGGCTGTTGTATTTCTATGTAAATTCTGGTATTTTATTTGTTTATAAAAAGCGGTGAAAGATTAGGAGTTAAAAATATTTGAAGACCTATGGTGATATTGACAGTAAATTCAGGTTTGTAATTTTAGCAGCTAAGAGGGCAAAGCAGCTATTAAGGGGAGCCAAGCCCTTAATCAAGACCAAATCGAAAAATCCTATCCGTATAGCTCAGAATGAAGTGACAGATGGTTTGGTAAACTATGAAATTATTCAGCCTGAAAAGGAAAAGATAATTGAGCAGGAGGAGGCTTTTATTGGAGAAGAAGTGATGGAAGAAGCAGATGAAATTGAAGAAATAGAGGCAGAAGAGAAAAAACCTGAAAAGGAAAAAGTAAGCGAGGAACTCGAAGTAAATTCTGAAGAGGAAATAGAAGAAGAAGCTGAAGAAGCCCCAGAAGAGGAAACTGAAGAAGATGAGGAATTAGCAGACGAAAAAGAAGAGTAAAAGATTTACTTTTTTTCTCTTTCCTTTTTAATAAGTTCTATATAGTCAAGCTTGATATATTCATCTTTGGAAAAATCCAGGGCTTGAGCAAATCTTACTATTTCATTCCTTTCCCCTTCCATTTCTATAAAATTTCCTACAGGTGTTTCATCTAAGCATATTTTTAAATTGCCCTTTTTGAAAACTGTCCTGTATTTTTGGTAATCAAAAACTGGAACAAGGCCCATATACTTAAGAATTTTTCTCACCTGCTTTTGATTCTTTATCTCTGTTTCATATTCTTTTCTTATTTTAAATTTTCTTGATTTCTGAGGAGCTCCTTTAAAAGTCAGAAAAGCTTTTTTGCCGATTTTTCTAACTCTCAAGGCCTGTCTCTTCTTGTAGAGAGTTTGTGATGGAAAATCATACAAAATGTTTTCTTCATAGAAGCGTTCACTTACTAATATTGCTCCCAAATTGAGTAGTTTTTCTCTGTAGGGATTTAAATCTTTAACCCTGATTTTTACTTCTATTTCAAGCATTTTTTTTATCTTGTTTTGCTCTGGTTCTTTTTTGTGTTTCCTGCAGAGAATTATGTATGATTTCTCTTTTCATTCGTTTATTCATTTTTGGAATGAATGCAATCATTAAGTCGGTTCAAGACAAGTATAAGGATAAGATTAATAAGAAAAAAGTCACAATCTATTACTTTTTTCTCGTAAGGACAAAATCAGGAAGAAAAGTTAATGTATCTCGATGGATGGATTGAGGGAATTGAGAGATAATTTCTTTGGATTTTTGTGAGAATTCTCTGGCTTTATCAAAGGTATAATCGAATGCTCCATTTGATTTTAGAATTTTAAGAATCTTCTTTTGGGAGTCTTTCTCTTTGTATTTTTTTTGGCTCAATATTTCAATGATGTGTTCCCGGTTTGCTTTCCCATCATTCTCCATAGTATAAATCAAGGGGAGAGTGATGCGCCCTTCTTTCAAGTCTGAAAGAATTGGCTTTCCCAAAACCTCCTCTTTGCCTGTAAAATCAAGGAGATCATCAACCATCTGGAAAGACATACCCAGGTTTGTACCATAATTTACCAAGAAATTTTCTTCTTCTTCAGATGCTCTACCAATAACTCCACCTATTTGGCAGGAAGCGGAAAATAGTGAAGCAGTTTTTTTATTGATGATGTCTAAGTAATCCTTTTCTGCTATGTCAAGGTTGCCGCTCATACAATATTCAGTTAATTCTCCTTCGATCATTCGTGCAGAAATTTCGGTTAAAATGTGAATTATCTGTCTATAGCTACTCTGGAGGGAAAGCCCGATAGACTTTATATAGAGATAGTCTCCCAAGAGTACAGTTACATTTGGGCCCCATCTGGAATGCACAGACTGTCTTCCCCTCCTTCTCTCTGAGTTATCAATGACATCGTCATGTATAAGGCTGGCAGTGTGTATGGTCTCGACTAGTGCCGACATGAGAATGTGTTCTTTTCCTTGATAATCAAATAGCTTTGAACATAGGACGAGTAGAGCTGGTCTAATTCTTTTTCCAGCATTCTTGAAGAGATAGGCACTTATCTCAGAGATGAGTTTATTTCTTGACTGGGAGAAGAATTTTAATTGCTCTTCTACTTCATCAAGGTCTTTCTTGATGCTTGCGTATAGAGTTTCTAAATCGGGGATATTTTTAGGTAGAGGAATTGAACTGGAGCTAAGGAAAGGTCGTTCGTAAGACATAGGAGTTTAATATTAACATCTGCAATTCTTTTTTTCAAAGAAAAATTGAGGCAAATAGAATCCTCCCCAATTAGAGTTATCAAACTTATGAAAGCCTGACCCCAATGAAATTATTGAAGTTTTTTGATGTTATCTCAGCTATTTCAGCCACAGAAGTTTTTTTTATTCCAGCCAGAACTTTTGCAGTTTCAACTACATAGCGCGGCTCATTCCTTGTTATCTTTCCTCGATAGGGAACAGGGACGAGGTAGGGTGAATCTGTTTCCACCAAAAGTTTTTCCAGCGGTATTTTTTTAGCAACTTCCCTCAGGCTGTGAGCTTTAGGATATGTTAATATTCCAGAAAATGAAATTAGAAAATTGCAATTCATCATTTTTTGTGCTGTTTCCCAATCTTCTGTAAAGCAGTGGAGGATACCACCCTGAGTAAATTGTTCGTCCTTGACTGAATCGATTACCTCATGACCTGCTTTTCGGCTGTGGACAATTACTGGAAGAGTAAGCTCCTGGGCTAAGTTGAGCTGAGTGCGGAATGCTTCCCTCTGCTTTTGGGGAGGAGAAAAGTTATAGTGAAAATCGAGCCCTATCTCTCCTACAGCAGCAATCGATTTCGATAAAGCCAGCTTCCTGATATTCTGAGCAGAGTCTGGGTTGAAATATTTCGCGTGATGGGGATGAATTCCTGCTGCAGCCGAGAGATTTTTGTATCTTGAGGTAAGATCAATAGCTATCTCCAGGCTTTTTGGCTTTGAGGCTTCTGCGGGACAGAGGATGGCTTTAACTCCGCCCTTGAAAGCTCTTTCAAGAACTTGATCTCTGTCAGGATCGAAATCTTCCATATCCAGATGTGCGTGAGAATCTACAAGTTCGTAAATTTCTTCCATTTATAGAATCTATAACTCAGAGGATTGAGATGAAGTTATGCAGCTTTTTATGTCACGTAGATCATGTCGTTCGTTGCCCCTCGAAATGATATGCGAGGTATATGTATGTACTATTGTATTATCTTGCTTTTTAAGTGGCGAATAGGAAGAGCTCCGTAGCTGAGGAGTTTTTGGAGGAATTCTTTCTGGCTGAATGAATTCCCTTTAAGCTTGGCGTATTCTTTTTCAATGTCTAGAATTTCCTGAATACCCACATACGTATAAACAGAGTCACCAGGATTCAAACAGACATTTGCCCATTTTCTCTCAGCTTCAGTTTGACTTTGGAAACCTCCTCTTACCATGTAGTCAATAGCCTGTTCTTTTGTCATACTTCCTTCGTGGATGTTGAATTCGATAAGGAAATCGACGACTGCTCTCAAGTATAACTTTAATTGATTCAAACGCAGCCTCAGGTCGTAGTTGCCAAAACCTGATTCTATGAGCATTTCTTCGATATAAACAGGCCAGCCTTTAATCAGCGGTTTGTTGGGTAATAGGTTTCTCAAGAGAGAAGGGAATTTTTTTGTGTAATAGCTGGAGACAAATTGACCGGGATAAACATCCCTGATTGTCCAGAAATAAATGAGGAAGTTGTTATATTCTTCAAGAAGAGAATCAATTTTTTCTTTTTCCCAGTCTTCAGGTACAGATGCCACTTGGCAGGTGTAGCTTGAGGAAGTTTCATAGGCGCCAGGAATGATAAGGCTTGTCAGCGTGGTCCCTTTTTTTTCAATGGGCATCGGCTCGATATTGAGACTTTCCTGAGGCAGTTCAATGAGCTGATCTTTAAGGATAAAGTTTTTTATTTCATCAGCTGTTGTTTTTATCTTGTTTATGAACTCATCCTCCGCAACGTGTTCTCCTTTAATTTTATCCAGAACTCCCTCTATTACCGTATTCCTGACTTGCTCTTGAGTGAGTCTGGTTCCAAGTTGTTCAATGTTTACGTGAGGAAACATTATCTTATAAAAAGAAATGGCAACGAGGAACATTTCTCGTCTGATGTTGCTATAATCGGCTCTAGCCCTGGCGATGAGCTCTTCAAGCGGAATGGAATTTTTAAGAGTCAGCCTTAGGAACCGAGCATGAGTCTGACCTCCAAGCCGAAAGTTACCCGTAGATTTAGGGAGTAGACTATTTTTAAGAAAGTTTTGATACCCTTCCAAAGCAGGAATGACTTTTGCTGCAGCAGATTGAGCTTTGGATTTTAGATTAGGAGGGGCTTGGCCCAAGAGATTTGGCAGCTCTGTTCTGTAAAAATTAAGGATGCCAGGGAATTGATTGATTGCAATTTCTGTAAAGATCTGAGGAGGAGTCTTCAAGTTTTCGTTAGCCTGTTTGATGAGCTTGGGCAATTCTTCTAGCCTTTCAGTTGCATTTTTTATTCTTTGATTTAGTGGGGCAGAATTATTGGTGAGGAGACTGCGAACACTGTTGATAATAATGTCATTGTAAAAGACAGGATTGTATTCCCAGGGAATCAGGCTTTCATGGTCGAGAAGCTCTAGCTCAAGGGCATCCATCATGATTTCATGGTCGATCTGGTTTTCAGGACTAAGCTTGGAGCTGTCTACTTTGGTGACGAATTCTTGGTTGAATTTGTCCAGAGCTTCGTGGCGGTTTTCGATGTTTTTTCCGCTTAGGTCTTCTAATTTATTATCATACTTGTGATATCCAGCTTGTGTTGCAGATGTCGGGAAAAATTTCCACGTTTCATCTAAATAAGAGTCTAATATCTTTTTGAACTTAGTGTCTTCTTGATTCTGCTGGGAGAGAAGAAGTCCTATACTCATCAAGACAAGAACAATTAAGGTAAGCACAACTATTATTCTCTTCATGAGATCCTCCTCTTTAAATCAATTTTTGGAACAGATTTCCTTAAGGTAAACATTACTCTTTTTAGCTACCATCTGATAACAGCCGAGGCCCAGGTGTATCCTGAGCCAAAGGCAGTTAAGATCAGTAAGTCTCCGCTTTTTAACCTTCCATTCTTTATTGATTCATCGAGGGCAATGGGGATAGAGGCAGCCGTGGTGTTGCCGTAGCGGTCGATATTTCGTACTACTTTTTCCACTGGAATTTTTAATACCCTGGCCACCATCTGAGTGATTCTGTCGTTAGCCTGATGGGGAATAAGAAGATCAACGTCATCGATGGTCAGAGAGTTATGCTCTAAGCCAATCTTTACCGACTCGGGCATTTTTTCAGATGCATTTTTAAAAACATTTCGTCCTTCCATCCTGGGGAAGAATCGATTTTCTTTAAAAAATTCTTCGCAAAATGTTGGCTTATCCTTTGGGCTTGGTTTTTCCATCCATAACTCAGAGTAGAACCTTCCGTCTGAAAAGATATGAGTTGAAAGAATGCCTCTGCCATCATCTTTCTCGCTTGGCTCAAGGATAACTGCTCCTCCTCCATCTCCAAAGAGGACAGCAATATCTCTTCCCTGGTCAGAGTAATCTAAATTAGTGGAATGAACTTCTGCTGCCACAACTAAGATCTTGCGGAAAGTTTTTGTTTTTATGTATTGATCGCCAATTGATAAAGCATAGATGAAGCCGCTGCACTGGTTCCTGACATCAAGCGCTCCGATTCCGGCAAGGCCAAGCTTTGCCTGTACCATGACACCTATTCCAGGAAAATAATGGTCGGGTGAAAGTGTAGCAGCGATTATGAAATCTATTTCTGATTTGTCAATGTTGGCATCCTCAATAGCTCTTAAAGCTGCTTCATAAGCCAGATCAGAGCTTCCGACTCCTGGTTCTACATAATGTCTTTCGACGATTCCTGACCTCTGACGAATCCATTCATCAGAGGTGTTCGCCATTTTTTCGAGGTCAAAGTTTGTTACAACTCTAGGAGGGACATAGTGACCTGTTCCTGTAATAATTGTTCTTACGCTCATTATATGAATGAAAATTATAAAAGATAATATTAAAAAAATAAAGGTTTAATTTCCTCGGGGAAAATTGGCAGGCTGCTTTTTTGTGTTTCCTTTTCTTGACTAAAATGAAGTAAGTTAGTAATATGCATTTAATCGAGATAAAAAGGAGAGGATTCTTTGAATAAGCTTGGATTGCTTTTTATATTCATCTTAGTATTTTCCCTTTCTTCTCCAGCCTTAGAAGAAAGCCCCCTGAAAATTAAAGCTTCTGTAGAGCCTCAGAGACTTTCTAGAGCCGAAGAGGGGAAAATTGTTCTTGATCTTACTTCAAATAAGGGAGTCACTATCAGCCCTCAACCGTCTTTTACTATAGAATTTGACCCTTGTGATGAACTTATTTTTCCCAAAAATTTTTTTAATGCATCAGATTTAGGAATTGAAATTTTAGAAGATAACGGATATGAATACTTAAATCTTAAGGATCCAATAGAGATTTACTTTACAGTAAGCCCCGAGGCGAAGAGGGGCCGTCATAACCTTCAAGGAAAAATTAAATATTTCGCCCGCTCCCAGGAGGGGTGGTGTCTTAAAACGTTCTCAAAATTTTCCGTCTCTTTTTCCACACGCAGTACAAGGGTAAAGAAGAAATAACTGGAGAGACGAGATAATAAGAATGAGCTGAGAGAACCTAAAAATCATTGAATGTCTACAGCCAGTGATTTTTAATGTACCATTGGATTGTTTCTTTTATCGCATCTTCCAGGGAATATTGAGTACGGAAAGTAAGTTTCTTCTCGGCTTTTCGAACATCTGCAACCCAGCCCGGCTGTTTTCCTTCTTTAAACTTATCCCGATTGAAGATGCTCGGCTTTCTCGTTATTTTACCCGCCAGCTCAGCTATTAGAGCATAGAGATACATTATTGGGAGGGGAACAGCTATCTCTCTCAACTTCTTTCCTAAGGCTTTTCCTGCTGCTTTTCCCATCTCATCCCAGTGATAGGGCTGGGGATCAGCAATATTGATGATTTCTCCGCTATCGAGCTCTTTCTGGGTGCATAGATAACAAGCGCTTACAAAGTCTTTTACATAGCACAGGCTTAAAAGCCGTTCTGAAGAACGGAGAGTAGGAAGTATTCCTTTCCTTGCAAATTTGAAGTAACGCAGAAAATCCCTATCTCTCGGTCCGAAAACAGCCCCGGCTCTCAAGATGACAACTGGAAAAATATCTTTATTCTTTAGGGCTTCCTCTTCTCCCTTTAATTTGCTCCTGCCATAGGGGGTAATGGGATGAGGAGTATCGTTTTCAGTGACTGACTTTCCCTCTAATGAAGGACCTGCAGCAGCAAGACTGCTGAGGTAAATGAATTTGTCGGGGTAAATATTCTGAGAGATCAGCGATTGAAAAAGGCTTGCTGTTCCCAGGTGATTTACAGTATAATATTTAGCCGATTTAAAGGTCTTTGTAAGACCTGCAAGGTGAAAGACATATTTGATATCTGAAGGAAGAGAAGGAATAGAAAAAAGATCTCCCTCGAGAAAATTGACCTCCAGTCCTTTTAACCATTTTAAATCGTTGAGATTCCGGATAAGAGCAGTTATTTGAAAGCCTTTTTTCAGTAGAAATTCAATGAGGTTACTTCCGATAAAGCCGGTTCCACCGGTAACAAAGGCTTTCACAGCAAAATTGTACGAAAATTGATTGCAATGGTCAAACAGGATCAATTGATGAGCTGACAGGATAATTAGAATGGTTACAATTTCCCTCAGGTAATAGCTTATGGAAAAAGGAGGAGAAGGTGAGTCTCTTTGAAAAATGTTATGGCTTTACTAGAGCTGAAGAAGCTATGGAAATAGACATGTATCCATATTTTACTCCTATCCAGGAAGTTAAGGGGAATAAGGTAATAGTAGATGGAAAAGAAATGATAATGGTAGGCTCTAATAACTATTTAGGATTGATAGATCATCCTCGAGTTATAAAGGCTGCACAAGGAGCAATAGATCGTTATGGAGTCGCCACCTGCGGTTCAAGATTTTTAAACGGAACCTTAGATATTCATATTGAGCTTGAAGAAAGATTAGCAAGTTTCATGAAAAAGGAGACCGCACTTGCTTTCAGTACTGGTTTTCAGACGAACCAGGGCATTATTTCCACACTCATCGGTAAAGGGGATATGGTTATCACTGACAGGATGGTTCATGCAAGCATCATTGATGCCTGCCGCCTCTGCTTTGGTGAAATACATAAATTCAAGCACAATGACATGGAAGACCTGGAAAGAATTCTTTTGTCCCTTGAGAAGGATGTGGGGAAGCTGGTTGTTGTCGATGGAGTTTTCAGTATGGAAGGAGACCTAGCCAATTTGCCAGAGATTGTAAAATTAGCCAAGAAATATAGTACCAAGGTTATGGTAGATGATGCTCATGGCATTGGAGTTATGGGCAAAAATGGAAGGGGTACGTGCGAGCACTTTGGAGTTGAGGATGACGTCGATTTGGTCATGGGAACGTTCAGCAAATCCTTTGCCTCTCTCGGTGGTTTTGTGGCGGGAGAAAAAAAAGTCATATCCTATATCAAACACTATGCCCGGTCATTAATTTTTAGCGCCAGCATTACTCCTGCTTCTGTAGCCACGTTGCTTGCGACTCTGGAGATTATAGAAACAGAACCGGAACGAAGAGAGAGACTTTGGCAAATTACGGATAAAATGAAATCCGGATTCGAGGCGATGGGCTATAACACAGGGGCTACAGCAACACCTATTATTCCAGTCATTATTGGTGACGATGATATGACCTTTATGTTGTGGAAGTTTTTAAGAGAAGAGGGGATTTTTACTAACCCTGTTATTTATCCTGCTGTTCCAAAGGGGCAGACACTCATAAGAACGAGCTATTCTGCGACTCATACTGACGAGGAACTCGATACTGTTCTTAATGCATTTGAAAAATGCGGAAAATTGTTAGGGATTATAAAATAACTTTAATCCTCAAAGTAATGAAGTATCTTTTTTTCCGTGATGAAAGTTAAAATGGTCATTAAGCGGTGGGCATACGGCTTGAAGGCACGCTCGCTTTGCCCCAGCGAGCCAAAGCAGCTCGATTCAGGCTTCGCTCTTCCTCCCTCCAGTCGGAAACCATGCCCACTCAGCCTTCATACGACCTTCTTCACCGTATACCCACGCTTTTCTTTCCTTATCACGAAAAAAAGATGATTTCTAAAAGTAACTTTAAAGAAAGAATCTCAGTTTGTATAATATATATGTGAGTAATTAACATAGAATAAATAACAATAAAAAAAGAGCGAGCTTGAACAATAGCTCAGGAAACTAAATAAAATCATACAAGATAAACTCAAGGAGTCAAAAAAGCAAATGAGAAGAGCGCTTGGAACTCTATTTCTGGTATTCATACTTCTCAATCCAGTCTTTGGCCAGGTTAACAAAACAGATTCATTCATGTCTTTAGACCAGGTCAAAGCAGGAATGAAAGGTATTGGAAAGAGTGCTTTTGGAGGGAAGAAGATAGAAGAATTTAATGTTGAAATTCTGGGAATTCTTCATAATTTTCAACCCAAGAAAAGCTTAATCCTGGCCAGGCTTAACGGGGGAATCCTGGAGAAAGCTGGAGTTATAAGCGGAATGAGTGGTAGTCCTGTGTATGTTGGGGGAAAGCTCATTGGCGCTGTTGCTTACAGTATTCCTTATGCAAAAGAGGCCATTGCCGGGATAACTCCCATTTCTGATATGCTCTCCATATCAGAGGAGAAGGAAACTCAACGATCATCCTTTTCTCCTCGTATCCCTTTAAAGAAGTCTTTAATGCTTGAGGAGCTTTTTGAAATAAATAAAGATTTCTTTTCTTCAAAGATTTCTTCGGTTTCAGAAGGGCAGACTTTTCTTCCTCTCAGCGTTCCCCTGGTTTTCAGCGGATTCCCTTCTGTAGTGTTTGAAAGAGCAAAACCTTTCTTCACCAAACTAGGATTTAATCCTATCAGAACAGGAACAATAAGTCAGAAGGTTGAAACAATTACTCCTCCTGATCTGACACTTAGCGAGGGAGAGCCAGTAGGTATTCAACTTGTGGGAGGAGATTTAAGTCTGGCTGCAATAGGAACGGTAACACAGGTTGATGGTAAGAAAGTCTTAGCTTTCGGCCATCCTCTGTACAATCTGGGCAAAGTAGAATATGCCATGACCAAAGCAGATGTAATAACTGTTGTTCCGAGCATTTCCTCTTCCTTCAAGATTGCCAATACTGACACGTTAGTTGGGAAATTTTCTCAGGATCGGACTTCAGGAATTTTTGGTGAGATAGGGAAAATTCCCGAAACTGTTCCTCTAAATATTATCATTGTCGGAGATAAAAGGGATAGAAAGGAGTTCAAGATTAATGTTGTCAAAGATAAAATATTAAGCCCTGTTTTTGTTAATCTCGCACTTTCTGGAGCCCTTGCCAGCGAGGAAAGGTCTTTTGGGGACCTTTCACTTGAAATTGACGGCAATATTTACTTGGACAACGGGAAAAGTGTTCATATTGAGGACCTTTACTCAGGAAATTTTAATACATCTGTTGATAATCTATCAGGCCTCATCGCTGCGGTAGTTTATCTATTAACCAACAATGAATTCAAGGACTTAGGTATCCATCGTATTGACCTCGGTATCCGTTCTTCAGAGGAAGTAAAGTTCTGCTATTTAGAGAGAATTTGGCTTGATAAATACGAAGCTTCTCCCGGTGAGAGAATAAGAATAAAGGTTTATTCCCGCACATTCAGGGGTAAGAGTGTACTCCAGGAAGTAGGAATTTCAGTCCCCAATCTTCCTGCCGGTTCTGATTTTCAGCTTTATATTGCTGACGCTTCGTCTATGTACGCCATGGAAATAAGCCAATACAAAATTACTGGATTTGTTCCGAGAAGTTTAAGTCAGTTGTTAAGAATTTTAAACAACCTCAGGAAAAATAACCGGATTTATTTTAAAATAATTGCTGACAGGCCTGGCCTATTTCTCAAAGGGGAAGAGATGCCTAATCTCCCCTTAACTATGAAATCAATGTTTGCTTCACCACGAGCATCAGCCACTGCTCCTGTGATGATCAATAGATCAACTTTAAGAGAATATCAGTTACCTGTGGAATATGTTTTTAAAGGAGCAGCCTTGATTCCTCTCAAAATAAGAGAATAGGAGAAAATGTGAATGAATAAGAAGATAATAGTCATCGCAGGATTACTCATTTTGTATTCAGGACTTCAGGGGATTGTTCCCCAAAAATGGGAGTTGCGGAACAAAGATGATTTCTTGAAGGGAAAACTAGATGGCATATCGATTTCTTTCGATGGGATTCTGTCTCTTTCTCCAAAAGAGGAAGAAATTGAAGGGCCGGCTGAGGATTTTTACCTGTCGTTTCTCCTCACTTCTCAAGGAGTGATCTATCTGGGAACAGGCCATAGCGGAAGAATATACGAGATAAATTCCCAGGGGAAAGCAGAGCTTTATTTCCAAACCCCGGAGATGGACGTTACCTGCCTTGTTCAGGATAGAAAAGGAAACATTTACGCAGGGACGTCTCCCAACGGGAAAGTTTATAAAATAACAGATAAAGAAAAAGGGGATGTATTCTTTAATCCTGCTGAAAAATACATCTGGGATTTGCTTTTTATCGATAATGATAATTTATTGGCCGCTGTTGGAGAGACGGGCGGTATTTATGAGATAAACAAGGAGGGAGAGGGAAGGCTTGTCCTTGAAGCAGAAGAGAATCATATTCTCTGCCTGAAAAAGGATACTGAGGGAAACCTCATCGCAGGAAGTGGAGGGAATGGTCTTCTTTATCGAATATCGCCTCAAAGAAAAGCCATAATTCTTTTCGAATCTCCCTATGAGGAGATAAAGAGCATAGCTTTTGATGATAGAGGGAATATCTATGCAGCAGCGGGAGGGACTATAACCAAGCCAGAAAAGGAAGAGGCTGCACCGGCTTTAATAAAATCGGCAACAGATATAACTATCACTGTTACTCCGGCATCCTCTCCTTCCGAAAAACGTATTCCTTCATTCCAGAAACAGCCGAGTACTTTGTACAAGGTAAGCCCGGAGGGAATGGCAAAAAGGCTGTGGTCCTCGAGTGAAGATTTAATTTACACCTTGCTCTGGGATACAGCAGAGAAGAGACTTCTCTTTGGTACAGGAAACAAGGGAAGAATTTTTACTGTTGATAGGGATGAGAAAATATCCCTCCTTATCCAGAAGAATTCTGAGCAGGTCTATTACCTTCAGTCTTTTGATACGAGAATTTATGTGCTCTCTAATAATCCCTCCGGTTTGAGTCTAATGTATCCTGAGCAGAGATTTGGCGGGGAGTACACAAGCCATGTACTGGATAGCAAGATTCTTTCCTCCTGGGGAAGAATAAGCTGGGAAGCTGAACTGCCTTCAGGAACAACACTTCAGTTTCAAACGCGAAGCGGAAATTCTAAAGAGCCAAACCAGACCTGGAGTGATTGGTCACCACCCTACCAGAAGACAGAAGGAGAATTAATTCTCAGTCCCAAAGCTCGCTACCTTCAGCTTAAAGTTATGTTCAAGAGCCAGTCAGGGAAGTTATCACCCTTGCTTGAAACAATTAATCTTTTTTATCTCCAGTCGAATGTTGCTCCCCTCATTACTAAGCTGGAGTTGTTAGCTCCGAACAAGGTTTACCTCAAACCTCCTGTGCAGGAAGAAGTTATTTGGGGGTATGAGGAGGATATTGATCAAAAATCTTCAAAAGAGAAAGAATCTAAAACCTATGTAGTAATGAAAAAAGTTGATCGAAAAGGATTTCAGACTATTGAGTGGGGTGCTATCGATCAAAACGAAGATAGTCTAGTGTATTCTCTTTTCATTAGGAGAGAAAATGAAAACAAGTGGCGGGTGTTGAAAGAAAAATGGTCTGAAGAGATTATTGCCTTTGATACACTTTCTTTTCCTGATGGGGTCTACTTCGTGAAATTAGTAGCATCTGACCTTCCTTCTAATCCTCCAGGTTACGAGCTTGAGACAGAAAAGATAAGCCAGCCACTGATAATTGATAACTCGCTTCCTGTTGTCGGAAGTTTCCAGGCAGAAAAAAATAAGGATACGTTGGAAGTAACGTTTGAGACCGAAGATTCCCTCTCTTATATCAAAGAAGTTAAATATCTCGTCAGACCAGATGAGTGGAGAACTGTTTTCCCTGTGGATGGAATTTGTGATTCGAAAAAGGAAGCGTTTAAAATTTCAGTAAAGCTTTTGCCGAATTCAGACAACCTTATCTCTGTAAAGGTAAAGGATAGCCACCATAATATAGGCGTTTACAGACACACTTTTTGAAACAGCTATCCGCTTTTAACTCTTTCTAAATATTTATCTTCTCTTGTATCGATGCGGACAATGTCTCCTTCTTTGATGAAAGGAGGAACATTGACTGTAATCCCGTTTTCAAGGACTGCAGGCTTGTTGCTGGCGGAGGCAGTGGCTCCCTTGAGGAAAGGCTCAGTCTTTACTACTTTTATATCCAGGGTGATGGGGAGTTCCACACCAACCGGTTTCCCGCCATGAATTTCTACAGAAAATATTACATTGGGAATGAGGTATTTAACGTTGTCCCCAATTATTTCCGAAGGGAGTTTGATTTGTTCATAATTTTCAAGATTCATAAAAATATAATCTTCTCCACTTTGATAAAGAAACTCCATCTCAATATTTTCGAGAAATGCCTGTTCAACGCGGTCTTTTGAACGTAATCTGTAATCCAAGAGCGTTTGATCTTTGAGGTTCCGGAGCTTTGTCTGAATTAACGCCTGGCCTTTTCCAGGAGTAAGGTGTACTGCTTCGAGTACCTTGTAGAGATTTTCATCAATTTTTATAACCATGCCTTTTCTTATCTGAGTTGCGGATATCACTGAACCTCCTTTCTGACTCCTTCATCCACTCGAACAATATATGTCCTTGCCCCAATTTTTTTTAAGGTTTCGGCCACTTTTTCTGCATTACCAGGAGCATAGGCAAACATGCAGCCTCCTCCTCCTGAGCCGTTTGTCTTTGCCCCTAAGGCTCCGGCACTGAGAGATGTTTCGATCATTTGCTCGATTTTTTGAGTGGAAATCCGGAGGTTATCCCTCAATACAGAGTGCTGGAGTGAGAGAAGTTGACCAAAACGGATGTGGTCAAAGTCATCTGACTCGAAAAGCGCTTCTCCTTCCTGTGTTAAATCACGAGTTTTAAGGGTGCCTTGGAGGAGTCTTTTTTCATCAAGAGGAAGATTTTTGATTTGTGCCTTAGCTTCAGAGGTTTGAGAGCTTTTTAGAGTGAAGCCCTTTATTCGCTTTCTCATGTGAGCTTCTCCGTTGAGAACGTGTCTCTTTATGTAGCCGAGCATTCCTGTTGTATCTTTTTTCTGGAGAGAGTCGGCCAGCACGAATTCTTTTAAAGGGCTTGTGAATTTTTTTACTCTCATCTTCTCTCCGAAATGAATAGCGATAACTCCTCCCAAAGAGGAAGAATAATGGTCCATTTCTCCGCCTGGCTCATTGAACTCAACTACTTCTGATAGAAAGCTCCATTTGGCAATTTTTTCAGGAATGAGGGCATTGAAGTCCTTGGCTGCTTCCAGGAGGAACTTTGTCCAGGCCACAACTAGAGCAGACGAGCTGGCTGTGCCGGAATTTATGGGTATATTACCTTGAATAAGACAGTCCCATCCAGAGGAGATCGTGATTCCTTTTCTGTTAAGGATATTGATTGCACTCCTTAGATAGTCTCTTTCCTTGTAGTACGGTAATTCTTTTTCGAGCGAAAATTCAAGTTCTTCTTCCGTATCGGGAAGGCTGATTTTGAAAATTTTATCTTTTCGCTTTCTTCCGCTGATAAAGATTCTTAAGTTAATAGCTGCTGGGATGACAGGCAGGTCAAAGTAGTCTTGGTGTTCCCCGAATAGGCACAGTCTGCCTGGTGCTGAAACCTTAAGGTCAAAATATTTCATATTATTTATTTATATAAGTAAGCTTTACCTGTCAAACTAAAAATGTAAAAATAAAACCTTCCCCATTTTCTCCTTGACAGTTTGTTCCTTACTGTATACTGTTCTCCTGTAAAAATGGGAGAATTATATTTCTTGGGCACTGGAGGTTCTGTAGCTACGCCTGAAAGGGATAATACATCATTCGGGTTGAAGACGAATGCGAATGCAACACTCGTTTTAATTGACTGTACTGGAAGCGTAATAAAAAAAATAAAGCAGTGTGATTTAAATCCTTTGGATGTTCGTTCCATTCTCATCACCCACATTCATCCTGATCATGTCTTTGGCCTTCCTTCATTCGTTCACAGTCTTATGTTTGAAGATACCTTTGTTCGTATTTATGGTTCAGAAGAGACCATTGATTTTTGCCGGAAACTTCTCGATTTATTCAATTTACTGGAAAGAGAACTTAAGATACGATTGGATTTTATTCCGGTAAAGCCAGGGGAGGATTTCGAACTGGCTTATTCCCTGGAAATAGAGGCATTCGAGGTTCCTCATAGTTCCTCTTCCTTAGGTTTTCACTTTATTTTAAGAAAAGAAGGCAAGGAAATAATCTATTCCGGAGACACGCCGGTCAACTCTGCTCTTTTCAAGAGAGCAGAGGGAAAGGATTATCTTATTCACGACTGCAGCACTCCCTCCAGATATTTCATAGAGTATCCTTCTCTGAGCACTATGCATACTAATTCTTTAGAGCTGGGTAAGCTTGCCCAAGAAGCGCAGATAAAGTGTCTGGTTCCCTGTCATTTCTTCGGAGAGTTGGAGTTTTCTCTTTCTGAAATAGAGGAAGAGATAAAGAAAAATTATCAGGGGAAATTGATAATTCCCAAAGACTTAGAAAAAATTATTTTATAAAAAAGGGGACAGGCTACTTTTTTATATTTTGCCAATTTTTGGCACTTTTTTCCGGGTAAAAAAAAGGGACTGACAACTTTTGTTAAAAAAGTGACATGTCCCCTTTTTTATTGCTATAGAAAAGGGACATAGCTATACGGCACACTGTATGGTGACAAAAATTGTTATTTATAAAAAAAGTAGCCTGTCCCCTTTTATTTATGAAATAATTGAATTCTTAACGAGATAAGCAGAACAAAAAGAACAAGCAGAAATGGAGGTAATAATGAAATTAATATATATTTTGTTTCCGGCATTAATTTTTACTCTGGCTGCTTCGTGTATCTCAATTGATAAAAAAGATGTTGCTGATATGGTTCTCACAAATGGAGAAATCTGGACAGTGAATCCTGACTTGCCATGGGCTGAGGCAGCTGCTGTGGAGGGTGAAAGAATTATAAAAGTTGGCTCAACTGAGGAGATTAAAAAGTTAATCGGGACTGATACCGAAGTCATATATTTAAACGGAGATCTGGTACTCCCAGGATTTATCGATAGCCACGCTCATTTTATTGACGGAGGCTTTTCACTTCTGAGCATAAATTTAAGGGAGGCTTATTCTCGAGAAGAATTTATCGAGTTGATCGGAAATAAGGCACGTGAGCTTGAAAGAAACCAGTGGATTCTCAACGGTGACTGGGATCACCAGCAATTTGACCCGCCTGAGCTTCCAAGGAAGGAGTGGATAGACAGTGTCACTCCCAATAATCCTGTCTGTGTGAACCGCCATGATGGACACATGGTCCTTGTAAACAGCTTAGCTTTGAAGATCGCTGGTATTACCAAGGATATCTCTTCTCCAGAAGGTGGTGAAATAGTTAAAGATCCGAATACAGGTGAGCTTACAGGTGTTCTTAAGGATGCAGCCATGAATCTTGTCCAAAGACACATTCCAGAGCCCTCCCTTAAAGAAGAGACAAAGGCGGCGGAAATAGCTCTCAGGCATGCTTCTGAGTTTGGAGTTACTTCTATTCATGATATGGGTAATGCCTCGAATTTTGAAATTTATCAGGAACTTTTAAGGCAGAATAAGCTGACAGCTCGCCTTTACGTTTACTTTCCCATAACAGAGGTAAAAAACTTTATTAACCTAAAAATAAAAGCTCCCTTCGGGAATGATTTCTTAAAGATTGCAGGTCTGAAAGGGTTTGTTGATGGTTCTCTGGGATCATCCACTGCTCTCTTTTTTGAGCCTTACACTGATGATCCTACAAAAACTGGAATTCTATATTCCCATATGTTACCTGAAGGTATCATGGAGAAGAGAATCATGATGGCTGACAAAGAAAAGCTTCAAGTAGCAATCCATGCTATAGGCGATAAGGCAAATAATATAATCCTCGACATTTTCGAAAAAGCTATCGCTCAGAACGGGGAAAGGGACAGAAGATGGCGAATTGAACATGCCCAACATCTTCTCCCTGAGGATATAGAACGCATGGGCAAGCTCGGTATTATTGCCTCAGTTCAGCCCTACCATGCAATAGATGATGGGCGCTGGGCTGAAAAAAAGATAGGAAAAGAGAGATGCCAGTATACCTATGCCTTCAATTCTTTGCAGGGTAAAGGCGCCCGTCTTGCTTGTGGGTCGGACTGGACTGTAGCTCCTTTAGATCCGTTAACTGGTATTTATGCTGCAGTGACTCGTAGTACAACAGATGGCAGGAATCCAAATGGATGGATACCGAGAGAAAAAATTTCTCTCGAAGACGCTATTAAAGGGTACACTTTAAACGGTGCTTATGCCGAGTTTTCCGAAAGTATTAAAGGCTCAGTAGAAGAGGGAAAATTGGCTGATTTAGTAATTCTAGACAGAAATATCTTTAAGATTTCTCCTGAAGAAATTCTAAATACTGCAGTAAAAATGACCATCTTAAATGGTAAAATCGTATACAGGAGATAACTCGAACAAATGATATTTGTTTATTTTCTGGCGATGATTCTCTCCTTTACCGTCCTGTTTAAGTGTGCGGATTGGTTTGTCGACGGGGCTTCTGCTCTTGCTCGCATCATGAATATTCCGAAAATGATTGTGGGAATTGTTCTTGTAGGATTAGCTACCACTGCTCCAGAATTCGGTGTTTCGGTTGTTTCTGCATTTTATAAACATCCTGAGATTGCTCTGGGTAACGCCGTAGGATCAGTAATATGCGATGATGGAATTGCAATAGCCCTTGCTGCTCTTATTGCCCCTGCAGCCATCATGGTGAATTGCCGGATTCTTAAGACTGCCAGTCTATTTCTGCTTTCAATTGATATCGGGGCCTACCTATTGGCAAAAAATGGTATAGTCGGACGGGTCGAAGGGTTGCTGTTTATTGTTGTCTTATGTCTCTATTTTATCTTTATTTTAAAATACCAGGGTAAAAATTTTTATAAACCTAGCCGTGAAGATGATAAAGAGGATCAAGGTAGAAGTGATGCTTTCCTGGAGAGAAAGGTTCGCTTGAGAAGACCGCTGCTTCTTTTTATGGGAGGAATTGCAGGCGTTTTTATTACCAGTCGTGTTGTCCTCTGGGCTGCCATTAACATCGCCAGATACTTTGAGATTTCTGAAACTATTATCGCCTTGACTGTGATCGCTATCGGCACTTCTCTTCCCGAGATAAGTACCTGTATAACCGCAGCTTTGAAGGGAGAAGGAGAAATTGCTGTGGGAGACATTATTGGAGCAGATATCCTTAATATTTTGTGGATCATAGGTATGTCTTCTGTAGTAAGACCGATAAAAGTAGAAGTGGAAGTCATAAATTTCACCTTTCCCTATATGATTTTAGTGGTAGCAACAATGCTGGCAGCGATGAGAATCAGGTGCCGCTTGGGGAAGGTTAAAGGATTGCTCCTTATTACACTTTATATTATTTATATTATCCTCACCCTTAAATTTTTCACCTGAAAATAAATGAGTGAATAAATAAGGACAGGTTCTGTTCTTTTTTCCGTATATTTTAGATTTGAGTTTGGGACTATTTTAATTTTCATCACGGGAAAAAAGATGCTTACTTTTTTGTTCCTTATATTTACCTTAAAAGGATTATTTGATATTATAGTGCGTTCTTTTTTTTAGGACAGGAGGAATAGATGAATTTTGGAGTCATCAATGAGAGCAGTAAGATAGAAAACAGAGCAGGTCTGACTCCAAGCAGTGTCTCATTTTTGATAGAAAAAGGTCACAGTGTTTATGTCCAGGCTGGTGCAGGTTTAAAGGCAGGATACACTAATGAAGAGTATGTATCTCAGGGAGCTGGTATCGTATTTACTAAGGAAGAAGTATTTGGGCGTGCTGATGTAGTGCTCAATATTTCTCCGCTTGATGAAGAAGAATGTAATCTGGCCAAGGAGAATCAGGTCTTGTTCGGATTTCACCATCTAGCGGTTACCCGAAAGTGCAATGTGGAAGTGCTGCTTAAAAAGAAAATCATTGTGATGGGCTATGAGATAGTTCAGGAAAAGACCGGGATCCTTCCTTTTATCGAGAGTTTAAGTGAAGTTGCTGGCCAGATGTGTCTTGTCATATCAGGTCATTATCTTCAGACAACTTATGGCGGACGTGGGGTGATTATCGGTGGAGTTGTCAGCGTCCCTCCTGCAACTGCTGTTATAATTGGAAGCGCTGTCTTGGCAAAAAGCGCTGTGAAAGCCCTGCTCGGTGCCGGAGCGAATACTCTGGTGTTAGGCCATAACATGGAGAGGCTGAGGGAACTCGAAGAGATGACTTCTGGTAAAGTTATAACGCTCATTGCCAGTAAATACAACCTAGCAAGAATGACGAAAGTTGCTGATATTCTGATAGGAGCTGTTCTAAGGCCTGGAGAAAAGGCTCCTATTATGGTAACGAGAGACATGGTTAAATCAATGAAAAAGGGCTCATTAATTATTGATCTGGCTATTGACCAGGGAGGATGCATCGAAACAAGCCGTTTGACTACCCTCGAGCAGCCTACTTATGTTGAAGAAGGAGTTATCCATTACTGCGTCCCTAACATAACTTCTGCGGTGAGCAGGACCTCTACTAAAGTATTGTCTAATTTAGTTACACCCTATTTATTAAAAATCGGCGAGATTGGGATTGAAAAGACCTTAGAGAAAGATTTCTCTTTAGCAAGAGGAGTCTACATCTACAAAGGGTCTATAACGAAACAGAATATAGCAGAAAGATTCGGCCTAAGTTACAAAGAAATATTTCATGTGTGAGAGGAAAGATGAGTACAGAGATAGAGAAGATACTCGAGGAATGTGGAAGAAATCAGAAAGAATTGATTCATATCCTCCATCGTGTTCAAGCTGAGTATGCGCATATCTCTCCTCAAGCTATCTCCAGGATTTCAAAGCACCTCAACATTTCAGAAAGCGAAATCTACGGAGTTCTCACCTTTTACAGGGCTTTTAGCCTGAAGCCGAGAGGAAAGCATTTAGTTACAGTCTGTACTGGAACTGCCTGCCATGTTAGAGGAGCGCCGATGATCGTCGATGAGCTGAAGAGAGAACTAAACGTGGGAGTAGGGAATACAACCGAGGATAATTTATTTACGCTTGAAGCGGTAAATTGCCTGGGAGCATGCGCCTTGGGGCCAATTGTAGTTATTGATGGAGAATACCATGGCCAGATGAAAATAAGCGAAGTTGACAGGCTTCTCGAGAAATTTGATCCTGAAAAAGAGAAAAAAGCTAAAAAATGAAAAAAGGTTTGACTCTCGAAAAATTTGAAGAGGCCAGGGCTGAGATTCTTAGGGATCGAGAAATACAGAAGACGGGGATTACTATCTGCTTAGGCACTGGCTGCCATGCCTATAAATGCTTAGAAGTATCTCAAGCTTTTAAGGATGAAACAGAAAGACAAAACCTCCTCGACGTTGTTGAAGTAAGAACTACAGGCTGTCATGGTTTTTGTGAAAGAGGGCCAATCGTTGTCATACAGCCCAAGGGAATCTTCTACCAGAGGGTCCAGCCGAATGATGTAAAAGAAATCATCAGCAAGACAATAAAAAACAACGAAATCGTAGACAGACTGCTGTACGTTGATCCCAAAACTGAGGAAAAAATTGTCTATGAAAAGGAAGTCCCTTTTTATAAAAAGCAAGAACGAATTATTTTTGGAAATAATGGCTTTTTAGACCCGACAGATATCATAGATTATATAGCACTGGGCGGATATGAAGCTCTTTCCAAGGTGCTTTTTGAGATGACTGCTGAGGAAGTCATCTCCGAAGTGAAGGAATCAGGTTTAAGAGGAAGAGGAGGTGCAGGTTTCATAACGGGAAGTAAGTGGGAAATATGCCGTGATGTTTCATCTGATACAAAGTACATAATCTGTAATGCTGATGAAGGTGACCCAGGAGCTTACATGGATCGAAGCCTGCTTGAGGGCAATCCCCACAGTGTTATAGAAGGGATGATTATCGGGGCTTATGCCATCGGAGCTTTAGACGGTTATATTTATGTCCGGAAGGAATATCCCCTCGCGGTAAAAAATGTGATGATTGCTCTTGATCAGGCTAGAAAATTAGGCTTGCTGGGAGAATCTATCCTCGGTTCTGAATTCCACTTTGATATTCACGTAGTTCAGGGAGCTGGGGCTTTTGTTTCAGGGGAAGAGACCTCTCTCATGGCTTCGATTGAAGGCAGGCGGGCTTTTCCCAGGCAAAGACCTCCCTTCCCTGCTCAAAAAGGTCTATGGGGCAAACCTACAAATATTAATAATGTGGAAACATGGGCCAACATTCCCTATATCATAAAAAATGGTGCTGAGTGGTATTCCAGTATAGGAACGAGGAAGAGCAAGGGTACAAAAATCTTTTCATTAGTAGGCAAGATAAACAACACCGGTTTGGTTGAAGTTCCGATGGGGATAACTCTGAGAGAGATTATCTATGATATTGGAGGCGGGATTAAGAATAACAAGAAATACAAGGCCGTCCAAACCGGAGGTCCCTCGGGAGGATGTATCCCAGCAGAAATGCTTGATTTGCCGATTGACTTCGAGACTTTAACTAAAGCCGGCTCAATCATGGGCTCGGGTGGAATGATCGTTATGGACGAAGATACCTGTATGGTAGATGTAGCCCGTTATTTTCTCGATTTCACGCAGGATGAATCCTGTGGCAAGTGTGTTCCTTGTCGAATGGGAAATCTTCAGATGGTAGAAATATTAACGCGCATCACTGAAGGCAAAGGGGAAGAAGGTGATATAGAAAGACTCGAAGATCTGGCTAAGACAGTGAAAGAAGGTTCTCTCTGCGGACTGGGGCAGACAGCTCCTAACCCAGTGTTGACAAGCATTCGTTATTTTAGAGATGAATATGAAGCACATATCAAGAGAAAGAGCTGCCCAGCTCTGGTCTGCAAGAATTTGATTGCTTACTACATTGAGCCTGAGAAGTGTGTGGGATGCCTTTTGTGCCTGAAAAACTGTCCGAGTGAAGCCATAAGCGGTGAGAGGAAAGAGGTTCATGTTATTGAACAGGATTTATGTATTAAATGCGGAGCTTGCTTTGATGTCTGTCCTCCCAAAGTACTCGCTGTTTCTAAGTTAACGGGAAAGAAAAAGGAGAAGATTCTCAAGAGGCGTAAATGACGGTGTGATAAACGATGAAAGTTATCATTAATAAGAAAATAATTGAAGTTGAAGCCCATAAAACTATTCTAGAAGTTGCGAGAGAGAATGGCTTATTCATCCCTTCACTCTGCGATCACTCCCGTCTTGAACCATTCGGAGGTTGTCGCCTCTGTATTGTTGAAATAAAAGGAAGAAAGGGATATTTCCCTTCCTGTAGCACCTACGTGGAAGATGGTCTGGAAGTCAGAACCGAAACTCCTAAAATTAAAATGTTAAGAAGAGAGATTTTAGAGCTGATCCTTTCTGAACACCCCCATTCATGTCTCATCTGCACTGAAAAAGAACATTGTGATGAGTATAAATCCACTATCCGAAAAGTGGGAGAAGTAACAGGCTGTGTGTTGTGTTCAAACAATAGCCGCTGTGAGCTTCAAGATGTTGTCGAAGCCTTGAAGATAAAGAGAATCAGCTTTCCTGCTCTCTACCGTAATTTTGAAATCAGGAAGGACGATCCTTTTTTTGACCGAAACTATAACCTATGTATTCTCTGTGGTAGATGTGTAAGGATTTGCCAAGAGGTGAGAGGAGCCTCTACAATTTCTTTTGCCTTCAGAGGCTCTCGAGCTGTGGTTGGAACAGTTCTTGACCGAACTCTTCTTGAGTCAGGTTGCCAGTTCTGTGGAGCTTGCGTTGATGTTTGTCCTACTGGGACTTTAGCTGAAAGAGCTGTGAAACCGGAGAGCCTTCCCGATGAATCACTGCGAACTATATGTCCTTTATGCAGTCTCGGTTGTGAGTTGAAAGTTGAACTCAATGAAGGCAGAATCCTGCGTTCTGTCCCTTCTGAACAAGGAGCTGCAAATCGAGGCCAGGCGTGTGTTAAGGGACGGTTCACCTTAAGGGATGTCGTTTACAGCCAACAAAGAATAAAGAGGCCTTTAATCAGGAAAAAGGGGGAACTGGAAGAGGTGGACTGGGAAGAGGCGCTGAGTTACGCTGCTGAGGAATTAAAGAAATATAAAGGCACTGAAATAGCTGTGATTTCTTCACTGCAGGGGACTAATGAAGAAATTTATCTTTTTCACAAATTTGCGCACGAGGCACTCAAAACAAAAAATTTAGATAACTCTGCTCATTTTTCCCCCTTAATAAGCTATTGCGATTGGATTCAGGAGAAGGGATTTTCTTCCGAAGTGAATTTCAAAGTTGAAGATATTTCCGAGGCCAAGACTATTTTTCTTATAGGATCTGATCTAACTGTTTCTAATCCCATCATAGGATTAGAAGTCATAAAGGCAGTACGTAATGGGGGGAATCTTGTCATAATTAATCCCCAAGAGATTCGTCTGGGGCGATACGCTTCCTTTTGGGTTAAAATAAAACCAGGGACAGATTTTTTTCTTCTCCTCTCTTTAGCGAAGACACTCATTGAAGAGGGAGAACTTGGCGATTTGTCCCGAATAGAAGGTTTCGAATCCCTGAATAAGTCTTTAGATAAAATTGATGTTTCCCGAGTCTTTGAAATAACTGGAGTCTCAGAAAATGACCTGAAAGACATTTCGAAACTCCTTTTAGAGGAAAAACCTCCAGTTTTCATTTTCGGTTTAGGTCTGACTCAACATCCGTGGGGAGAGGAAAACATTGCTGCTCTCTGGAATTTGGCTCTTTTGTGTGAAGCTCAGCTCATTCCTCTAGGATTGGAAAATAACATCAGGGGAGAATTGGAAATAAGGCGACATTTCGGAACTTCTGGATTAAGCTTCAATCAAATCATCCAAGCTGCGAGGGATAATTCTTTAAAAGCCCTGTATTTGGCAGGGCCTTTTCCTTATTTAGTTAAGGAAAAGCCTGAATTTTTGGTCATCCAAGATAGTTACTCGTGCGAGAATATGAATCATGCCGATGTTGTTCTTCCCGGGGCGACGTTTGCCGAGAGTGAAGGAACGGTCACAAATTTAGAAGGAAGAATTCAAAAATTAAATAAAATAATTGAGCCGCAAGGAGAGGCAAAGCCTGACTGGTGGATTATTGCTCATATTGCTCAAAAAATGGGATATAAAAGCTTTAATTACAGGAAACCTTCACAGATTCTGAACGAGGTGAAAAAGGCTATCCCTGCCTTTACTGATGTTTCTTATCCTCTGTTAGAAAAGGGTGAAGAAATCTTCTGCAATGAAGAGACTGAAAAGAAGAGTAAGTTGATTCCTGTAGAATACAAACTTTCTTCTTCTAGCCGAAAAAAAGATTTTCCGCTCCTCCTGCTCGTTAATTATAACCTGGACTATTACAAGAGTTTGAATCTCAGCAAAGAGATAAAAGGATTGAGAAAAATAAGAGATTCAAGGTGGATTAAGATCAATCCTCAAGATGCAGCGGAGCTAAAGATAGAAGATGGGGAAGAAGTAGAGGTAGAGTCTTCATCCCAAAGAGTCAGGGGAATAGCCAGGATTGAAGATACAATACCTCACGGAATAATTGATGGCAGTTTTCTCTGGAGTGAGAACCCTGAATTTTCTATAGCTCGGTTTTTATCTGAATTTAATCCTGAGTCATTTTCTTTGAAAATGATACCCGTGCGAATCAGAAAGGGATATAAAAGAAAGGACAATAAGTAGTTGCGAAATACAAGATATTCGAAAGATGCAATGTCAGTTTTGAGTCAGGAGCTTGAAAGGCTGTGTTTGTCAATAAAAGTAAGAAATGAGCTGTGAGAAGATAAAAATAGAAGTTGAGACAAGCAGTATGGGCAAGACAAACGATATGAGCGAAAGTAGGTAGTGATGGCAAAAATCCTAAAGAGAGAAAGACTGGTTCCCAATATCCATCTCCTCGAAGTGCATGCTCCTGATATAGCTCGCAAGTGTCAGCCAGGCCAGTTTGTGATTGTCATGCCGGATGAGCGGGGAGAGAGGATTCCTTTAACTGTCGCTGATTGGGACGAACAAAAAGGTTCTGTGGTTTCTGTCTTCATGGTAGTGGGTACATCTACACATAAGCTGTCATATCTTAAGGAAGGCGATGAGATTCCAGTCTTCGTCGGCCCTTTGGGTAAGCCTTCTGAGATAGAAAAATACGGAACAGTCCTTTGTGGCGGAGGGTGTTTTGGAATCGCAGCTATCTACCCAATAGCTCGTGCACTTAAAGAAGCGGGAAACAGGATCATTTCTCTGATAGACGTCAAGGCAAACTATCTGCTTTACTGGGAAGATAAGCTGAAGGAAGTAAGCGATGAGTTTTTTGTTTCTGCTCGAGATAGTTATTATAATTGTAAAGATTACATCCATAAAAAACTCCAGACAGTGATGAAGGAAGGAAAGAAGATCGATAGAGTAGTGGCCATTGGCTGTACTTATTTGATGTATGCCTGTGCTGAAGCAACCAGACCCTTTAAGATAAAGACTACCGTCAGCCTTAATCCTATCATGGTTGATGGAACAGGCATGTGTGGAGCATGCCGGGTGACCATTGATGGTAAGACGAAATTTGCCTGTGTTGATGGCCCTGATTTTGATGGTCATTTGGTTGACTGGGAAGAGCTTTTTTCCAGAAGAAAGTCATATTTTGAGGATGAGATTGAATCTTTATGTAGATGGGAGAGGGAATATTTTCCATGAGTACGCATCCCATTATTCATGTTGGAAAGTATTGTTACAGCTCAGGCTGTGTGTATCAAAAGCATGCTGCCTTTGCTGGAGCGAGTCAAAGCCAGCTCGGTTTCAAGCTTCACTCTCCTCTCCTTGGAGAGGAACTGTACCCGCTCAGCCTTAAAACGGCTTTTTCAACACCAAGCCTGAGCTTCTTACCTTCATGGATTTTAAGATGCTTACTTTCAATGAGTTAAATTCATAGTGAATAAAAAATGGGAGAAAAACAAGAATTAACTCCTGAGTTGAAAGAAGAGCTCAGGGCTGAATTCAACAAGGATTGGCGAAAAGAACTGCGTAAATCTATACCTGTTAAAGAGAGGATGAAGATACCTCGCCAGAAGATGCCAGAACGAGAGCCAGAAGAGAGGAACAGAGACTTCAACGAAGTAAACCTCGGCTTAGATGAAGGGAAAGCAGTAATAGAGGCTCGTAGATGTCTGGACTGCGCCAATCCTCAGTGTATATTAGGCTGCCCGGTGAGGATTGACATTCCCAGTTTTATAAAACACATAGAAAGGGGAGATTTTGTTTCCAGTGCCCGGAAATTGAAAGAAACCAACAGCCTTCCCGCTATTTGTGGGCGAGTTTGTCCTCAAGAAACACAGTGTGAATTGGTCTGCATTGTGAAGAAAGCAACAGGAATTCCAGTAGCAATCGGAAACTTGGAGAGGTTTGCGTCGGATTATGAAATACTCAATGGGGAAGCCTCCCTACCTAAAATTCCTCCCTCTACAGAGAAAAAAGTGGCCATCATCGGGGCAGGGCCGGCAGGTCTAACCGTTGCGGGAGAATTGGCAAAGAAGGGTCATGAGGTAACCATTTTTGAAGCCCTCCATATAGCTGGAGGAGTTCTTGTTTATGGCATACCAGAATTCAGATTGCCCAAGAGTATCCTTAAAGCTGAAGTAGAATATCTGGAAAAACTGGGAGCAGAGCTCAGAACTAACTTTGTCGTGGGTATGACAGCAACGATCGATGATTTAAAAAATGAGGGCTACGATGCTTTTTTTATCGGAACAGGAGCAGGATTACCCAACTTTATGAGAATTCCAGGAGAGAATCTTGTGGGCATCTATTCAGCTAACGAGTATCTGACACGCGTGAACTTGATGCGGGCTTACGAGTTCCCTGAGTATGATACTCCTGTCTTCTTAGGGAAGAGAGTTGCTGTTATGGGTGGCGGAAACGTGGCGATGGATTCAGTCAGGACAGCCAAGAGGTTAGGGGCTGAGCTGGCAGCCATAGTCTACCGTCGATCTCGAGTAGAAATGCCAGCAAGAGTTGAGGAAGTTAAGCATGGAGAAGAGGAAGGTGTCGAGTTTCACTTCTTAACCACTCCTATAAGATACATTGGAGATGACAAAGGACGAGTTAAAGCCATGGAATGTCTGAGAATGAAGCTCGGAGAGCCCGATTCCTCTGGGCGTCGAAGGCCAATTCCCATAGAGGGATCAGAGTTCATCATGGAGATAGACCTGGCAGTTGTGGCTATAGGTCAAAGCCCCAATCCATTAATTCCCAAAATGACTCCCCAACTTGAAGTAGGAAAGTGGGGAAATGTAGAAGTGGATTGGAGCACTATGGTTACGAGCATCGAGGGTGTGTATGCAGGTGGAGACATTATTCGAGGAGGAGCAACCGTTATACTTGCCATGGGCGATGGTCGAATTGCTGCTGCAGAAATTGATAAATACCTGAAAATAGGAAAGCGCAAAAAGTGAGCAGTAAAAAAATGTGGGAATTGCTAGTTTAGGCCAGCTAGCTTGGATAGAAAAACTGAGAAAATAATATTTTCTCGGATAATCAATAAATTCCAAATATAAATGAGGAAATAGATGAGCTGGGTAGATGATTACAAAAAAAAGTTAGTTACTGCTGAAAAAGCGGTCTCTGAGATTAAAAGCCACCATCGGGTTTATATTAGCGGTAATACGGCTACTCCCTATGTGTTGATGAATGCCCTTGCTTTAAGAAAAGATGAGCTGGAAGGCGTTGAGCTTGTTCATGTTCTTCTTTTAGGAGAAGACCCCCTTTCCAAACCTGAAATGGAAGGACATTTTCGACATAATTCCCTCTTTGTGGGTCCTGCAGACAGGAAAGCAATAAATGAAGGGCGGGCAGACTATATTCCCATTTTTCTTCATCAGATACCTAATCTCTTCTATTCAGAACAGATGCCCTTAGACGTGGCTATACTCCACCTTTCCCCTCCAGATGAGCACGGATTTATGAGTTTCGGTGTAGAAGTACTTGCCTCCAAGGCTGCTGCGGAAAAAGCTAAAATAGTAATTGCTCAAGTAAACGAGAAAATGCCACGGGTGCTCGGAGATTCATTCATCCATGTTTCCCGAGTTCATAAAGTCGTTGAAATTTCGGAAGATCTGCCTCAACTTGAGAAACATCCTTTTACTGAAATTGAGAGGAAAATAGGTCATTATATAGCTGATCTTATTGAAGATGGTTCGACATTACAGCTAGGAATCGGAGGGATTCCTGATGCTGTTCTTTCAGCCTTAAAGGGAAGAAAAGATTTAGGTATACATACTGAGATGGTTTCTGACGGCGTTATGGAAGCAATAGAGGAAGGAATCATAACTGGAGCAAAAAAAACATTTCACCCAAACAAAGTTATTTTAACTTTCCTTCTAGGCTCTAAAAGGCTTTATGATTATGTTGATAATAATCCTGTTTTTGAAGCTCATCCCACAGATTATACGAATCATCCTTTTAACGTCTCCCAGAATTACAAAATGGTTGCCATAAATTCTGCAATCGAGGTGGATATTACTGGACAGGTCTGTTCGGATTCTGTTGGAACATATATTTACAGTGGATTCGGGGGACAGGTTGATTTCATAAGGGGAGCTGCTCATTCAAAAGGAGGGAAACCAATTATTGCCCTTCCTTCCACAGCAAAGGGTGAAGAAGTGTCGCGAATCGTTCCTTTTCTGAAAAAGGGAGCAGGTGTTGTAACGACGAGAGCTGATGTGAAGTATGTCGTGACTGAATACGGCGTTGCTTATCTTCATGGCAAAAATTTGCAAGAAAGAACAAATGCTCTTATTAACATTGCTCACCCAAGATTCAGGCCAGGCCTAATCAAAGAAGCCAAGGCGCGGAATCTACTCAGATAAGTTTTGATGCACCAATCGCATTTATTTCCCTCAGAAAAAGGACACATTGGTACAGACGAATCAGGCAAGGGTGACTATTTTGGACCTCTTGTTGTAGCTGGGTTATTCCTGCTCGATGAACAGCAGAAAGTCCTTGAAGAATTAGGTGTTAAAGATTCCAAAAAATTCTCGGACAGCCCTCTTAAGGAGCTGGCAGAGGTTTTAAAAAAAGGATATAAATATTCTCTCGTTGTGATCGGTCCGGAAAAATACAATAAGCTCTACGGGAAGCTGAGAAACCTTAACCGAATTCTAGCCTGGGCTCATTCCCGAGCTATTGAAAACATCTTGGAAGAGGTACAGTGCACTCTTGCTATAACTGACCAATTTGGGGATAAATTCTATATACTCAATGCCTTGATGAAAAAAGGGAAAAATGTTGAGCTTATCCAGAAGCCAAAAGCAGAGGAAGACCTAGCTGTGGCCGCAGCTTCAATTCTGGCCAGAGCTGAATTCCTGAAGCGGTTATATTTTCTCTCTAAGGATGTAGGTATTGATCTGCCCAAAGGATCCTCTCCCATGGCTGAAGAAGTTGGTGCAAAGCTTGTCTCGCTCAAGGGAGTTCAAATTCTTGATAAAGTTGCAAAAAAACACTTCAAGCTTACGGCACGCATACTACATGCAGTTAATAACAGGAAGTGAAAATCGAGAAGAATTCAAGAAAAGCACAAAAACACTAAATAATTAGCAGTCAAGAAAAAAAATAAAAACAAGAGCTAATTTTACATCTTGGGATTGTCATATCTTAATAGTGAGCTAATAACAGGAATGATTGAGCAGCAGAAGCGTCAATGGTAGGGATAAATGGCTGATGTGTTAAAAATTGTCTTGATTGTTCTTCTACTTCTTCTGTTAATCAAGAAGAAGCTCGACCTTAGTTTAGTCTTTTTTTTGGGAGCCCTATTATTTGGCTTTTTCTTCGGTCTGAATATAAAAACTCTTGGTAAAAATTTACTGGAAGCTTTAATCTCCCCAGAAACTCTCAGACTCGTTGGTATCATCATGCTAATTCTGTACATTGGCACGTTTCTCCAAGCCAGAAGGAATTTCAATATTATGGTAGATTCTCTAAACGATATAATCCCTGAAGCACGCCTTATTCTTGCTATTCCGCCTGCCTTCATAGGATTACTTCCTATGCTGGGAGGAGCTCTCATGTCGGCCCCGATAGTTGAAGAGGCAGGAAACCGTTGGAAACTTTCTGCTGCTATGAAGACTTTTCTCAATTACTGGTTTCGTCACATCTGGGAATATTGCTGGCCGCTCTATATCAACCTCATCCTGGCATCAACAATCCTTCAAATACCTATTAAAAAGATTTCTTCTGTTCAATTTCCTTTTACAATTTTAGCTGTAATTCTAGGCTTGATCATTCTTTTTAAAGATGTTCATTATCTACCTAAAGATGGGGATGGGGGGAGTTTTATAAAAAATGTGATCAAATTCTTTTTAAGCATATGGCCTATAATAGCAGCTATTTTCTTGATATTTGCAGTAAAGCTCAGCTTGCTTATTTCCCTCGCTGTTGTTGCTCTTCTGACGCAGTTACTTACTCGTATGAAGCCGAGGGAAAGGTTTGATCTTCTCAAGAGCAGCATCTCTTTGAAGACGATTGCTCTTCTCGTTTCAATCATGATGTTTAAGAGAATCCTTATTGTATGCGGTGCATTAGATGCCTTGCCTCAAGCTTTTGGTCTTGAAGGCGCCTCCTCCTATTTTCTCCTTTTTTTTATTCCTTTTTTCCTGGGGCTTTTAACAGGGGTCAATCAGGCTTATGTAGGAATGTCTTTTCCAATTCTCCTTCCCGTATTCGGCTCACCTGATCCAGATATGGTGCTGGTGATGTTTGCTTATGTGAGTGGCTTTGTGGGGATTCTTCTCTCTCCAGCTCACTTATGTCTGGCTTTGACTGTTGAATACTTTAAAGCAAATTTAAGGGATGTCTATAAGATTTTATTCTGGCCAGCTTTAGTTATATTTATCGCTTCATTTCTCGTGCTGTTGTTTTTAAGAATACTATGAAGACCTTTCATTTTTTGAGGGATTCTAATTTTACCTAAAGCTGAAATAAGACTGTCTTCAATTTTTCCGAAATAATGGAGAGATGATTCGAGGATTTTCATTTGTTCACTGGCAGTTATAACGCATGACAAATAAAATAAGACCTTAGTGATGGAAAAACTGGGATAATTTTATAATAGTGAAATAGGGAGGACAATTGACTATAAATTTTTTAAAATATAAATACCTGTATCAAACGGAACAGATTAGGTATAAAACAGATTAGATATAAGAAAGAAATAGGATAAACGGGACAAACTAAATTTAGGAGGATGTGATGAAAAAAGTGGTCTTGGATGAGTTAGCCAAGAAAATCGTAAAAAAATTTACTCCTCTCAGAGTAGCAAAGGTTGAAAACTGTGATGTAAGTCTAGCCTTGATAGATGGTGCTTATCCTTTCCATCGTCATAATGGTGATGAATTTTTCATTGTTTATAAAGGAGAAGTTACGATTGATTTTCATGAGGAGGATTCTATCACTCTTAAGGAAGGAGAGGGGCTCCTTGTGCAAGAGGGAGCTATTCACCGTTCAAGGTCTGAAAAGAGATCCTATGCTTTGGTTTTCGAGGCTGTTGACCTTTCATATTCCATAGAAGAGAAGAAATAAAAAACCTCAGGTCATTTGAGAATTTTATTTTCGTTATTAGTGAATAAAAATAATTAACAGGACAGGTATTTTAACTTACTGTCTGAGCATTACTTCATACGGATTTCTCAAGCACCCAGACTGGCAATTATGAGATCTAAATGAAATTGGAAAGTGCTCTAAAGGCCTGTTTTTTTGGGGGATGGAGATGAAGATTATGAACAAGGGATCGAAAGCAACAAAAAGACTCTATTTTGAAAATCCTTACCAGGTTGAGTTTGAAGCAGAGGTTATAGAACGGAAAATGTATGAAGGGAAGCCAGCTTTGATTCTCGATCAAAGCTGCTTTTATCCAGAATCAGGTGGTCAGCCTGCTGATAGGGGAGCTATTAACGGAGTTAAGATTGCTGGAGTGTTCGAAGAGGAAGACAAGATCATTCATCTTCTTGAGGAGAATATTTCTGGCAAAAAAATCGAGGGTAAAATTGACTGGAATTTTCGATTTGACTACATGCAGCAGCATTCTGGACAGCATGTGCTTTCCCAGAGTTTCTATGAGCTTCTCTCTGGTGAGACACTTTCCTTCCATATAGGGGAGGAGGTCTCTACTGTTGAGATAGATTTAAGGAGCATCTCCGAGAAAGATGCTGAGAAGGTGGAGGTTCGAGCCAACGAGATTATAGTCCAAGATAGAGAGATAAAGGCGTATTTTATTCCCGAAGAGAAGATAAAGGATATTCCATTGAGAAAACCACCCAAGAAAGAAGGATTAATCCGAGTGGTGGAAGTTACAGGTTTTGACTATTCAGCCTGCGGAGGTACTCACTGTAGGAGGACTGGGGAAATTGCCATCATAAAAATATTAAGGTGGGAGAGGATAAGGGACAATATTAGATTTGAATTTGTCTGTGGGAAAAGAGCTCTTCAAGATTACATCTGGAAAAACAGAACAATTCGCCAGCTTTCTCATCAGCTAACCGCAAGCGGGCAGGATGTTGTATCATCAGTTGAAAGAGCATTTTCTGAATTGAAATCCCAAAAGAAAAAAGTAAAAAAGATTCAGTCAAGATTGGCTCAGTATGAAGCTCAAGAAATTACTAAACATACTAAAGAAAAAATCATCATAGGTATTTTAGCAGAGAAAACGCCTGATGAAGCCAGGTTCTTGGCCTTAAACATCATAAAAAGCGGAGATTATGTTGTCCTTTATGCTCTCAATATGGAAGAGAGAGGACATTTTATCTTTGCCTCTTCTGAAACTCTCAATCTCGATATGAGAGAGCTTATTCCTGTAATTTCTCCTATGATAAAGGGCAGGGGGGGAGGAAGTTCTTCCTTGGTTGAGATTGCTGCAGAGGAGAAAGAAGATCTTGAGCCTGTTCTCGATAAAGCTTATGAGTTTGTAAAAAAGAAGCTAGAGTATAATGGGGTCAGGCTTTCATAACTTTCATATTTCTAAAATTTTTAGGATTTATGTTACTCATGTATTCGTATATCTTAATAAAAAGATACAAGTTATAAAAGTTATGAAAGCCTGACCCCAATGAATTTTATTCATATCTCAGGGAGATGATAGGGTCCAGCTTGGCTGCTTTTTGAGCAGGAAATATTCCGAAAAAGAGACCAACAGAGACAGATACAAGTAAGCCTACGATGACAGACCATGGAGTAACTGAGGCAGGCAGGGGTGTTGCTGCTTTCACCAGGAAAGCTATAGAAAAGCCAAAGAGAACACCAATGGTTCCTCCTGCTCCTGTTAAGAATATAGCTTCGATGAGAAACTGTTTAAGGATATCTCCTGAGCGTGCACCAATAGCTTTGCGGATTCCGATTTCCCTTGTTCTTTCTTTTACCGAAACCAGCATGATATTCATAACTCCTATTCCGCCCACAAGGAGCCCTATTGAAGAGATAACAATCATCACCAGATAGGCAGCACCAGTTATTTGATTGTAGAGGTTGAGCAAAGTGTCTTGAGTAAATATAGCAAAGTCGTTGGGCTTCCCAAACTTAACGTTTCTTCTTTTTCTGAGAACGTTTATGATTTGTTCCATGGTTTCTTCGATGTTCCCGTGTTTACTGGGTACAGCACCCATTTGGAGGCTTGCAGTATCGTAGGGAAAATACTTCATGAGAGCAGTGATGGGAATGCCGACGAGGTTATCCCGGCTCATGCCAAACATCTGGCCTCGTTTATTGAGTACTCCTACAACCACAAACTTTTCAGGGCCTATTCTTATTTCCTTTCCCAAAGGACTCGTATGGGGAAACAGGATTTCTGTCAGTTCATGTCCCAGAAGACAAACTCTGCTTCGGTGGAGTATATCTGATTCTGTCAAGAATCTTCCTTCTTTGGGGAGATAAATGGAGTAAACCTGGGGGAATTTCTCATCTATTCCGATAATGATAGAATCCTCGGTCTTTTTGTTTTGGTATTTGATCGGTACCGTATCGAACACATCAACATTTAGTGAAGTTGTTACAGCCTTAACTAATGAGCATTCCTCCTCTATGGCCTTGGCGTCTTCATATGTCAGATCTTTCCTTTTCCTTTCTTCTTCGGACATCCGTCCCATCTGGACTGGCTCATATTTTTGGACTGCAATAATATCAGTTCCTGCTGATTGCAGTTCCATTAAAAAGGATCGGTTTAGGCCTTGAATGATAGAGACCATGCCGATAACAGTTGTAACTCCTATCATGATGCCCAGGAGGGTTAAGAATGACCGGAGTTTATGGGTTCCGAGTGAATTAACAGCCATATTAAATATTTCTCTAAAAATTCCTAATCTCATTGTTCTGCCCGTAAAGCTTCAATGGGATTGAGTTTGGCTGCTTTGTTAGCAGGATAGATGCCAAAAAAAATACCGATAGAGGTTGAGACTAAGATAGCGACAAACACGGAGACGGGGTCGAGGGTTGAAGGCAGAGAGGTTGTAGCTGTTACAATTTTTGCGATAGTAAATCCTATCAAAATTCCGATTAATCCACCAGTCGTCGATAAAACTGAAGACTCGATTAAAAATTGAAAGAGGATATCCATCCTTCTTGCCCCCACAGACATGCGGACACCTATTTCTTTGGTTCGCTCGGTGACTGACACGAGCATGATGTTCATGACAACGATTCCTCCCACGATGAGGGCAATTGAAGAGATTAATATCATGGCAAAATAGATGCTTGAAGTGGCTGTTTTATAGAATTGAATAAATGTTTCTGAAGTTGCAAAGGAAAAGTCGTCTTTATCTTTAAAGGAGAGGTGGCGCTTTGAGCGAAGAATTGTTCTTACTTCTTCTTGAGCTTGTTTCATCTGTTCCTGAGAGGGGGTGTGGATGTTGATACTGATGCTTCTTCTAGAGCCGTAAATCTTCTGGAATGTAGAGATTGGAATACGAACGTAGTTATCCTGGCTAAATCCCAGGATTTTTCCTGCCCTCTTGCCTATCCCCACAACTAGGAGATTGTGCTGCCTTACTTTGATCCACTTGCCCAGAGGATCTGTGTAGGGAAATAATTTGTCCGCTACATCAGCGCCTATGGTACAAACAAGACGTGAGTGTTCATCATCTTCTCTTTGAATGTGCCTGCCTCTTTCAAGCTCCACAACCGTCCCAATCATGTGGTCAATATGTGTTATGCCTCTTATCTCTGTATCCTTGATGGTTTGATTCCTGTATTTTACATTTCTTGAGGTACTTACCGAAGCTCCTACCAGCTCGCATGATTTACATTTGCTTCGAATAAGCTCCATATTTTCTAAGAGAAGGTTCTTGCGTTTCAATTGTTCTTTAAACTCTTTCAATGAAGTTCCCATCATTGAAAATTTAGAGACTGAAAAATCATTGGCTCCAAAAAAGGCCATTTTAGTATAGACATAGTTGTTGAGGCCCTGAATTACAGAGACGACAGCGATTATAGTCAAAACACCTATGATGATTCCTAGGAGAGTAAGGAGTGTCCTCAGCTTATTTGCCCATAAGGAGCTAAAAGCCATGGAAACTGATTCACCAATGTTAATTCTAGCCATTGTTCGTGTACTTATATTCTACACTAACAGATACGAAAGAGAAAAGTTAAGGTTTCCAGAAAATTTCGAGCCTCTCTTGACAACTCTTGGATTAGAAAACAAAATGAAAGGAAATGAAAGCACTTTTACGGGAGAGAGGGAAACTTACAGTAAGAGATGTCTCAAAGCCTTTGCCTTTGGACGATGAAGCACTGGTAAAGGTAATCAAGGCAGGTATTTGTAGCACAGACTTAGAACTCGCCAAAGGCTACATGGAGTTTGAGGGTATTCTGGGTCATGAGTTTGTTGGCAGAGTGGTAAAAACAAGAGAATCAACCTGGGCAGGAAAGAGGGTTGTTGGGTCGATCAACCTCACTTGTGGAAAATGCCCATTCTGCCTTGAGGGGATGGAAAAACACTGTCAGTCGAGAAAAGTCTTAGGGATTTCAGGGAAGCACGGTGCTTTTGCTGAATTTCTCACACTTCCTCTAGCTAACCTCTACCCGTTGCCCTCGAATATATCTGACAGCACAGCGGTCTTCATTGAGCCCTTAGCTGCCTCTTTGGAGATTTTTGAGCAGGTAAAGATAGAGCAGAACGATTCTGTGTTGGTACTGGGTGATGGAAAGCTCGGTTTGCTTATTGCTCAGGTAATGAAATTAAAGACTAACAATGTTTCGTGTTTAGGGAAGTACGAGAGGAAATTGGAGATACTAAAGGAAAAGGGAATTAAAACTTATTCTTCAAGGAGAGAAACAGGAGGGATGTTTGATGTTTTAGTCGAAGCCACTGGGAATGAAAGGGGATTACAAGAGGCATTATCTTGGATTAAGCCCAAAGGGAAAATAGTTCTCAAAAGTACTTTTAAGGGATTTGCAAGGGTTGACATCTCGAAGATAGTTGTAGATGAGATTCAGCTCATAGGTTCTCGTTGCGGCCCTTTTCAAAAAGCGATAGATGTCTTGAGCAAAGAACTAATTGAGGTCGACAGGATGATTGACGGTGATTTTCCATTGGAAAAAGCCCAGGAAGCCCTTGTAATGGCTCAAAAGCCTGGAATAATGAAGATTCTTATTTCCCCATAAAAGATATACGTGCTTTATAATGATAAAAGAATAGCAAAATATGAAGCAAAATGAGCTTGCTTGGTGAAATGCAATGGATTAAATCGAAAAAAGGAGATGATCATATGTCAAATAACAATGTCACAGATCCTTATGATGTCTCTGTTTCCTGTTTATATTTCAATAATCCGGGGCAGGAGAATACAGAGCCAACCCTGGAGAGAGTAGCCCAGAGGGCAGAAGAGTTGGGAGTAAACAACATTGTAGTGGCCACAACGTCAGGAGAGACGGGTTTGGCTGCTTCACGTCTCTTTCAATCAAAGAACGTGGTGATAGTAACTCACTCCACTGGATTTGTGAGTCCAGATTTTCAAGAGATTAAACCAGAGCTTCGGAAGAGGATTGAAGAACATGGAGCCAAAATTCTGACCTGTCAGCATACTCTGGGCGGAGTAGGAAGAGCTGTGCGTAAGAAACTCGCAACCTATCAGCTCGAAGAAATAATAGCCTACACCCTCCGTATCTTTGGTGAAGGTACAAAAGTCGCGGTTGAGATTGCTGTTATGGCTGCTGACGCTGGTCTCATATCTACTAAAGAACTCTGTATCGCAGTAGGAGGTACGGGGCAAGGAGCTGATACAGCCATTCTCCTCCAGCCTGCGAATGCACAGAGTTTTTTTGATATTAAAATAATTGAAATCCTGGCTAAACCTAGACTCGCTTGACATGCATATATGATTAAATATAAGGAGTTCATGTATGAAAAAAATTTTGATTTTTGCCTTTGTTGCATTATTGTCTCTCGTTTTTGCTTTGGAGGCATTTCCGCAAGGAAATCTTTATTTAGGAATTCAGGCTGGCTATTCTGCTCAGAAGCCCAGCCTTCCAAGCGTAGAGTTCGACACCAATGATTCCTTTCTTTTTGGAGTTCGGGCAGGTGTAAAGATCTTGATGGTTGCCGTTGAGCTAAATTATTTCCAGGCCGCTCACAACCTTGAGCTCAAAGAATTTGTAACCTTTGAGTGGGGCGGGCGTGAAGTTGATTATAATTTCATTGGTGTAAATGTGAAATACATGTTTTCTCTTTTTTTAGTTCATCCTTTTATTACTGTTGGTTACGGAACATACAAAGCTGATATTGAAGAGGTCGATGTGGACAAGCAGGGAGGATATAATTTTGGTGTCGGCTTGGAATTAATGTTGGGAAATAAATTTTCTCTCTTAGGCGAGGGTAAGTACCACCATGTGAAACTCGATATCCAGGAGGAAGAGCTGAGCCTAGGGGATTATACTTTTTCTGTTGGATTAAACCTCTATTTCTAGATATGAGGGGACGGTTCTATTTTTAAAAATTGAACCTTCGCCATTTTTCAGGTTTAAAGCTATGGGAAAATGTGCGAACTGCGGCAAGGAAAGTAAGCTGATAGCAAGCTTTTTAGGCCTGTGCCGAACCTGCATCATCCAAAATTTAAGAGAATGCGAATCTCAGATTCACAATGCTCATCGAGTCTCAAGAGAAGCCTTTGGTCTTCCCCTCAAGCCGCCTCTTGATGAGGAGGGAATTAAGTGTAATTTTTGTTTCAACCAGTGCGTATTAAGAGAAGGTGCGAAGGGCTATTGTGGGGCCAGGGAAAATGTGGACGGGACAAAAATCAGTCCTTCTCCCAGAGAAGGCTTCTTTTCATGGTATTATGACCCACTTCCCACAAATTGTGTTGCAGACTGGGTATGCCCGGGTGGAACAGGAGCTGGCTATCCCAGGTTTGCATACAAAAGGGAGGCCGAGTACGGCTATAAAAATTTGGCTGTTTTTTATCATGGCTGCACGTTTAGCTGTCTTTTCTGTCAGAATTGGCACCACAGAGAAGGTCTCCGAGTGAAGAAGCCTCGAACTTCCTCTGATCTGGCTGGAGCTGTTGATGAGAAAACCTCCTGTGTCTGCTACTTTGGTGGCGATCCATCGCCTCATTTACCCCACTCCATTCACAGCTCACGGCTGGCTAAAGCCAGGAGCAATAAAAAGATTTTAAGATTTTGCTGGGAGACAAATGGAACCATGAACAGCCGTTTTTTAGAAGAAATTCTCTCTATTGCCACAGAAAGCGGCGGCTGTGTTAAATTTGACTTGAAAGCTTTTCATCCGGACTTAAACACGGCTCTTTGCGGTCGAAGCAACAGTCAAACCAAATTAAATTTCGAGCTTGCTGCAGGATGGATAAAAAAGAGAAAAGAGCCTCCGCTGATTGTAGCCAGCACTCTCCTTGTTCCCGGTTACGTTGAGAGAGAGGAGATCAACCAGATAGCAAAATTTATAGCTTCACTGAATCCTGACATTCCTTACGTTCTTCTAGGCTTTTATCCCCATTTTCATTTCAAAGACCTTCCAACTACATCCCGTCGACATGCTGAAGAATGTAAGGAAGCTGCACTGGCGGCAGGAGTCAAAAGAGTAAGAATAGGAAATGTACATCTCTTAGGAAGTGACTACTGAAAATGCTCATCAGATTGAATAAATTTCTCTCCCAGGCAGGCATTGCTTCAAGACGTGAAGCAGATAGAATGATTATTGAAGGCAAGGTAAAGGTCAATGGTGAGATAATCCAAGAGTTAGGAAGTAAAATAGATGATCTAAATGACAGGATTGAAGTTGGTGGGAAAAGGATAAAAAGAGAAGATGCCTATACATATGTGATATTAAATAAGCCGCGTGGTTATTTAGTTACTTTAAGAGATACTTTCGGAAGGCCGACAGTTAAGCACCTTCTTCTAACTCTGGATAAGAGAGTTTTTCCGGTGGGAAGGTTGGATTATGACAGCGATGGCCTTCTTCTTTTGACCGACGACGGAGAATTAGCTTATCGCCTGACTCACCCTAGCTATGAAATCAGAAGAACCTATTTAGCGAAAGTAAAGGGACAGCCTGACCCTTCAAAGCTCACAAAGCTTGAGAAAGGTATCTTCCTCGATGGGAGAAAGACTGCTCCAACAAAAATTAGCGTCCTTCAAGCTGACCCAAAAAGAAGTCTGCTCAGGATTGAAATCTATGAGGGGAGAAAAAGGGAAGTAAGGAGGATGTTCGAGTCCATTGGCCATAGAGTTGCCAGACTAACACGGGTTGGATTTGCTGGATTAAAGCTGGAAAAACTCAAGTCGGGGAGATGGCGATTTCTAAAACCGGGAGAGGTAAGAAGGCTCAGGAAACAGGTCAAGCTTTAGGGCCAGGTCTACACTGAAGCATCTTTTTTTCCGTGATGAAAATTAAAATAGTCGTTAAGCGATGGGCATACGGATTGAAGGCACGCTTGCTTTGCCCCAGCGAGCCAAAGCGGCTCGATTCAGGCTTCGCTCTTCCTCCCTCCAGTCAGAAACCATGCCCGCTCAGCCTTCATACGACCTTCTTCACCGTATACCTACGCTTGTCTTTCCTTATCACGAAAAAAAAGATGCTTATGATTTACACTTTTAACTTTTTCCGGAGAGATAGAATTGATAAAGAGAGATAATAGTGGGATTAGCTCAGATTGTTTTAGAAAAAGTTAAAAATGTAGACCTGATCCTTACCTTATTCTTCTCTGGTTGGTGTGGAAAATTCTTTCCAGCTTTTAGCAAGCCGCTTTAATTCTTGGTCAACGAGGCAGTTTACCGTGTCTTCCTCAAACATGCCGTCCTTTTTTCTCTCGCCAGCTTTAATCCCTGTGAGGATTTCAATACCCTCGTCGATTGTTTTAACAGGGTAGATATGAAAATTGCCTTGCTCGACTGCTTGAACAACGTCTTTCCTGAGCATGAGATTATTTGCGTTTTGGTGGGGAATAATAGCTCCCTGAGTTTTAGTTAAACCTTTGGCTTTGCAAACATCGAAAAAGCCCTCTATTTTTTCGTTCACGCCTCCTATGGGTTGAATTTCTCCTTTCTGGTTGAGTGAACCAGTCACAGCAATGTCTTGCCTTAAGGGCAATGCAGAGAGACTTGAAAGAATAGCATAAACTTCAGAAGAGGATGCGCTATCTCCCTCAACTCCTGCATAGGATTGCTCAAAAGCTATGCTGGCTGAAAGGGAAAAAGGCTTATTCTGAGCGTATTTTCCCCTGAGGTAGCCACCTAAGATAAGTACACCTTTGTTATGAGTGCGGCCACTTAGATCAGCCTCTCTTTCGATGTTGATGACGCCTGCTCTTCCTACAGATGTTTTGGCTGTAATCCGAGTGGGCTTGCCAAAAGCAAAATCACCCATTACATAAACTGAAAGGCCGTTCACTTGGCCTAATACTTTTCCTTCAGTATCAATAAGAAGGGTTCCTTCTTCGATGAGTTCTTGAATTTTATCTTCTATGAGGCTGACTCTTTCGAAGCGCTCTTCAATAGCTTTTTCAACATGTTCACGGTTGACCTCTTGCTTTTTTTCTTTTGTAGCCCAGTAGTCGGCTTCCCGAACGATATCAGCAATAATATGAAAGCGAGTAGTAATTTTTTTCTGCCTTCCAGCCAATCGTGTCCCGTATTCAATGACTGCGGCAATTCCCTCTTTATTAAAAGGATTTAAGTTATCCTCGTCGCAAATCTTCTTTATAAAGCTGGCGTACTCCTCGATTGTGTTCTGGTTCTTAACCATTTCTGAGTCAAATTCTGCTTTCACTTTGAATATTTTCTTGAAGTCTTCATCCAGAAAATATAGGAGATTATAGATGTAATCATCTCCTATCATCACTACTTTGACATTGCATTTAATGGGCTCAGGTTTAAGCCTGGCAGTGGATATCAGATAGAGTGGAGTATAATTTTGAATTTCAAAGATTTGATTCCTCAGAGTTCTTTTGAGAGTTGGCCAGACACTTGGTTCTATGAGTGCATCCAGAGCATTCATCACGAGAAAACCTCCGTTTGCTTTGAGAAAAGAACCTGCCTTAATTTTGGTAAAGTCTGTCTGTAGTGTTCCCCATCGAGTTCCTGTGTGTTCGATGGAACCAAAAAGATTGACATAATTTGGATTGGTTTCCCTGATAACCGGTGGATTTTTTAATTCTGAATTGTCAACGAGAAGGTTTGCTTTATAAGCAAGAAAGGGATCTTGAGGTGCTTTTTCGGCGCCTTCTTTCTTCTGAGCTTTAAAAAGGGCGATATTTTTTATGAGATTCTGTTCAACATCATCAAGGTAGCTTGCAATTTTCGGAAAATCGAATTCCTTTCTTATCTCAGAGATTGCACCTCTAATAATAGGAGTAATAGATTCTTCATCCCACTCTTTAAGCAATTTTCGGGTGGTTTCCTCACTTTCTTTCATCTGCTCAAAAATTTCTTCGAGTCTGTCAGTTAATTTTTCATATTTTTTCTTCAAATCTTCGAGTACTTCATTGGATATTTTACCTTCCCTGACTAAAGTCTCCACCTGGGAAAAGGGAGTGGGCTTTCCCTCTATCAAGGGAATTAGGTCAGGCTTTACGAAAAGACCCATCTGGACTTGGACAACTGAAAATCCTTGTTTGGTTACTTCTTCTTCGAAATTTTTAAGAATTTCCTTTTGTTCCCTCTGCTGTGCCTCGATTATGCTATCTCTTTTTTCTGAATAGTATTTACTCTTGATCAGTTCAGGGATGTTGGTTTTAAGCATCTCAATCAAGTTATCCATTCTGTCCTTGAAAAGTCTTCCTTTTCCAGATTGAAGGATTATCAATGTTGGCTCGTCAGGAGATTTAAAATTATTAACGTAGAGAATATCATCAGGAATTTTATCTTCTTTTTTCAGTTTTTCTAAAAGCTGCTGGATGGCTGTAGTGCGGCCTGTTCCCACCATTCCAGTAATCATAATGTTATAGCCTAAACTCTTAATATCCAAGCCAGTTTGTATGGCTTTAATGGCTCTTTCCTGACCGATAATTCCCTCACAAAGAGCACATTCCTCAGTAGATCTGAAAGAAATTTTTTCAGGTGGAAGCCTCCATCTGAGTTTATCAGGAGAAAGTTCTTTAAAATTTGTTGCTATTTTCATCTTCCTCTCCTTGGCCATTGGGTGTTAATGGCTTTTATCATGCTTAAAACTTTTACCACAAAGTAGAAGTTAAAAGCAATGAGAAGCATTCTCTCGCTATAGCTTGGCTCTCAATTATTATAAAGTTAAAAAGGTGGTGAAAGATTAAAAGTTAGTGCAAAAAAAGACTTTATTTGCTAAAATAGAACAAATTTAGGAGGGATGAGAATTGGAAGAAGTTCGCATCCAAGAAGTAAAATCAAAAAAAGATTTAAGGAAATTTTTTCATTTTCCTTGGAAAGTTTATAAGGATTATCCTAACTGGGTTCCTCCTTTGATAATGGATATGAAAGAAAAATTGAACAGGAAAAAGAATCCTTTTTTTGAGCATGCTGATATCAGACTTTTTTTAGCTCATAAAAACGACGAGATTTCGGGTAGAATTGCTGCCATCATTGATGAAAATCATAACAAATTTCATGAGGAAAAAATTGTATTTTTTGGCCTTTATGAAAGCCTTAATGATTTGGAAACAGCCCGGAGCCTTTTGGATAAAGTTTCTGAATGGGGAAAAGAGAGGGGAATGGATACCTTAAGAGGTCCCATGAATCTTTCCATGAACGACGAGTGTGGATTTGTTATCGAGGGTTTTGATTCCCCGCCAGTCATAATGATGTCTTACAACCCTCCATACTATCTTGAGCTTATGGAAAAATGCAGTTTAGAAAAAGCCAAAGACTTATATGCTTTTTTCATGACTAGAGATCATAAAACTGCCGAAAAGGTGCGGGGAATCGTGGATAATATAAAAAAAGAGACTACAGTTACATTGCGATCTATAGACATGAAGAAGGTCGATGAAGAAGCCGAACGAATAAAGTTTGTCTATAACAATGCATGGGAAAAAAATTGGGGTTTTGTTCCTTGGACAGAAAATGAGATGAATTATATGGCCAAGAAGCTAAAAATGCTTGCTGACCCAAAGCTTGTGATTCTGGCTGAAGATAAAGGCAAGCCTATCGGTTTCGCTTTTGCTCTACCTGATTATAATCAAGTTTTGAAAAAAATGAATGGAAGACTTTTTCCTTTTGGGATCATAAAGTTTCTTCTCAATAAAGGAAAGATAAAAGGAATGCGGGCAATGGTCTTCGGCATACTCAAGCAGTACAGGCTCACTGGAGTAAGTTACCTTCTCTATTCAGAGTTAGAAAAGAACGCAAAAGAACAGGGATATGAGTGGGGTGAGATGTCGTGGCAGCTGGAGGATAATGAGCCGGTCAATAGATTTAATATTTCTATCGGAGGAAAAATTTATAAAAAATACAGAATCTACGAGAAAAAAATAATATAAAATCGTCTGTCGAAAAACAGGCTAAGTCAGATAAACGTTTATGGAGAAATGAAAGTGGAATTTAAAAACATATTAACCAGGAAAGAGGAAGGCATAGGATGGATAATTATCAATCGTCCTGACAAACTGAATGCCTTAAACGCAGAAACAATTAATGAACTCCGCACTGCGTTCCTCTCTTTTCAAGATGAACCTCAGGTAAAAGCTGTTATTTTTACCGGCTCTGGTGATAAAGCTTTTGTGGCTGGTGCTGATATCGGCGAGTTAGCTAAACTCGATTTATCTTCAGGAAAGGAGTATGTGCTGCGTGGTCAGAGCCTAACAAAACTCATCGAAAATTTTAAAAAACCAGTAATTGCTGCAATCAATGGCTTTGCATTAGGAGGAGGAACAGAGGTAGCTTTGGCTTGTCATATCCGCATCGCTTCTGATAATGCAAGGATGGGACAGCCAGAGGTAAAACTAGGCCTTATTCCGGGATTTGGTGGAACACAGAGACTATCAAGGCTGGTAGGCAAAGGGAAAGCCATGGAGCTCATCTTGAGTGGCAAAATCATAGATGCCGAAGAAGCATTCCAGATTGGTTTAATCAATAAAGTTGTTCCTGCAGCAGATCTGTTACCCACCTGTGAAGCTCTAGCCAGGGAAATCACTGCTAATGCTCCTTTGGCTATTGAATATGGTATCAAATCAATAAATGAAGGATTAGAAGTAACCTTGGAAGAAGGTTTAAAATTAGAAGCCGAACAGTTTGGAAAGGCTTGTTCCACAGAGGATAGTAAAGAAGGGACAAGAGCCTTTTTAGAAAAGAGAAAAGCTAACTTTCAAGGCAAGTAAAGGAGAATACAATGGAAACATATCAAGGTAAGCTGCAAGCAAAAGGATTAAGGATTGGAATTGTTGTCAGCCGCTTTAACCAGTTCATCTCAGAAAGACTCCTCGAAGGAGCACTCGATGCTCTGAATAAGCTGGGAGCAGAGAATGAAAGCATTTCTGTCTATAAAGTTCCTGGATCCTTTGAGGTCCCTTTTCTTGCAAAGAAATTGGCTCAATCACAAAAGGTTGATGGGATTGTCTGTCTAGGTGCCTTGATTAGAGGTGATACACCTCACTTTGAATTCTTGAGTGCTGAAGTAACAAAGGGATTAGCTCAAATTTCCCTAGAGGAAGGGGTGCCTGTTTCCTTTGGCATTCTCATGGTAGATAACATAGAGCAGGGAATAGAGCGGGCAGGAACAAAAGCAGGAAATAAAGGCTGGGATGCTGTGGTTTCCCTTGTAGAGACCATTAATTTAACTAAAGAAGCTGGTTTACAATGAGGTTCAAACTCCTTTAATGGGCAGGAGAAGAAAAGCTAGAGAAAGTGCACTACAGATTCTTTTTCAGCTTGAGTTTGACGATACTCAAGTTGAAAAGACAGTAGCTCAGTACTGGAGAGGAAAAAGACCTTCCGAAAAAATTAAAGATTATTCCACGTGGCTTGTTAAAGGAATAATCACTCACCAAAAAAAGATTGACAGTATTATCCAGTCCATTTCAGACCACTGGCGGATTTCACGGATGGCTCTCGTTGATCGGAACATTTTGCGAATAGCTGTTTTTGAGCTATTATATGAGGAGAACATCTCTCCAGCCATTATCATAAATGAGGCTATTGAAATTGCAAAAAAATACAGTAGTGACGAGGCAGCTTCGTTTGTTAACGGTGTCTTAGATGCTGTAAGGAAAAAAATAAGGATGAAAGAGGGCTCCTTGAAGGATGGAAAAAATGACTGAAAAAAAGGACGTTCGGGAAAAGGAGGAACACCAAACACCGGAATCACAGAAAATAGGCGATCAAGAGCTTGCACGTAAAGATAAAATGGAGAGACTTGCCTCAGAAGGAGTTGAACTTTTTCCCCCTAGAGTAGAAAAAACTCACTCAATTTATGGTATCGTTTCAAATTTTTCTTCATTAACCCAAGAAGCTCTCGAAAAAGAGAAGATAAAAGTAATCGTCCCCGGTAGAATTATATCTATCCGCCGGATGGGCAGAGCAACTTTTTTCCACATTTCGGACAGTCGATCTAAGCTTCAGGCTTACATCCGGGAGGACATGGTCGGGGAAAAAAATTACAACCTTTTTTCTCTGATTGATATCGGCGACGTCGTTGCTGTGGAAGGAGGATTATTCAAGACAAAGACAGGAGAACTGACAGTACTTGCCAATGCTTTCACTTTTTTAGCCAAATCTCTTCATCCGTTGCCAGAAAAATGGCATGGACTCCAGGACATAGAAATTCGATACCGCAAAAGATACTTGGATTTAATAATGAATCCTGAAGTAAGCGAGATTTTCAGGATGAGAAGCTCTATGATTTCATACATAAGGAGATTCTTCGATCAAAAAGGATACACAGAGGTTGAAACTCCTATGATGCATCCCATTCCAGGAGGCGCTCTGGCTCGTCCTTTTAAAACCTATCACAATGCTTTGGGTCTTGACCTGTATTTGAGGATTGCGCCCGAGCTGTACTTGAAGAGGTTGACGGTAGGTGGGTTTGAAAAAGTATATGAGATTAATCGCAATTTCAGGAATGAAGGAATTTCATCCGAGCACAACCCGGAGTTTACAATGCTTGAGTTCTATCAGGCCTACAGTGATTATAACGACCTCATGGAATTGACAGAAGAGCTGATAAGCTCCTTGTGCTCTTCTCTCTTAGGTAAAGAAGAGGCAACATTTGGCGAAGAGTCTATTTCTTTTAAGAGACCGTGGAAGAGGATTAAGTTTAAGGAAGCATTAATTCACTACAGTGGCCTTGCACCGCATCGCTTCGATGACCAAAAAGGTATTATCGAATTTGCTGCTGAGTTAACTCCTGAAAAAAAGCCTGTAACTTATGGGAGTTCCCTGGATATTATTTTTGACAAATACGTGAAGCATAATCTCGTCCAACCTACTTTTGTTATTAATCCCCCCAAAGAAGTTTCTCCCTTGGCTAAGTCCTCCAGGGAAAATCCTGACGAAGCAGATCGATTCGAGCTCATTATAGGAGGAATGGAAATTGCCAATGCCTTTAGCGAGCTGGCGAATCCCGAAGAACAGAAGAAAAGGTTTGAACAACAAGCTGCGGAAAGGAAAAAAGGAGTTGAAGAAGCACATTGGATAGATAAAGATTACATTCAGGCTCTTGAATATGGACTTCCGCCAACCGCAGGGGAGGGGATTGGGATTGACCGCTTGATGATGATTTTTGCCAACAAAAAATCTATAAGGGAAGTTATCCTTTTTCCTCTTCTCAAACCAAAAGAATAAAGAAAGGTCGGATAGCGAGAAAAGCGATAATAATGAATTATGAATTTTTTATTGCCAAGCGTTACTTGACAGCCAAAAGAAAGCAAGCTTTTATATCCGTTATCACTTTCATCTCTGCATTAGGAATTGCTATTGGAGTAATGGCACTGATTATCGCTCTAGCTTTGATAACAGGTTTTCAAGAGGATATTCAAGATAAAATTCTGGGTGCCTCCTCTCATATAATGGTTTCTGACCTTTCAGGAGAAGGATTAGAAGATTATCCTCAGCTTGTCTCAAGAATGCAGAGTCTTAAAGGCGTGAAGTCTTTTTCACCTGTAGTCTATAAAACAGTGCTGGTTAGTGGGCCAGTAAGAAGTTCAGGGGCAGTGCTCAAAGGCATTGATTTCAGCCTAGAGAGAAGAGAATCTCCCTGGTTGCAGCAATTAGACAGAGGGCAGATACCTCCTTCTGAGGCAAAAAGGGAAGGAATTCTTTTAGGACATGAAATGGCGCTCAATATAGGAGCTGGAATTGGAGATATTATTACAGTTTTTACATCCGCTTCACGCCTATCTCCTATTGGACTGATTCCTAAATCAAAAAGATTTGTTGTTACGGGAATTTTCAGTACAGGACTTTACGAATTTGATTCTTCCACTGCTCTAATTTCCCTGAAGGGAGCTCAAAAGTTTTTTAAGATGGATGAAAGAATCAGCTATATTCAGATCAAGATTGAAGATATTTTTCAAGCTCCGGGAACAGCAGAACAAATTAAGGAGATTTTGCCTCCTGTTGCTTATGTTACTACATGGATGGAACTTAATAAGTCGCTTTTTTCTGCCTTAAAGTTGGAGAAAAACATCATGTTCCTTACTATCGCTCTTATTGTTTTCGTAGCTGCACTAAATATTATTGCCTCGCTTATTTTAATGGTTATGGAAAAAACCAGGGACATTGGCATTTTAAAAGCTATGGGGGCCACTTCTCAGAATATAAAGAAAGTATTTTTCATTCAAGGAGCTATGATCGGAATCATAGGGACAACCGTGGGAGTGACCCTTGGCTTAATCTGGTGCTGGCTTGCTAATGTCTTTAAACTAATAAAAATCCCTGTGGATATCTATCAGATTTCTCATGTCCCTTTTCACATTAAGGCTGTCGATTTATTAATGATCGTAGGAGTCACCCTTTTAATCAGCTTCCTTTCGACATTATTTCCTTCTCACCGGGCCTCTAAGGTAGACCCGGTCATTGCTTTAAAGTATGAATAGAATTATCAAAACTAAGGACCTGACAAAGGAATATCCTTTACCAGATGGAGTTTTACGCGTCTTTGAAAGACTCGATTTTGAAGTAGAGCGTGGTGATTTTGTGGCAGTAATGGGAGTGTCAGGTGTGGGGAAAACAACTCTACTCAATCTCTTAGGAGTATTGGATAGGCCTACAAGAGGAAATGTTCTCTTGGATGGAGAAGATGTTTTCGCTATGAGTGAGAAGGAAATTGCTGAAATAAGAAACCAAAAAATTGGATTTGTATTTCAATTTTACCATCTGCTGCCCGAGTTCACTAGTTTAGAGAATGTGAGCTTTCCCCTTTTAATAAATAGAGTTGAAAAAAAGGAGGCTTTGAGAAGAGCTCTAAATATCCTCAGAGAAATTTCCTTAGAGAAAAAAGCTCATATCAGGCCCGCCCTGCTCTCTGGAGGAGAACAGCAGAGAGTAGCTATTGCCCGTGCTTTGGTCAACGAACCTAAGCTGCTCCTAGCAGATGAACCTACTGGAAATCTGGATTGGAAAACGGGAGAGAAAATCCTTCAGTTGATAAAGGAACTCCACCATAAGAAGAACCTTACTTCGGTCATAGTTACTCATAGTGAAAAGGTAGCCCAGTTTTGCCACAAAGCTTACCTGATGGAAAGAGGAACCTTGAAACTTTTATCCAGTCTTTAGAGTTAATATTAGTGTAAAAATAAGAAGGACTCTAGTACTCATAGCTGAAATGGAACAAAAAAAAGGAAAAAAAGGGACAGGCTATTTTTTCTTTTAATCCGTTCTACCTGAGTTGGCTTCACCTGTAACTTAAAAAAGTAGCCTCTCCCCTTTTTTGAAAAAAAAAACTTAATATGGTATAAGGAAAGTAAGATGAAAAAAGCAATTTCGTTACTAATTTTTTGCTGTATTCCCTTATTCCTGACTGGCCAGGATGTGCTTGAGAAAATCGAAATCGTCGGGAATGACCGTGTAACCAGGGAGACAATCCTGTACTATCTTTCTTCAAAAGAAGGTGGACCTTTCAGCAGGGGTATGTTGAGAAGAGATTTCAGAGTTTTATGGTCAACAGGCTTTTTTTCTAACATCACGATTGAAGAGGAAAGTGGAGCGAATGGTAAAGTGGTAAAAATTATCGTTGAGGAGAATCCTGTTATAAAGGAGATCAGTTATAAAACAGGCAAGAAGCTGAAAGAAGATGATATTGTCAACAAGTTGAAAGAAAAAGATGAGTACATACTTCCTTATTCTCATTATAGCCCGCATAAAGTTCAGAGGATTAAGGAAACAATCCAAGATCTTCTTCAAGAGAAAGGCCTTCAGGCAGGGAAAGTTGAGGTTAAAGTTGAAAAAGAAGGGAAAAATGAAGTTGAAGTCCTGTTCGATATTAATGAAGGCCCAAAGGTTAGGGTTGGCAGGATAGAATTCGAGGGAGAAACAAAGGTCCTTCCGAGTGTACTCCGAAATGCAATGAAGGAGAATAAAAAGCATGGTCTCATTTCGTGGATAATGGGAAAAGATGTTTACAAGCAGAATAAACTTAATGAAGATTTAGAGAACATAAAAAAGAAAATTCAAGAACACGGATATATGGAAGCAACTATTGGTGAGCCTCGGATTGAGGAAATTGAGAAAAGAACCATCTTGCTCAGGAAGCAGAAAATGGTGAAGATTATCATTCCCGTCAATGCAGGCTATCGTTACAGAGTAGGAGAGGTGAAGATTGAAGGGAATAAAGCAATTTCTGCTAAGTATCTACACAAGCTTGTCAAACTCAAGAAAGGCCAGATCTACAACACAAAAATGAGAGAGAAAAGTGTTGAGGAAATAGGCGAGCTCTATACTAACGGTGGCTTCCTCTATGCTCAATTAATTCCTGTTGAGAGCCTTGATCCCAAGAGAAAACTTGTCAACGTGACCCTTAACATTCATGAAGGAGAAGTCGCCTTTTTAAACCGTCTTGAATTTAAAGGTAATACCTATACCAAGGATAAAGTAATCAGAAGAGAAATGCTCTTGAGAGAAGGAGATATTTTCAGCCTTGCCATGTTTAAGGATAGCATTTTAAGGATGAAGCAGCTTGGGCTTGTTGAGTTAGAAAAGGAACCTGACATAAAACCCAATGCAGAAGATCCAACCCAGATCGATGTAATGCTACATGTCAAGGAAATCCAAAGAAATAACATCCAGTTTACAGCCGGTTACAGCGGTTATGAAGGGACGTTTGTCGCTCTGAGCTACTCAACAGTTAATTTTTTGGGAGCCGGGGAAAACTTAGAGCTAATGGTTCAACACGGCAAGAGAATTAAGAACTACATGTTTGGTTTTAGTGAACCATATTTCCTTGATTATCCCCTGTCGTTGGGTTTTAATATTTACGACCGCAAAATTATTCTTCCGTATCTGTATAACCGGAGGGGAAGAGGCGTTGATTTCGTAATCGGAGCCCGAGTTAGGGGCTATTTGAGAACTAGCTTAGTTTACAGGTATGAGTACGTGGATATTGAACTTCCCGAAGAGGATGAAGAATCTCCTTATGGTTATGATCCCGTTTACTCTTCCATGTATGGTTTGGGAAAATATGCTCTGAGCAGCATAATTCCCACAATTTATCGCTCTACTGTGGACAGTCCCCTTACTCCTTCCAGGGGCACACTATACCTTGTTTCGTGTAAGTTTTCTGGTAAATTCCTGGGAGGAGATATAGATTTAATCAAACCCCGGTTTGAATGGACTTTCTTCTATCCCTTATTCAAGCGGCACGTGATCGGTTTTCATGTTGAATATCAGTTTGTAAAGCCTTTTTCAGGATCTGAGGTTCCCTTCTGGGAAAGATTCTATCTCGGCGGAGAAAGGTCAATCAGGGGATATGAAATATATTCAATAGGTCCTAGAAGTGCGCAAGGATCAAATATCGGAGGAGATAAATCTCTTGTATTCAATGCAGAGTATATCATCCCTATCGGGGGATTTTTGTACGCCATTTTATTTTTTGATGCGGGTAATGCTTATGCTCCTGAGGAGGATATCAGCATACATAATTTATACAGATCAACAGGTTTGGAATGGAGAATTTTTATCCCTGCATTGCGAATTCCCTTCAGGCTGATTTTTGCATATAATAGTCCTAAGATATATCCCGATGATTCCAATTTTGCCTTTCGTTTTGCAGTCGGGACTACTTTTTAGGAAAAAAAAATGAAATTTTATCAATCAATATGAAGGAGGCCATAAGATGAGAAGAAGAAGTACAATCTACATTCTTTCACTGGCTCTATTAAGTTCAGTGCTTGCATCGCTAAGCTTTGCTCAGCAGGCATCGAAAATTGGAATGATTAATTCCCAGAGAGTACTGGAAAATTCAAAGGAAGGAAAGAGAGTTATTGCTCAGCTCCAAGAAAAGGACAACAAAATTCAAAGCGATTTGGCCAAGTTGGATGATGAAATCCGCTCGTTGGAAACTAGACTTAATACCCAGAGGCTCACTTTGAGTGAAGAATCTATTCTTCAACTGTCTTCAGATTTGGATAGAAAGCGGACCGATCGAAAACGGCGAGCTGAAGATTCATTCAAAGAATTACAAGCACTCCAGATAAGGCTCTTTAACAAGGTTCAGAATGAATTGCTTCCAATAATTGAGCAGATTGGAAGAGATAAAGGATTTGATATAATTTTTGATCTGAGCAAAAGCGGAGCTGTTTACTTCAATCCTGTCCTAGAAATAACTGATGAAGTTATAAAACGATACGATGCTTCCAAAACAGGGAGTAAATAACAGATTGATTGATATACAAGAAATCCTCAAGCTTATTCCCCATCGGTATCCTGTCCTTTTGGTTGATAGGGTTTTAGAGCTCGAAGAGGGAAAGAAAATTACTGCACTCAAAAATGTTACGTGCAACGAACCTTTCTTTCAGGGGCACTTCCCCGATAGGAAAATTATGCCAGGGGTTTTAATAGTTGAAGCTATCGCTCAAGCAGGCGGAATCCTGCTCTATCATTCGATTCCAGACCCTCAGACTAAATTTGTCTTTCTGAGCAAGATTGATAATGTTAAGTTCAGAAAGCCAGTAGTTCCAGGTGACCAGTTAAAACTTGAAGCAGAGATTTTAAAGCTAAAGAGTAAATTTTGTCATATGAGAGGCAGTGCTTCAGTAGATGAAGAAATCGTGGTCGAAGGAGAGGTTATGGCATCTCTTATGAATCTTGAGGACATGAATGCAAAAAAATGAAGTGTACATACATCAGACATCCACAGTTCATCCTAAAGCCAGATTGGATATCGGAGTATGGGTAGGACCTTTCAGCTTTGTTGGCCAAAATGTTACCATAGGTAAAAACACAAAACTCGAGGCCAATGTTTTTATAGACGGCCACACTAAAATCGGAGCTGATTGTCATTTCTCCCCTTATTCCTCTATAGGAACTGAGCCCCAAGATATCACTTATAAAGGCGAAAAAACTCTGGTAATAATCGGAGACAAAAACATTTTTAGAGAGTTCATCACTGTAAACCGGGGAACAGTAAAAGGAGGAGGAAAGACTATAATTGGTAATGATAATTATTTCATGGCTTACTCCCATGTAGCTCATGATTGTATTGTCGGTAATGAAACTACTTTTGTGAATGCAGCAACTCTATCAGGGCATGTGATAGTTGATGACTATGCAACAGTTGGAGCTTTAAGTGGCATCCATCAATTCTGTCGAATCGGAAAGTACGCCTTTATCGGTGGCGGCTCTGTTATTACCCAGGATGTACTTCCTTTTGCTCGAGTTACAGGGAGCAGACCTGCTCTTCTTTATGGTGTGAACATTATTGGATTGAGAAGGAAAGGTTTTTCTAATGAAAGAATTAAAGCTCTAAAAGAGATGTTTAAGATTGTCTTTTATTCTGATATGAACACTTCTCAAGCAATCGATAAGATACGTGAACAATTTTCTCAATCTAAGGATAAAGATGAAATTGTGGATTTTATTCAGTCTTCCCAACGGGGAATTATAAAGAAGACAGCAGAAAAATGGGAGATCGAATTGGAATAATTGCCGGATCGGGAGAATTTCCCTACCTGGCTTTGGAGGAGGCACAAAAGAGAGGATATACTTGTGTAGTAGCGGGAATCGAGCATGAGGCTGATATTGGTCTAAAAGATAAGGCAGATGAGTTTGATTGGATTAAAGGGGGGGATATTTTAAAGCTTGTATCTTTTTTTAAACGGAATAGAATTCAAAAAGTTTTGCTCGCAGGTAAGGTAGATTATCGGAGAATTTTCCATAAAGATAAATTAAAAAAGCCTGTGCGTAGTCTCTTAAATAAAACGAAAGAAAAAAGACCCGCTGCTATTATAGGAGCAATTATAAATTATATGAATGGGGAAGGAATTGAAGTTATCGATCCAACTTCTTTCCTGGCTCCCTATTTATGTCGAGAAGGTATTATGACAGAAGCAGAGCTCTCACCTGAAATCAGAGAGGATGTTGACTTTGGATTAAAGATTGCCAGGAAAATTGCTGATTTAGATATTGGCCAGACTGTTGTTGTAAAGAATGAGGCAGTTGTAGCAGTGGAAGGAGTAGAGGGCACAGATGAAGCCATAAGGAGAGGAGGAGAGTTGGCTGGAGAAGGTGTTGTTGTTGCCAAAGTGGGTCGTTCTTCACAAGATATAAGAGTTGACCTACCTGGTGTGGGGCTTTCTACAATAATAACGCTTGTAGAAGCTAGGGGAAAAGCACTCTGTATTGAAGCGGGTAAAGTGCTTTTTTTGCAACAAGAAGATGCAATTTCCTTAGCAAACGAAAATAAAATTTTAGTTATGGCAAAAAATATTAGTCACATTAAATGAGATTAAAGTACGTATCAGGCTGGTTTTTTTGGGCTCACTGGCTGAAAATACCTTCAAAATGTTTTCTCAATTACCGAGCCAAATCCATCTTTTTCTTCTAAGATGAGATTTTATGTGCTACTAATGGTATGGAAGATGCTTTAATAATTTAAGTTTGTCCAAAAGTGACGGGATGCCTTGTCATTGCGAAGAGCGAAGCGATGAAGCAATCTCTTAAGGAAGGGCATTAATCTATTTGTTTTCAATGAGATT
>JBGVTE010000101.1:0-15127 GCA_041862375.1 Candidatus Aminicenantaceae bacterium
TTAGCAGAGAAATCTCCCAAGGCATGGGGATATCTCTACAAAAGATAGAAGCAACTAAGTTGAATATTTCCGAATTTACGACGACTTCGATAGAAGCTTATAAATACTTTCTAAAAGGAAGAGAGGAATATGAAAAGTTATATTATGATGAAGCCCGGCAATCTCTCGAGAAAGCCGTTATACTCGATCCGGAATTTGCTGTAGCCTATCTCTATCTTGCTCGTTCAGCACGTGGCAAGGCCAGGGAAGAGGCTTATGAGAAAGCCAAAATGCATTCTGAGAAAGCAACGGAAAAAGAAAGACTTTACATAGAGGCAGCTTATGCCACTGCCGTAGAGCGCGATCCAGAAAAGCGGTTTCGTATCCTTAAACAAATGGCCAAGGAATATCCCAAGGAAAAACGGGTTCACTATGATTTGGGAAATTATTATGCTGGTCAGGAAAACGATAAAGCCATCAAAGAGCTCAACAAAGCACTGGAACTCGATCCAAATTATGGATTGGCTCTTAATCAACTTGCTCTTGGATATGCGAGCATGGGGGATTTCGAGAAGGCCATCGAATATTTTAAGAGGTATATATCGGTCTCCCCTAAGGATGCTAATCCACTGGATTCCATGGCCCTTTGCTATTTCTGGATGGGAAGGCTTGAGGAAGCTGAAGCACGTTACAAAGAGGCCTTGGAAATCAAACCTGATTGGAGCTTATCATGTTGGGCTCTTAGCTATATCTACGCCCTGAAGGAAAATTACCCAGAGGCGATGAAATGGGTAGATCAGGGTATTGCCATAGTCTCATCTCCAAGCGAAAGAGCTGAAGGATTACTTTTGAAAGGATTCTTTTATTTCTGGCTTGGTAGGTTAGAACAGTCGCTCAGAGAACTCGGCCCAGTATCGGATTTGGCAGAATCGCTAGGTGATAATTTCCGAAAATCCTTTGCAGGCTGGATGGCAGGATGGGTTTATTATGAAAGAGGAGAGCTTGAACTTGCCCGGAGGTCCTGGAAAAGCTCGTTTGATATATATGATAATAAAACAGAATACACCCTATGTCTTGGAGCTGCTGACGTGAAAGAAGGCAGAATCGATTCCGCCAAATCCAGGCTAGCTGAGGTAAAATCCCTTTTACCTGAAGTGAGTCCAGGCATCCGCAAAGATTTTTTTAAATTTCGTTATGACTTGCTCCGTGCAGAGGTGTTGCTGGCAGAAGGCTCCCTTGATGAGGCCATCGCCGTTGGTAAAAAACTATTGCCCCTACCGTCGCCAACCTATGCGTATATAGCAACCCTTAACCTACCTTACCGCAATGATGTTTTAGCCCGATGCTATCGACAAAAAGGGAAATTAGATAAAGCCATTGCTGAATACGAACAGTTGATAACTTTTTATCCCGAAAGTAAGAGCCAACGTCTTATTCATCCTAAGTATCATTACCAGTTAGCCAAATTATATGAAGAGAAGAGCTGGGAAGGCAAAGCCATCGATCAATACGAGAAATTCCTCTCTCTCTGGAAAGACGCTGATCCAGGTATCGCTGAGGTTAAGGATGCTAGGAAGAGGGTGGCTGGGCTGAAGAGTCAGTAATATTTCATACTATACACTTATTTTCAATTAAGGCATCAAAAAAGCCCGAGATAAGAAAAACTTTAAGAGAATACAATGAGATACTTTGCTTCAATAACATTACTTCTCGCTTTAGTCTGGACTTGTATAAATCCAACACAAGCTCAGCCACAGGCTAATATCATAGGGCCGCCCGTTATAGACATGCACCTCCATGCATTCACTGCCAGACCTCAGCCTAATCCAGTAACAGGGAAACCTTCTGCTTACACGTCCGATAACGCGCTCTTGCAGGCGACTCTGGCAGCTATGGAACGATACAACATCGTCAAGGCCGTTGTAAGCGGTCCCCTCAATCTTGTGAAACTGTGGCGGGATGCAGCCCCCAATCGTTTCATCTGCGCTCCAGCTTATCCTTTATACAACGAAAATATCGACATTAATTTTCTTCGGGCAGAGTACCTTGCTGGACGGCTTGGAGCTTTTGGAGAAGTTCTTGCCCAGTTGGCAGGATTGTCACCCAGCGATCCCTGCTTAGAACCTTACCTTAAACTTTGTGAGGAGTTGGATGTACCTGTTGGTATTCATACAGGGTTCCCTCCGCCTGGAATTACCTATAGCTCGTGCCCCAAGAATCGGGCGAGATTAGGTAGTCCATTACTAGTAGAAGAAGCTTTGGTAAGGCATCCAAAATTGCGTGTCTACATCATGCGAGTCCGGAACATCCCTTGTACAACCGCTACAAATCGTCCTTCCGCATCTCAGGCATTCGCTAAAACTTAACGGAAGCCACCATGTATAGCTTCTTTCTGAATTGCTATGGGCAGTGCATAAATCGCACTTGAATTTAGGATTTTTTTCCTCCTCTTCCTTTCTACGTTCTTCTTCTCGTTCCTCTTCTTCCTTTTTATTTCTCTTTTCCTCTTCTTCTCTCTCAAGCTCTTCATAGCAGCGGAAGCACACATCATGCTTGGCAAAAGGAAGCTTTACTCTAGCTCTCATATGGGGCATAAGATCTAGATGCTTTAAATACTGGCGAGTACAAGAAGGACAGATTACTTTATCGCAATTATAACATGTTTTGTATAAATGAAAGGGAAATTCACTCCTACAAACTTCGCAAACTAATGCGGCCATTAATTAGCCTCTGAACTTGAAAATTTATTTTTCTTTGCCTCTGCTTTTCGTATGTCTTTGCCTTGGTTTGAAGAAATCGCTTTTAATGAATCAAGCGCTTTTTGATAGCCTTTCAGCTGTGTTTGGATTTCTAGGAGTTCTTTTTTTTTCTTTTCCTCGATTTCCTTGAGCTTGTTTACTTCTCTCTCAGCCATCTCTACAAGATTTAATCTTGCCATTTTTACCTCCTTAAATTGTGAGTAAACTTGTGTCTAAAGTTGTGACTAAAGCTGTGCCTTTTTTGAGGTTAAATACGGAAAAAATAGGATAACAAAGGTGAGAATAAGCAAATCAGGACTTTTGCATCTTATTGTAAATAATAACAATAAGTTACATCTAAAATCTGCCTTTGAATGTAGAAATAACACACGGTAGAAGTCGCAGGTTCAAATCCTGTATCGCCCACCATTTTTATATCATCTCTTTCATTAATTATTTCTGAAAGAAATTTGATATATAAATTTTATTGCAATAATAAGCCATTTATGGCATATTATTGCCATGAAATGGGACGAACTTCTCCAAATTGTCGGAAGAGAGCCGCTCTTTCACTCAAGCATCCTGATTGTAGGTGGAGTGGATCCCGCCGACCTAGGAAGACAGTTGTCCCGCTGGGTTAAATCAGGTAACCTTATCCAGCTTCGTCGGAGTCTTTATGTTCTGTCCGAACGCCACCAGAAAACGAGGCCACATCCGTTTCTTGTTGCTAATCGGCTTAAACGAGCTTCCTATGTGAGTCTACAATCGGCTTTAGAATATCATGACCTCATTCCCGAATATGTTCCTTCCGTTACCAATATAACAACAGGCCGACCAGAAGAACTTTTAACTCCTCTAGGTACATTCATTTTTAAACACATCAAAAAGGCACTTTTTTCTGGCTATCAGTCCGTTGACCTCGGTGAAGACCAGTCAGCCTTTATCGCGACGCCGGAAAAGGCGCTTCTGGACCTGCTTTATCTTACACCCGGCTCTGACAACCCTGATTATTTGCGGGAGCTAAGGTTACAAAATTCCGAAACTCTAAAAACAGACCTTCTGATTGAATTAGCCGATAGAAGCGGCAGCCAGAAGCTACTGCGAGCTGCTCGAAGGTTTGTGGCCCTTATGCCTGAATTAGAGGCATCATGAAAGAACAGATCAACCAGATCATCGCCGAAACGGCCAACAAACTGCTGGCAAGAAGCCGAGCGCGGGAATACTGCCAGGCGAGAATTCTCCAGTTTCTCCAGGAAAGCGGCATCTTCCGTTCCTGGATTTTTCATGGCGGAACAGCGCTTAGATTCCTGTATATGCTTCCTCGTTATTCCGAGGATCTTGATTTTGCCCTAGAAAGCACAAAGACTTCTGTAAATTTTACTGAAATCATTGCCAGTATAAGTAAATCTTTTGAAGCCGAAGCCTACAGCATAGACACAAAAATCAATGACAGGAGAGCGGTCAAATATGCTTTTATCCGCTTCCCCAAATTGCTATACGACATTGGTCTTTCTCCGCATAAATCAGAAGTGCTCTCGGTTAAGCTTGAAGTTGATAGCAATCCTCCTGCTGGAGGGATAACTGAAACATCTGTCATTCGTCGCTATGTGATGCTTAATGTGTTGCACTATAATAAGGCATCTCTTTTAAGTGGCAAACTGCACGCAATCCTCGCCCGTTCCTATGTAAAGGGTCGTGACCTGTATGATCTATTCTGGTATTTGTCCGATCCATCTTGGCCGGAACCAAATGTCAGATTTCTGAACAAAGCCCTAATTCAGACAAATTGGAAAGGCCCTGAAATCACCGAATCAAACTGGACCATTCTTGTAACAAGGAGGCTTAAGGATATTAATTGGGAGCAGGCTGTTGAAGATACCCGTCCATTTATCGAAAAACCATCAGACCTGAAACTTATGACAAAGGAAAATGTTTTAAATATCTTAAAAAACAGACAACTGTAAATTGCCACAAAACTAAGAGAACATTTACGACGCGCATCGTTGTTGTTATTCAGTCTTTCGGATCGCTTTCAATTCAAATTCCTCATTTCTATATCATAATCAACAATTGAGGCCAGACCAAGGATCGCTGTCCTTACAAAGCTCTGGCTTAAAACTGTGACCAAAATTTGTCAGGAATATAGAAAAATCCATAAAAATATCAAAAAGCCTCGAAATCCCAAACGCCTGATTCTCGACAGTTTAAAGGGGAAATCCCTTATTTTCTTCGCTTTCTATTCCTTTTGTGCTTTTTACACACGGTAGAAGTCGCAGGTTCAAATCCTGCATCGCCCACCACTTTATTTTCAACAACTTGCGTGTTATCCCTCGCATCCTCTACCTCCGCTATCCCTGGATTGGCATCCTTCCAGAGCTCAAGAAATTTATCATAATGCCAAGGGCTTTAGCTTTGTTTCCCTTATCAATGCTTTGCTGATCATTTTCAAGTCCATTCCACATAAGTAGTTAACAATACTCATAGGCATTTTCTTGTTTTTCCATGCTTCATAAAGATCAATGATCCGGTTGAAGGCTTTGTGAACTCTTCGATTTCTCGAGATCTCTTGTTGTAGCGCGCTGAAAGCGTGGTTATCCAGAGGTCAAGATCGTCTTGAATTCTTCATCCATGGCCTTCACTTTTGCCTGGGCTCCCCATTTTGCATAACCGTTACAGGCCGTACGCAACCACGTTGCCGCCTCGTCCTCCCGGCCTCGTTCGAGCTCGAAACGACCCGCCAGCTCGCAGCCCAGAGTTGCGTTAAGAGGGAATCCGGCTTCACGGGCGCTCGTTACAGCTTCTTCGTACAGGCGCTGTGCTTCAGAACTTTCATTCCCTATTCGGGCTAACTCTGCTTCCAAAAGGAGCTGCTTGTGCGCGAAGTTTTGGGGACAGAAGCCAGCCCATTTCTTCATGAGCTTCAATTTCTTGTTGAGGTCGCGTTGCAGTCGATGCCTCTCTCTTCTATCGGCATCGGCAATCCGTCGCACCACGGTGAGAAAGTGAAAAAAGCTGTGCTCGGCAAAAACGAACTGGCCCCAGGTGGCGCCGATCCTTTGCTCAGCCTGCTTTGTTAGCTCAAAAGCCTTCTCATAAAATCCCATTATGAATAGGGCTTTGAGTTTGAATGCGAAGAAGAAGCCGATCGGTATAGGATCGTCGATCTCTATGATATATTTGAGAAACTGATCTTCGCTGAATTCGTCATCATCGAAAGTCGAAAAATTCTTCGTCAGGCCGGATAGCTGCCGCAGCATTTGGCGTAGAGCGGTAATTTCGGTGATGGTGTGAGGATTGTTGAGGCGGAGGAGATAGCTTTCATGCTTCTCTAAGAAGTGGACCGACTCCTCTATAGATTCGGAATACATGCATTGCTGCGTGATCGCAACATTGAGGTTATAACCTGCAAAGAGATAATCGCCTCCTTTCATGCTCTCCCGATGACCTTCAAGCAGAAGTTGCGTGAGCGTTTTAAGGGGGCGTGTCCACGGGAAAACGAATGCAGAAAGCATGAACAGGCCGCTTCCTGAAGCCACAGGATCGTCATAGCTGCGCAACAATTTAAGCGCCAGATTGCCAATTCGGCGGCCAGCTTCAATATTACCGAGACCAGCCTGCAGAATATGCGCATAGATAGCCAATGCATTGGAGCCCTTCGGATCACTGGTTGAAGTGGCTAAAAGCTGCACCGCTTTAGCTACGTAGAAGGCTAGCAGATTCTCCTGATATGTCAAGAAAGAAGGAGCCATAGCGCTCATTAAAAGCTTAAACAAAGCTTGTTTTACCGGATTTTTCCGATCGTCCTGAGCTATGAGATCTTCGACCGTTTTTCCCTTTAGAAAACGCTTCGCTTTCACCAGTTCCAGACCGACAGATATCTTCCTTGGGCGCGCTGGGTAACGAACTCCTAAAAGGGGCAACGCCTCCTGGACAGTAGCTAAAGCCTGATGCTGCTCTCCGATATGGCTCAAGGCATCGATCTTTACAATGTATGCCTCAACCTTATCCAGGTTCGTTCTTGCTCGCTCGACGTATGTCCTCCAATGTCTCTCTGCCTGTTCCAGGTCGTCACCGAGGTACTCAACCTCCACCGATGCCTTACTGATCGCGGCAATTCTCTCGTAGTCTGTCAACCACGAATCGGAGGGCAGCAACGACAGCGCCGAACGGAAGTACTTTCCTGCCGCTTCGAAGGCCCCTTCCTTCTTTGACCGGTGCCCGGCCAGTTCGTTGTAGCGGGCTACCTTGTCCCGGTCATCAGGTTGTATAAGAAGTTCTGTGGCTGCATTGTAGTGGTCGACGATGTCGAAGATATGCTCCTCCAGCTCTCGCGCATAGATGGCTTCTATGGAACGGGCCATTGTCAGGTGCAAGTTAGCACGAGCACGGGCTTCCATATCTCCATAGATAATCTCCCTAAGTCGATCGTGACTAAGACGAAAGAGAAGGCCTGGTCCTGGAACCTCATGGGCTATACGTCGCTCGACTAGCTGAGAAAGGGCAGAGTGAAAGGTCTCTGAATCGAGTTGAGTCCCGTGTGCTAAGACGTCCGCGGCAGTGGGCCGTCCGCAGACCGCCAGAGCTTTCAGCAGAGCGCGCTGGTCATCATCCAGCATCGCCGCCCGTCGACGAAAGACTTCCGCCACTGTATGCGGAATCTCGATCTCACTGACTGCCTTTTTGACCTCCCAAGAGTCGGCAGCGAGCTGGACCGCCCCATGCTCGACGAGGGCGCGCATCAACTCCTCGACGAAGAAGGGATTGCCGTCAGTTTCTCGAGCGACCCGATCTACGAAATCCTCTGGAGGTTCGCCGGCACCCAACATCGAACCGAGCATCTCGCCCACCGCGGCTACTCCCAACGGATCGAGCTTCATCTCCTCAAAACGCCCCTCAGCCAGGAGAGCATCGCGTATCGTCTCAACAGGACGTCCCGACACCTCATCCGCCCGGTACGTACCTAGGAGCGCGATCGGAACAGGCTCACCGTGGCGCTCTCCAATGGCGATGCGTCGGATGAGCTCAGCGAGCAGTTCGGTCAGACCGGAAAGGGCCCATTGCAGGTCGTCGACGTAGATAACATATGGTGCCAGATCGGCAACTCGCATCAGGAAGTCGGTGACCACCTCCTGGAGCCGCACTCGCTCTCTATGGATCTGCTCGAGAGGTGGTGAAGGCTCGATGCCCCAGATCTTTCCGAGACTCTGACATATCTTCACTAGCTCCGGACCATGCTCGCGGAGGAGCTCCAGGCCGCCGAGTTTTTCGACGCGCCGCGTCAGTAGCTCCAAGATCGGGACCAACGGTTGGAACTCAGAAAAGCTCCCCTCGATGCAACGCCCCTGGCAGAAGAGAATTTGCGAGAGCTGGGCGTCTTGGCACACCTCCTGCATCAGCCGAGACTTTCCGGTCCCGCTCTGCCCACTTACGGTCAGCATGGGCGGAAACCCTGGAGAACCTCGAGTCCGGCGGGCAATGAAATCGCACACGCGGTCGTACTCGAGCTTGCGCCCAACGAAGCGGCTGGAGAAAACGTAGCTCTCCCTAGTCTCGGAAGTCTCCACTTCGTACGAGAGGCCCCCTTGACGATTGATATCTTCGATCACTGTATTGGCCGTTGGATAGCGATCAGCCGGATGTTTCGCGCACAGACGCTTAATTACCGATTGCAGCCACGAAGGAATTGTCTTCCAATCAGATTCGCTGAAACTAAGCGGCTCAAATCGATGCATTCGAAAAAGCTCAGACACTGAGCTGGAACGGAAGGGGAGCTGTCGGCAGAGCAGCTGGTAGGCCATGATGCCTAGCGAGTAGAGATCGGAACGATGGTCAACGAGGGCTTCGGGATCGGCCAGCTCGGGCGCCATATACCCCGGAGTGCCACCTCTTGACTCCCCTGGACCGATGGATTTGACGGCCGCCAGCCCGAAGTCGAGCACCTTCACCTGTCCCTCATCACTCACCAGAACATTGCCAGGCTTTATGTCGTAATGGATGAGCTTGCGGCTATGTACGTAGGAGAGCGCCCGGCACACTTGGATCAGCAGAGCGACGATTTGCTGCCAGCTCACTCCTTCGGTGGCAAGGAAGATATTGCGCCCTTCTACGAACTCCATCGTGAAGAAATAGTCCTCGCTGCCCGGCAGCGACTCGAAGTCATACGCTGCCGCGACATTCGGGTGCTGCAGCGAGATCAACACGCGAAACTCGGCCTTGAAGCGGTCGATGAGCTCGGGCTGGACAAGTTTACGGCGGATGCTCTTTAGGGCAACCCGGCGGGTCGGATTCAGGGAATCGGCCACTCGGTACACCAGCCCCATGCCGCCCTTGCCCAATTCTTCTATGATTTCATATCTATTGACAATGGTAGAGCCTGAGGTTAATTTTTCTTGAGGAGCTTCAAGCGTCTGCGTAGGAGGGGCTGACATTTGATCAATAGAGTCAAGCCGGAGTCCACACTCATTACAGAATTTAGACTCGTCCGGATTCTCTGTTTTGCATTTAGGACACTGGGTTGTCATCGTTCCTTTTGTTGCTGAGAATAAGATATAATTTTGTCGCGGAAGAGTCAAATATAGAAATACGCCTAAGACAAGACTGCACCTATCTAAGCCCCGAACTCCCGTATAATTTGAAAAAAGTTACTTTATCCTGATTATTATTCTTGATGTTCGCAGTTCATCTTATTGTAGGTTTCCCTGTCCATCGCTAACTTCGTCAGTAACGCATATTTATTTTATCTATTTTAATGCTTGTCTAATCAGTAAAGATTTATTTATCTCAACGAAATTTAAATTTTCAACAAGATCTTTCAAAAATTTGGAATTAGCGGCGGCACATTTCTATAAAAACCTTATATAATCTATAGATTAATTATAATTTTTTTATTAGAATGAATCAGTCATGAAGATAAGCTATCTTGATGGACCCAGGCTTTATGGAGAGAAGATGCTGATTTGTTTTTCAGGCTGAAAGATTATGGCACCATTGCACAATTAAAAGCAGATGATATGCAAAAACAGTATGAAGCAAGTTGCAGAAGAGATTGGCAAAGGAGTTGCATTTGGTAAGTCATTCACTCGAGAGAAATATAAATTTTATAATCTCACATAATGAGTTCTTAACATGCTTAATTCTATACTTTATTCAGCCCTCTGCTAATCACATTTCTTCTTTTAAGAGTTTCAGGCATTACGATGTTAGAAAAAAAATATGAGGGTAATAAAAAGTTTGAGGAATATGCAAAAAGGACAAGCGCTTTTTTCCCCTGGTTTTCTAAAAAAAGGTAAATTCTTTGTGAGTCCTAATAAAGAAAAGGAGTGAGGTAATGTTTAAAATGATTGACTTTGTCGGAGTCTCTCCGGTAGGCTTCTCAGAAGCTGTAAAAGATGGTGTTGATAAAGTCTTGGCGTCGGGTGAGAAAGTCCATTTTTTCCAAGTTCTGGAACAGCGAGGAGCCGTGAGAAAGGGTGAACTAAAGGAGTTTCAGGTTATCATCAGAGTCGCTACTGAATTTCCAGAACAAAGTTAGAACAAGAGCTAATTAGAAAAAAAGAGCAGTTATTAAAATTCATATTTTCAAACCTTTTAGGATTATGAGTGCTTCCACTACACTTCTTTCAGCCAAAAAGGATGGTTTAAATTAATATTGTCCGCTATTTTTTGGTTTAGCTTCTATCTTTTGCCTTCACAAGCTTGATAGACGCTATCTGGCATCTGGGAATTTTCAAGAAGGCATATTCTGAAGGGATAAAACCGCTTGCCCGCATGAGTGGCGACAAAATGGCGTTTAATGCTTTTGCCGATTACAGACTACTGACTTTTTTAATATAGGCTTTCACATCAAATTTTGATTGGGCTCCCTTGTAACTCATGTAACGTATTTTCCCGAAAACTGGTCTTTGAAACCAGGCACGGTCATGCACTCCGCCGATAGACCAAGCGATGCCTGCGTAGCCATTTGGGTCTCTTCCGTCAAGTTCATATTTATCATTAAGAAAGACGGCGATTCTTAGAGCTTCTTCTGGCGTTTCTGTCCACTCCAATATTTTTTTTGCCCAGTACATTCTCAAATAACCGTGCATTTTACCAGATTTTACCATTTCCTTCTGAGCAGCATTCCACAGGTCATCATGTGTCTGCCCTGTTTCAAACTGTTCAAGGGAATAAATATATTCCCTTCTGTCGTGCCGATGCTCATTGAGCGTCTTTTTTGCCCAATCAGGAAAGCCTGTAAAATTGTCATAATGCTCATTGTAAAAACAGAAATTATCCGCTAGCTCCCGCCTCACGATGAGTTCTTCCAAGAACGCTTTTTGTTCGCTGGAGCTTCTGCTCTTTTTTTGTATTTCAAGTGCAACTCTCTGGGCAGAAATCTGGCCAAAGTGGAGATAAGGTGAAAGATTTGATTGTCCGTCGATATTTGGATCATTTCTATTTACGTCGTATTTTGAAAGCTTATGCTCTATAAAATGATTCAGCATTAGACGTGCTGCCCTCTCACCAGGCTTTATCCAGTCAACTTCTAAAACCTTTCTATCGACCTTCAGGCTCTTTTTCACTCTGCTCCAGTCTGTCTGTTCTACTTTTTCATTCCAGGAAAAAGGATGTTTCTTGAGATTTGGAAACTCATCTAAAAATTCAGTCAGCTGACGTCTCACTTTTGGACGGAAGGTATAGGCTGCAAACTCCTGTTTAGGTGAGGCTATCCAGCAGGGAACGGTATTATGGGTATCCACTTCATAAACAGGAATGTCAATCCTATTCAACACACCTTTTTTCCATACTCTTTTCAGGCGCAGCGGGTCAAAATCAGTGACGAGAGTGCTTACCTCGTGCTGCGACCCAAATTTCGCCATCTCCTCTTCGGGTGAGCCTGAAAGTAGAAAAAAAGGAATATTTTTTGTTTTTAGGTTTTTCTCTGTTTCTTGCAGCCCCAGGAGCATAAATCCGTACTGTCTGATAGTAGCTCCGAGAAATTGGGGGACCAGACAGAAAATAACTCCAAGAGATGCTTTTTGTTTAAGCGCCATTTCTTGTGCGAAGAAAAGCGCCCAATTGTCATCAGCACGCTGGTCACGGCTCATCCAGTAGATTATCGGTCCTGATTTCTCTTCTCCTTTTTTTAATATCCTCACGCGTTCATTCTTCATTCTCTTTATGGGTAATTACATCCCAATTTAATTTTGGAAATATAGATCTTAGGTGCTTTGACCTTATAATACAGCCAGCCTCTTCCCTGCATCCTCGACCTCAGGAATTCCAGGATCAGCGTCTTTCCAGAGGTCGAGGAATTTCTTGTAATGCTCGATGGCCTTAATTTTCTGGTCTTTCTTCTCGAACAATTTAGCTAATCTGTAATGATAAAGAGGATGGATAAGGAATCGTCCCTCTCTATCTGGATCAAAAATAATCAACTTCTCGTATTCGGCGATGGCTTTGTCTAAATCTCCATTTTTTAGATAAGCTCTTGCTAATACATCTTTTAGGAAGGGTACATTATAGCAGATTATGAAATCGGTAAAATGAGGTGCAGGAGCCATGCCGGAAGGCGATATGTTCTCGCAAACAGTGACGGCTTTCCTGATAGAACCTTCTGCAAGCAACACTTCTCCCAAGAGCAGGTCATAACGGGATCTTATCCAGTCTTTTTGAAAACCACCCTTTGGTATAAAAGACTCAATCTCAGAAAGCCTGGATTTTGCAGATTCTATTTCTCCTTCCTTTAGATTCACTAATCCAAGAGAGTAGTTTTTCACAGCTTTAAAAAACGGCGTGAATTGGGGAAGGCCTTCCATATCAAAGTCAAACGCATTCCTGCTCAGATCAAATTCTCGCCTGTCATAATGCATCCAACCTTTTACCCACTGAGCAAGAGCTATCCAATCCTTATTTCCTAATGATTCCGCAATTTCTGTTGCTTTTTGAAGATTGGAAAGGGCCTCCTTGAATCTCCCGAGCCAGAAATCATATAATCCCTTCCACATATACCTATCTGCATCTATGCCTGGCGTCGAAGCCTCAGCAGTATGTTGCTCAATCCATCTCAAAGCTTCAGAATAATTTTCCTTTAATGCATACATGTACCCGATTTTGCCTTTTGAGAGAAAATCAGGCTCAACTTCTAAAGCTTCTTTATATTTCACTATTGCATCATCAAGTCTACCCATAAAGAAATACATATCGCCCATAGAGTCAAAGGGATTAGCATCCCCGGGTGATACGGATGCATACCTCTTAAAATATTCCATTGCCTTCTCATATTCTCTCAATTGAGAATAAATGTAGCCAAGCTGATTGAGAAAAAGTCCATAGTCAGGATCAAGTTCGAGACCTTTTTTATATTCCTCTATTGCTTCATTAATACTGCCTGCGCCCTGGTAATAATAACCCAACCAGTAGTGAACCTGTTTTTCTTTGGGAAATTTTTCTGCCAGCTTATTAAGGATGCGAATGTATTTTTCTTGATTTCTTTCTATTTCGTATGCATATGATGCTTCAATATAAAGTTTTTCCTTCTCTGTGGCTTTTCTTAATAAATCTTTGGCTTTCTTCAAGGCCTCATTTGCATTCTCTGTATCGCCTAATCGAGTAAATGTATGAACGAGATAGAGATAGGCCGAAACAAAATTCGGATCAAGCGCGATGGCCTTCTCGAGAAACTTTCGGGCTTCCTCCCAATAGAACTTTTCATAGTCGTCTCTTCCTCTTATAAAATAGTTATAAGCCTCCATTGAAGTGGTCGTTACATCAGCAATCTGCAAATTTGCTTCTTTAATCTTTTGTCTGGCAATTCCTATCCCCTGAGAAATTTCCCTGCTCAAATCATCAATTTGCGTTTCTAAAATACTATCAACTCCTCTGCCCTTCGAGCTGGTACTCTTCAGCAATTTCTTGGTCCCGACATCTAAAATTTTCACATCTGTGGCGAACATATCGCCTGCTTTAATAAAACTACCCAGAACAATAGCCTCAATACCTCCCCTGCGACACAGCTCAAAGCCCGAGTCTCTATCGATGATCTCTGTGTCCTCCTTTCCTGTTTGCTTGAGGAGGTCACGCATTCTCTCCCACGTGGCTACATAAAGATATCCTGTATTCTCAAGATTTGTGATTAGAAGGTTAGGGATTGCCTCCTGTAAATAGTCGTAGGCCTTATCTCCTGTCTGATTCTTGAAGCTAATCACCGCTATCGAGTTCTCAATTTTTGGCGCAAGCACTGGTTCCTTTTGAGGAATAAGTCGCCAGATAACCACTCCTAAAATGACAAGTGCAATAAAAACCAAAGCAGGGATAAGAAGCTTTTTCAGGCCGAATGTTACAGTTATCTCTCGTGAAGTTATGGGCTTTCGCCTTGGGATTTCCCTTTCAGTCGTTGGAATGCCTTTTTCTATGTTGGTTAGTTCTGAGCAGACTTCTGCTGCGCTCTGATACCTATTATCCTTATCCTTTTCCAAACATTTGAGAATTACGCGGCTTAAGTCTGAAGACACCTGAGAATTAAGCTCTCTTGGATCCTTTGGAATCTCACTCCTTTGTTTTACGCCTATGGTGAAAGGAGTATCGCCCTCAAAGGGCACGCTTCCTGTTACCATCTCATACAAAACTACACCAAGAGAATAGATATCCGAACGCAGGTCGACTTCCTTCCCTTCTACCTGCTCTGGGGACATGTACTCCGGTGTCCCGACCATCACTCCAGCACCTGTTATACCTTTTGTCTTAAGGGAACGGGCTATACCGAAGTCCATTATCCGCGCATTCCCTTCTCTGTCTACCATGATGTTCTGAGGCTTTAAATCCCGATGCACTACTCCCAAGCGGTGGGCCTCATCCAATCCCTCGCACACCTGCCTGGCTATAGAGAGAGCTTTTCCTGCGCCTACCGGCCCTACTCTTCTTATCGTGTTCTTTAAATCCTCTCCTGGAACGTATTCCATGGTGATGTAATGTGCTCCTTCGTGTTTACCGAGGTCATACATCTGGCAGACATTCTTGTGTCTGATTTTTCTTGTAAACTTCAGCTCATTCCTGAATCGTTCAATAGCCTTTTTATCCACAGCAATCTCGGGTTTTATAAGTTTAATGGCGATTTTTTCATTTATTTCAGTATCGTGAGCCTTGTAGACTCTTCCCATGCCGCCTTTGCCCAGCTCCTCTATAATCTGGTATCTTCCTCCAAGGGTAGATCCTGTGGTTAATTCTTCTTTAGGTGTTTCAATGGTCTTGGTGGGAGAAGCTTGAATTTTATCAGGGGAAGGAAGTCTGGTACCGCACTCTTTACAGTACTTTGAATCCGAGGGATTATCAAACTGACATTCAGGACATTTTGTTGCCACTTTTTTCTCTTTCTAAAGCGACTTAAGGATAATTATTTAAGAAAGGAATGTCAACTTGTGATATGTTCATTC
>JBGVTE010000102.1:0-26860 GCA_041862375.1 Candidatus Aminicenantaceae bacterium
AAATTAATCGAAGATTCATGGGGAAAACGTTCTGTTCTTTGGCTATCTGGCGTGAGACGGGTAGGCACGACCTGTCTGTGCCAATCCTTATCTGATATTTCATACTTTGATTGTGAGTTACCCTGGACACGACGCGAGATGGAAGACCCGGAAGCTTTTTTGGAGTCATGTAAAGGAAAGAAGATCGTTCTTGATGAAATCCACCGCCTAAAAAATCCATCCGAATTACTCAAAATCTCTGCTGACCATTATCCGGAGACAAAAATTATCGCTACTGGATCTTCTTCTCTTGGTGCCTCTTCCAAATTTAGGGACACACTGACAGGCCGGAAGTTCGAAATATGGCTTCCACCCTTGATTTCTGATGACCTCCAAGATTTTGGAAAGACAGGACTCAAGCACCGCCTATACAGAGGGGGACTACCTCCTTTCTTTCTGTCTCAGGAATATCCTGAGAGAGAATTTCAGGAATGGATGGATGAATACTGGGCTAAAGATATTCAGGAGTTATTTCGATTGGAGCGTCGTTTCTCTTTTCAACGGTTTACAGAACTCCTATTTATGCAGTCTGGTGGGATTTTTGAGGCCTCGAAATTTGCTATTCCGTGTGAGGTAAGTCGGACAACAATCAGCAACTACCTTTCTGTTCTCGAGAATACGTTTGTTATGCATGTTATTCGTCCATTCAGCAGCAGAAAGGCAACGGAAATCGTTTCTGCACCCAAGGTTTATGCTTTTGATACCGGATTTATTTGTTATTACAAAGGATGGGAGAAGCTTCGTGATGAGGATTTGGGATTGCTATGGGAGCATTATGTCCTCAATGAAATACAGGCAAGCCTTCAGAACCGGAGAATGCTGTACTGGCGTGATAAACGGCACCACGAAGTTGACTTCATCTGGAAGAAGAGTGTAAAAAAAGTGATGGCCATTGAATGTAAGTGGTCAGCCGATCATTTTGAACCTTCCGGCTTAAAAGCCTTCCGGCGTTCATATAAAAATGGAAAGAATTATGTAGTTGCTAATGATGTTAAGCACACATTTCGTCGTGAATTCAACGGACTAATGGTTGAGTTCGTGAGTCTTGAACACTTAATTTCAAATCTATTAAAGGATTAACTGCTCCAAAGCACAGATTCCTCGGCTCAAATCGACAGAAAGCAGCTTTGGACTCTTCGGAAATATCTTTTGACAAAAAACTATTTCTCATTTTTCGTGAATTTTTCTACCTAATTTATATTTTTCAAATTATAAATTCAATGAGTGGACATAATGCTTACTAATCAACACAAATGATTCTGAGCGATTTCTCTTCCCAATACATAGATGATTAACAAATATTAATTCTAGAAAAAAGAAACTTTTCGAATTATGGACTTTACCACAAAATTCCGTGTGCCACATATGTGACAAAAATCACTTAAAATCGCTAAAAATATGATACTGGGACTAAGTCGAGGGCGACTCTTTCTGGATTTTCCGGGTCATACTTTACCTTCAACACGGCTCCAGGTTGGATCTGGGGAATCAAAAGAATTGAGATGAGCGCTTTGGTCTCTGCTTTATACGGCGGCAGCCCTTCTGCATGGACTTCAAGGAGAAATCCAACAACTGGATTATCGTTGACCCTGACACCCGTCTCCCAGATTTTCAGCACCGTCGCAGTTGCAGGTAGACCATTCACTCGGATCTCGCGGGCGACATCTTCTCCGGTAAAAGAATCGATCATCGCTGTCACGCAGCCGAGCATGGAAAAACAGACCAATACTAAAAGTGACAGGACCGATTTCTTCCAAAACATGGTGTTGCTCTCTCGATTGACCTCAAAGTTCTGTCTATTATTATTCCAACCCTATTTTCTTTATTAACCTAGTGAACCTCGGGTCTGAGCGAACAGTGTCAAACATTGGTTCTACATTCAGATAGAGCAGCCAATGATTACGTTCCTTATACGCTTTATCTAGCCACTCAAAGCCAAGATCGTTTTCTCCGAGTGTAAAACAAAGAAGAGCAATGTGATATGGCGAGACGTACTCCTGCTTCGTCCGTTCTATCATATCATCCAGAACTTGCTGCGCTTTTTTTTTCTTACCCATCTTCAGATAAGCGATCGCGAGCAAGGTCTCTACATTCTGCATCCAGCCTCTTGAAGGTTCCTTTTCTTTTCGAAATTCTGCCAGAGCTTCTTTATACATTGACTTTTGTAAATACACTCTTCCCAGAAAACTATGCGCAGAAACAAAATTAGGATCCATCTCCAGTGTCTTCTGCAAGGCTTCTATTGCCTGGTCGTATTGGCGGGCGTAGTAATACACCCATCCGAGATCACAATTTATTATTAAAGAGAAAGGATCCAATTCAAGGGCTTCTTTCATCTCTTCGATGGCTTCATCGAATCGAGCCCTGAAAAACAAATAGAATGAATACCAGTGGTGAGCGGTTGTATAGTTGGGATTTAGCTCTATGGCTCGTTTGAATTCTCTGTCTGCACTAGCCCAATCCCAATCAGCTAATAATTTAATAAAAGCGAGGGAGGTATGCGCCTCGGCAAGCATATCATCAATCTCTAGCGCTTTAAGTGCTGCTTCCCTCGCTTTCTGATAAGCCTCTTTTTGAGGGAAATCACCGTACCAAGATAGGATACAATAGCAGTCGGCCAGCCCAGAATAGGCTAGCGTATAGCCATTATCTTTCTTGATTGCCTGTTGGAAGTACTCGAGTCCCTTCTTCACTCCAATTTCATAGCGCTTGTTCCAGAAGTAGCGGCCCTTCAAATACAAATTATAAGCCTCCAGATTGTCCGTGTAACGCTTCACGAGTTTCACCTTCTCTCTTCCCAAGAGCTTTACCTTTAGTTTGTCAACGATTGCTAGAGAGATTTCATCCTGGATGGCAAAAATATCTTCCATATCTCGGTCGTATTTCTCTGACCAGATATGGTAGCCATCGGCGACGTTTATAAGCTGGGTTGAGATGCGTAGTCGGTTGCCTGCCTTTCGTACGCTACCTTCTAGAATCGTCTCTACATTCAGTCTCCTGCCAATCTCACGGACGTCTAAATCTTTCTCTCTGAATGAAAAAGCTGAAGTACGCGCAACAATCCTTAAATCACTTATCTTGGACAATGAATTGATCAGTTCTTCTGCCATGCCATCACAGAAATATTCCTGATCTTTCTTTGGGCTTAAATCTGTGAAAGGGAGCACAGCAATAGATTTTTCCAGTTTCATTTCACCAATTCTTTCTTTCTCAGGTTTCCCTTTTCCTATTTTGCTTAATTCAGAAAGAAGCTCATTTGTTTCCTGATATCTCTTCTCTTTATCCTTTTCTAAACAGTTCAGTATCACACGGCTTAGATCATCAGGTATTTGAGCATTAATCTCCTTAGGATTTTTAGGCTTTTCGCTTTTATGTTTCACGCCAATAATGAAAGGCGTATCTCCTTCAAAAGGCACTTGCCCCGTCACCATCTCATACAAAATCACACCCAATGAATAAATATCCGACCTATTGTCTACCTCCTTTCCCTCCACCTGTTCTGGGGACATGTACTCAGGTGTCCCTATCATCACCCCAGCACCTGTTATTCCCTTTGTCTTCATCGACCGGGCTATTCCGAAATCCATAATCCGCGCATTCCCCTCTCTATCTATCATGATGTTTTGAGGTTTTAAATCTCGGTGGACGACTCCTAATCCGTGCGCTTCTGCCAATCCTTCACAGACCTGCTTCATTATATTCATAGCTGTGGCCACACTCAGCTGTCCAGTCATCCTTATCATGCTCTTCAAACTCTCTCCAGCAATATACTCCATAGTGATATAATAAGTTCCTTCCTCTTCACTTATATGATACATGCGACATATATTCTTATGGGAAATCTTTCGGGCCAATTTTAACTCGTTTCTGAATCGATCAAGGGTTTCCTGGTCAGAGGCAATCTCTGGTTTGAGGAGCTTTAAGGCCACTTCTTCGTTTATTTTCTTGTCTACTACTCTGTAAACACTTCCCATACCACCCCTACCGACCTCCTCGATAACTTCGTATCTCCTGGCGAAAGTTGTCCCTCTTTTTAACTCTAATATAGGCATCTGAGTGGTTCCTGTTTTTGTTTCAAAGATCTCATCCGAAGGAGACAGTTGGGCTCCGCAGTCAATGCAATAATGCATTCCCTGGGGATTTTCAAATTGACACTTAGGACACTTAATTCCCACTTCATTTCTTCCAAGCTGGGGTGTCAAAAGAATAGCAATTACAGAGATAAGAGTCAAATTAAATAATTAAGCTTGCTTTAAGTTTGCCTGATATAGTGAAATTTGCCCCTAAATGGAAAACGGGAAATTACTCCCCCTTTTTAGGCCCAAAATGGGATGAAAATCCCTAATAGATTTACAGCATTTCTCTTCCTGTCATAATTGGAATGAGTGTATCTTTGAGTAACTAGAACGCTGTGATGACCAAATAAATTTTGAATTGTAATCAAATCAACTCCTCTCTTTACTAATCTCGTAGCAAATGTGTGTCTATGGTCATGAAATCTTATCTACAAAGGAATGAGTATATTTTCATCTAGTCCGCTTGGATTTCCTTCATTTTACAGGGGTAATCCAAAAATCACAATTTCAGCCTGTAGGTGAGTTTTATCATGAAGATGTTATCACCAGGGGCGGTGAGGAGGTTTCCAAAATCCCTGCCGAATCTAAAATCTCCTGGGTTGGCATAATCGGCGCGGTTTTGAGTCCAAACCAAATAGAGTAGGGACCCAGGTCTGTATTCCCAGCGTAAGACGATCGTGCCGCGCAAGGATTTGTAATTAAAGTCAGGATTGCTGAAGGAAAAAGCCTGGGCTGGGTATGGGCCGTCAGGATCAACAGTATACGTTCCATCCTTGTAGGAAATTGTGGAATCTCCATCTCCGAACTCATTAAAATCAAAACTCTTAGCCCGTGCTAATTCTTTAAACCTGTCGTAATCACCTACAGCGATAAAGGGCTGAATATAGGCCTGAAGGCTGAGCTTTGGCGTGAAAATCCAGTTCAAGCGGAGGCTACAGGATAAGGTTTTTTGATCGATATGAGCAAAGATGTATCGGTTTCCGTAGGTTTCGGTCATGAATTCGTCTTCGACTCGAGTGATCCATTGGGCAACAATATTATCAGAGGAATATTCAGGAGAAAGAGAAAGGCTGATATTGCTCTTTGGCCTCCACTGCAGGGTTGTATAACCTACCCATGCTTGATCACCGGATTTTCCGGTGTGATAAAATCCACCGAAATAAAAAACAACAGGTTTACGCTCATCACTGCTTAGCGAAAAGTCAAACCAGGTGTAAGCAAGGCTTAATGTCAGCGGGCCTCCCCTTGTGAGAGTGCTGGACCATCGTTCTGGATTAACGCTCATCTGAAAATAGGCACTCCAATAATTGAGAAACTGGAAATTGGAGAATAGAATCAGGCGCTGTTCACCAATCTTATTCCCTCCAAAATCGTAATTCCGCTGGGTAAATACGTACAGACTCCAGTTTCGGAGAAGTTTCCCAGGATGGAGAGAGCGGTATCCCACCATGACATGGCCGTTGATGACATCCCCTGTCCATTGAAAGCCCATATCCGTTGAATCAAAACCCGGTGAAATGGCTCCTAGAGCTGCGTTGAACATGATGTTTCCCTTCTGCTTGTTTATGAGTAATCGACCTGCCCAACCGCTCATGGAAGTGGCCTCCTCATCCAATTCCACATGGGTGGCGTCTGGCCGTTGATAATAGTGGGGGTAAGACTTCTGGAGATTAAAAATGGCTGTTTGACTTCCTGAAACCCGGGTCCCTCCAAACCAACCTGAGAATACCCACGTTCTATTTTTATCCAAGAAGGTCCACCCATCAAGAGCCAGGCTAAAAGAGTTCCGGTTTAGACTATTCTCCAGGATTTCCGTTTGGAGATCTCTGACCACACCGGTGGTGATAAATCCCAATCCCTGCTTTCCTTGATTAAATTCTTTTTGTGCTCTCAAGACTCCATGATATGTGAAGGGCTCGACTTCCTCAGAAAGACGCTGCCCGTTCAAATCAATATCAGCATGTTCTCTTTCTGTGAGGGCGCTTAATAGACCTAAATTCCAGTCCTTACCAATTTTCCCTGTTATTTTCGCTGCCAGAAGGATAGTTGACCAATCCGGATATTTAACATAGCCTTCTGAATCGACATAAATCCGGGTAGGACGGCCGATTCTCCGGCTGTAAAAAAAATGAGGACTTGCCCAATTCACTCCCCAATGGCTGGTGGCCCCACCGTAGCCAAATGAAAATATGTTGGACCCCTCGATAAAGAAAGGTCTCTTTTCCTCGTAGTAGGTTTCAGCTGCACTGAGGTTGATGACTGCCGGATCAACCTCAACCTGGCCAAAATCCGGATTAGCGGTTAGATCAAGCGTCAAATTGCTTTTTAATCCCACCTTCATATCGAGACCACCGTTGGCAACAAAGGATTTTCCTGTCTCGAATGGATTGCCTTCTTCTTCAGGACTGAAAGCGGCTTTGTTCGCGGTGAAAGGGAGGAGTTCGATTAAGCGGCCGGGATTAATGTCACTCATCCCAACCAGTTTGGCGAAGTGAGAGACAAACCCGCTTTCTTCCTTGGGAGCCCATGAAAAAACCACCTCTTCGTTTTTCCGTTGGATGATACGGCGGAAGTTGACACCCCATGTATAGTTATCCTTTTTCTTGAAACGCAATTGATTATAAGGAATGCGGATTTCAACGGTCCAGCCTTTCTCATCAATCTGAGCGGCGCTTTCCCAAACACCATCCCAGTTGGTATCCCTAAATTCATCGTTATAGATGGTCCAGTCTATGATAGAACCGGCAGGGGATACGGCAAATTGATATCCGCTGCGTCGATCATAATAAGGGTCTACTGAAAAGATAAACCAGTCTGAATCAACAGAATCATCCCTTCGGCTCAGACGACTGACAATTTTATCTGGATCAGAATCAAACATCCGGGCCGCAACATATATGGCTTCATCATCAAAAGCCACCCAAAAGACAGTTTTTTCTGTCGGGGGTTCACCGTCTTTAGGGTCTCTCTGTGTGAAATCACTGTATCCTTGGGTTTGCCATGTGTTTTCCTTTAAAAATCCGTCGATTTCTATTTCTTCTACAGCCCTGATGGCTTCAACCACTTTTTGCTCCACTTTTAGAGCCCTCATCAGTAAGAAAGACGATAACATCAGTATAAAGAAGGTGAATAATCTCAATATTTTCACATCAGCCTCCTCTCAATATCGATGTGAATCTTGTCATAAAAACGGCCAGATTTATCTGGATTTGAGACTAAATACACAAACATATCCCCTATATTAATATTACGCTTTCCAGAAGAAATGGTTTACAATATAAAAGCTCTTTGCTTAACGTCTCCAATCAACGAAGTAATTCTAAATATAGACTTACTCCCATGTTACAGATGTGCAACAGAATTCGTGCAAACCCGCTTAATTAGGCTTAATGGTGCTTAAAGGAGACCTAGGTGCAAGAGTCTCTTTTTCTCTGGAAAATTGAAAGAATATCTGGTGGGCGGGACTGGGATCGAACCAGTGACACCCGGTCTGTAAGACTGGTACTTATTTCAGACATTCCATTTTTAAGTGGCGTCATTTTCTATATAACATTATTCTTTCCCATTTCTCCCTTCTCTTCTTCCTCCAGTATGCTCAATTATAAACCCAATCAGGACATCGTTTAACAATGATTCCCTCTGCCCTTAGCCACCTCTGAATTGTCCTTCTAGGAACATGTAGAAGTCGTGATGTTGCTCTCACACCAATAGTTGCTACTTTTTCAACCGCATATTCCTTCTGCTCTCGAGTGTAGTGTCCTCCTTTAGGATTTAAATTTTGGAAATAAAGCAATTGTTTACGATTTTGTACTTCGATCCACAACCTGATCAGCGCTTTTGTGCTTAATTTGTCTAATCTATTCATTTTTCACTCCAGATATTGCTTAAAATAGACCTTTCCCACGTGCCACCTGTCTGTTAAAATCATAAAGAGACCAAAAACTGGAGGCGAAAAAATGAAGAGAAGAGAATTCCTATGTAAAACAGGATGCAGTGTTGCCTGTTTTGTAGCTGCAGGTTCAAGCCTGGCTTTCGGTAACATGGATGGACAGCAAAAAAAGAAGTATAAAATAGAGATAGAAATATTTGAGGCGAGAGAAGACAGCTGGTGTCATAAAAAAGGAGAGAAATTCAGATATCCTGAGGATTACATGAAACTGTGTTCCTGGCTGCGGTCCAGCATGCATGATTTTATATTATGCCTTGAACGTGGTGTGACATTACCCTGGAAATACGAAGGAACTCCTTACGAAAAAGTAATCAATGAGAACGGAGTTACAACTGAATTTGTTCGCTGTCCTGATCCAACTGCTGATCTTGTGGCAAAAATAACCAAAACCAATATAGCTTAATTTCTAATACAACTCTTAATTCATCGGTTTTTAACTGCTTGAATCGAGCCAAGGAGCAATCAATTGATGAAATCGACCACGAGAAGTACATCAATAAATGCCTGATAATTATAGAAAATACGAACGACATGGAAATAAAAAGGCTGTTCCAGGAAGTAATCGACATGCTATAATCCATCATCTCAATTTTGGCATTTTAGGTGAGATTCTCGGAAATCTAGTTGATATGCGCGGTGGGCGTGGTGAAATAGATGGTTGTTTAGGCGCTATTCGCGGTGGTTTAGTAGATATTTTTGGTTCCTTTTTTCGTTTTCTGTTGACAAACCCTAAGGGGAGAACTAAACTCAACTCCAACATAGAAATAACCTAGAGGCTAGACAGAAGGCTATAATCCAATAAGGAAGTGTAACAATGAATCAAAAACTGATACGGAATATTCTTGAATGGCTGGTAGCTGCTTGGCTAATTGTCGGTATTGTTACCGCAGCTTTAAACCTAACGTTTGGTGGTTTCACACCAATAATGTGGTTTATACTGGCTCTTTGGGCTGTCCTCGTTATAATCTGTAGTGAAGTAACGATGTTACGAGAATTCTTGGAAAAGAAGAAATAGAGTTGAAAAATGTGAGGTAACAACCATTAAATGTAAAAAAAGAAATAATCTGGATTAGAGTATTTTCTAGAGAACATATATATCAGGAGTTAAGGTAGGTTCATGAAAGGGATATGAGGGAAGAGAAACATAAAGTTGGGATAGAGAAACAGCCAAAAGACCAAATAAAGTCGCGAGCGTCAGGCTGGTTATTCTTGAGGAGACCACCTGCGCTTCTGGATCCAATCAGAAGGCTGTTTGAACCCCCTCAAAGACTCATTGGACCCTTCGTTAAAAATGGTCAGGTGGTTGCTGACCTTGGTTGTGGCTCAGGATACTATACGCTCGCTTTGGCTGAACTCGTTGGTCCTGAAGGAAAGGTCTACGCAGTTGATTTGGGTAAAAAGTGTATCCGAGCTTTAGAGAAAAAGGTCAAGAAAAGCGGCTACCGCAACATCGAAGCACACGCTTCATCTGCCTCCGACGTGAGCTTTATAAAAGACAGGTCGGTCGACTTCGTTCTTGCCAATGGTCTGTTATGTTCTATGGCTGACCACAGACAATCTGCTGTGAACGAAATAAAGCGTATCCTCAAGCTAAAAGGACAGGTGTACCTTAGCCTGGGTTTTCCTCCTCCTCTTGGTTTTGTGGGCAAAGCGGAGTGGGAGGAAATACTTGAAGGGTTCAGAGTGGAACAAGGGGGTAGTTACCGAGAGAAGTGGGCTGTGGTGTCCTTAAAACAAGACCTGTAAAGCCTTAGGAGCTGAACATGACCTGGTACACTTTTTTAGCATATTTCTTTGCCGGTGCCTTCCTTGCCAACGGAATACCCCATTTCATACACGGCATATCGGGAAAGAAGTTCCGAACTCCTTTTGCCAAGCCTATAGCTAAGGGAGAATCGCCACCGGTGGTCAATGTTATCTGGGGAGTGGTCAACTTCCTTATTGGGTACGCGTTGGTTTTTGGCGTTGGTCAGTTTCAGGTTGGGTTTAGCTTAGCTGCATTAATGCTTGTTCTGGGTGTTATTGTCATGTCAGTGGTACTAGCCTTGATTTTTGGCCGTATGCGAGAACATTGAGATATCACAGCGGTGTTTTCAATTGACCGATATTCCCCATGATGCGGACCCCGCCCTCATTTTAAAAGCGAACTTTATCAGGAATGACATCATGAAAATTGAGAGCGCCCCGGTGATGGATGCCGTCGAGATGTTGAAAGCCCCCGCAAATATATGAAATAGAGCATCAAGTCACAATCACTCATCATCATAGAAGAATTTCCTTTTTGGCCTTGCATTAAATCCATCACAAATATTCACAATTTCCACTCACTAGCAGTATAAAATAGAATTATCACATCCAAAACGGCAAGGTCAACGACTCAAAAAGCGGGACAAATCGACCGAGGCCACCACACCATCAAGTTTAAGTTAGACTCCATCCCTGAATTGACAAAAAGACAGCCACAGAGGCCCTCAGAAATACTCCCCTCTCTCCTCAGCTGCCATCAGGAGTTGCTGTTGGACAACTTGGGGCGGAGGTGGCCGTTCAGCGTCAAAGGTCAGCTTGAGGTGAACGATGATCCTGTCGATAACCTTCGGCTCTTCGATAAAAGAGATGATTCTCATCTGGGCGCCACATGAAGGACAAAGCAAAGGATCGACTTCATAGACTTTGCGAATCATCTCTGCCCAGCATTTGGAGGGCACATAGTTTGGCTCATCTTCAATGATGGGGGGATGAGAGGGATCAACTCCTGCCTTACGCATCTTGCCTCTATGAGCATTAGAGTAAAGGCCGTAATAACGAATCATGACTTGATCCTTATCGGGGATGTGGGAGGTCACTCGAGCGATGAATTGCAGGTAATCCATCGACTCCTTAGAACATAGGAAATTGGTTTTTGGGACTGAATTGAGTTCGGCTCATTTTTATTCAATTCCCATCTTCTGACCTGCTCTGTAGATAATAATAGATAGAAGAAACATACCCTGTCAATGAAGAAATATTACTGCCTGTATATTCACATAAACGCTTTTTGATGCTGAGGCGTAATAAATTATAAAATATTAGTATGAATGAAAAACAGTTGATTTCAAGCTGTCTAGAAGGAGAGGCAGAGGCCTTTAAAGAAATGGTGGATAGATACAAAACTAAAGCCATGGCCCTAGCTTTTAATATACTGGGCAACAGAGAAGATGCTGAAGATGCCTGCCAGGAGACATTTATCCGAGTCTATTTCAATCTAAATAAGTTCGACCTCCAAGGGTCTTTCAGGAACTGGTTCTACACGATTCTCTCCAATAGATGTTTAGACCTTTTGAGGAAGAGGAGGCGCTTTTTTAGCTTTTTTAAAAAGATGAAAGAAGAATATTCCAACAGGGCGAGTGTTCAGTCCTCTTCCAGTTCTGAAAGCCAATCTCTAGCCCAGAACATTCTACAAGGTTTGAGCCCTAAAGAGAGAGTTGTCCTCTGCCTCTGGGCCAGCGAAGGGTATTCGGGTGTAGAGATAGGGCAAGTCATAAAGTGCTCTTCCAGTACAGCTCGAGTCTTGCTCTTCAAGGCCCGAAAAAAAATCAAAAACAAATTGGAGAAAGAAAATGTTTCGCTGTCGAATGGTTAATTTTCTCTTTTCAATAATTCCCTTGAAGATAGGGCAGGATTTTCTCCTGCGGAAGCACATCCAAAACTGTCCCTCCTGTCAGGAGAATCTAGCCAGCCTTGGAGAAACCAAGTCTTTATTGATTCAGGAAGCCGAAGTTGGAAATCTCGAAGGTCTGTGGCCTAAGATTAAAGTCCGGCTTACTGAAGAAAAAAGAAAAGAGAAAGGATTCCGCCTGCCGCGCTGGGGATTGGCTGTCGGAGCCGCCGGCTTAGTTGCTGTCGTGATTATCGGATTATGGCTTTTTTGGCCTGCCCATATTGGCAAGCCTTCAGAGGAACTGGGTCGTCCCTTCAAGATTAAATACATTCGAGTCCATGACAAGCCAGCCCGGGCCTTTCTTTTACAACCCAAGGATTCGAATATGATCATCATCTGGGCTGAAGAAAATATTTAAAGGAGGATTTTTATGAGCAAGAAAAAATTTGTGTTGGGTATGATCTTTTTAATGGTTTTTCCTTTTCTCTCCCTTCAGGCCTCAGAGAGCTTGCTGGATATAAAGCTTAGAGTTTTTGAAGGGATAAAGGAAGGAATGATGGAGCCGCCCCGATTCGTAACCTCATCCTATCTGCGTCCCACTTTGACGGCCAGTATGCAGATCGATTTTGCCTTAGAAGAGGAGAAAGAACATATCCGTAGAGTGTTTAATCTAGAGAGTGTGAATCTATTGACTGAAGCCGATTTGGAATTCGCTGTTAAAGAAAAAAGCTCGGTGAGCCATTTCTTTCGTTTAAACGGCAATGAATACAAAGTTTATATCCATCTTCTTGACTGGAAAAACAAAGGTGATTTCCTCATCCTGGTCAATGAACATATCAACGATAAACCAGAGAATGTGTTGACCACTGAAATGATTTTATTGGGAGGAAACATTGCGGTCTTCGGGTTTGAGGATAGGAATGGAAAGCCTTATTTTCTCTCTTTTCATATCACAGGACCTAAGGATAAAGTCCTACCGCCACCGCCTCCACCTCCGCCGGCGAGAAAGAAGATAAAAAAGGAAATCGCTGAGTTTGAGGAAGGAGCAGTGAGAGCAGTAGGAGATGTCAAGCCACCCAAGCTGCTAAAGAAAGTTGATCCTGTTTATCCAGAAGAAGCCAGGAAAGAAGGAATTTCAGGAGTTGTTCTTCTCAGTGTCAGGGCAGATAGAGAGGGAAGAATTGAGAAAATAAAAATATTAAAAAGTCCCCACGAATTGCTGAGCAAAGCTGCTGTCGAGGCTATGAAACAGTGGAAATATAAGCCTATGTTCAGCAAAGGCAAACCTATGCCTATCATCTTTACCGTAACCATGATCTTTAAGTTGAAAGATGAAGAAAAGAAGAAGGCAGAAAAAGAAATCGCTACGTTCGAGGAAGGGGCACTGATAGCAGAAGGCGAAATAAAAGCGCCCAAGCTGCTAAAGAAAGTTGATCCTGTTTATCCAGAAGAAGCCAGGAAAGAAGGAATCGAAGGCGTAGTCATTCTCAAAGTTAGGGCTGATGAGCAGGGTTGTATCGAAAAAATCAAGGTCTTAGAAGGGCCCCATGATCTACTGAACAAGGCTGCTATCGATGCTGTGAAACAATGGAAATATGAACCTTTATTCAGCAAAGGCAAACCAAAACCTGTCATCTTTACTGTCACAGTTACCTTTAAGTTAGATTAATAAAAGAAAAAAAACTGAAAATAAATTTCTTCCTTTAAAGGTATTTCTTCAGGTAGCGGGCGGTGTGGGATTTTCGCGAATTAATGATCTCCTCTGGTGGACATTGGGCGACAATCTCTCCCCCTTTCTCTCCTCCCTCGAGCCCTAAATCGATAACATAATCAGCGCACTTGACCATCTCAAGATTGTGTTCGATGACCGCCACGGCATGGCCCTCTTCCACCAGCTGCTGGAGGCATTCGAGGAGCATGGAGACATCATCCAGATGAAGGCCGACCGTAGGCTCGTCAAAGAGATAGAGAATTTTTTTCCCTTAGAAGCAAGGTCTGCTATCAGTATGATAAAAGCCAACCCAAGGAAGAGAGAATGGATTACCTGGAGTTCATCGCTCGAGTGACCTCCCATATTCCTGATAAAGGACAGGTAATGGCTCGTTATTACAGTCTCTACTTAAATGCCCATCGAGGCAAGATGCGCAAGAGCGGAGTCGCGCTATCCCGTCCTCTGATCATAGAGGATGAACAGTATGTCCCCTCTAGAGGTTGGGCTGAGATGATAAAGAAAGTTTGTGAAGTTGATCCGCTCATCTGTCCGTCATGCGGAGGCCAGATGCGCATCATAGCCTTTATTGAAGACCATAATGCCATAGACAGGATTATCCGCCATCTTAAGCTGACTTTCGCTGCAGAACGCCCGCCTCCACCACAGGCCCAGCCTCAACTGGCTATGGCTGCTGAGGAAAGGGCGGAATATCTATAAAAGTCGAAACACTGCGACTTAGAGGACGATGTCTATTCTGTATCTACCCTATTCCGGCATTTCCGCTGATTTTTTATAATAATCGCGAATTTTTCATTGACAGGGTATGTTTCTTCTATCTATTATTATCTACAGAGCAGGTCAGAAGATGGGAATTGAATAAAAATGAGCCGAACTCAATCCAGTCCCAAAAACCAATTTCCTATGTTCTGGAAATCATATGAAGAATTACGGCATGGAAAAGAAAACAAGGAGCTTGAACTTCAAGTTTGCAGCACAGATATTTGCCATTATAATTTTCCGAAAAATTTAGACTTATTACTGCAAGGGATTGGAGAAATGAAGCCAGTTGAAGCATTCGAGGGATGTGGTTCATTTAATTCAGATATCAAAAAATTTGTTGAGAAGGAATTTTCAATTTTAAATGATTTTTTGAGGTCTATAACTTCTGTCAATAAACCAGATAAAAACGAATTGATAAAAGCATGGCTAATTGCTTGTTTAGCAAAAACGTTGAAAGAACAAGTTAGTTTGAAAAAACCAATACCTAGATTAGTTAGAAAAAATAAAAATCGTTGTTTAAAAACTGGGTTCGATCCACTGAACTCTTAGCTTCTTACGATTCTCAGCACAATCCTTCAGATATAGATTAATTAGCGTCTGGTATGAGAATCCCGTTTCTCGGGAAAGCTCTTTGAAATATTCTATGGTGTTATTATCCAAACGGATCGTTATCTGTTTTTTCAGACGGTTTGCATAGGGATTTTTTCGACTTTTCATCTTTTTTAGATCATATTCTTTTTTCATATTAATCTCTCGAAATAGATTTTTTGTTCGTTTTTTGTCGCTTTTCGGGAAGATATTATTCTAATAATATCCTCATTTTTCCCTTCCATCACTGCATAGCTCACAAGCAATATCCTCAATTTTGAGCTTAATCCTATCATCAAAAAGCGCACTTCCTTCAAAGAATGATCTTCGTCATATAATTCAATTGCATTTTCATCATAAAAAACAGTTTTAGCCTCATCAAATGCGACACCGTGATTTCGAAAATTGGCTAAATCCTTTTTTTTGTTCCATTCGAATCGTATTTTTTTCATAATTATTTTATATTTATTTTGTAGTACATTGCAAGTATTAAATTATCATGTATCATTTATATATCCCAGCTGTAGTTAAGACGATATGTCTGTAGAGAAAATCTCAATATGAAACTTCTATAGACCTAAGAAGGGGCTCCCAAACATCAGGCGTGACTAAACCGTGCACAAAATTAATCACACGGCAGAAGCCGCAGGTTCAAATCCTGGATCGCCCACCATTCATCTCATTTAATATCAGTATGATAGAAATTCACATTCTTTTTTTACCTCCCGATGTCGTATTAAATTGGTGTTTTTTTTTAGCGACAATCCTAGCCACAGCTCAAATTTAAATATTTCATATTTTCTTTGGTATCAACCGCTTAGATCAGTAAAATATTTAAAGTCCGACCTGCTATAGGTAGATAGCACTATGTTCCAAGACAAACCAATTATTCAGATTGATTCAATAAATAGGCTCAATAGCTGGTGCCACACGGGCTTCAACTTTCTCAGCTGAGTCAGAGTGGAGGCCAAGAGGGAGACATGAGGAATCGATGGATTATCTGGATTTACTTCTTGACAATGTTGCAGTTTAGCCTTATATTAATAACAAATATTGGTTACCATAAAATGCGATATTGCTAGCAATGGTAATGAAAAATCAAGCAGAGATAGGAGCAATAAGGGAAAATTTCAAATTTTGCACAGGATTTTCATCATTTCATTAAGTTTTATTGGTAACCATAGAGGAAAAAATGAGCAATATTGAAAAAGAGATCCTGACCCTACTTAAAGGTTTTCCAGATGGGATACAGGTGGATGAGATAGCGAAAAAATTGAATCTCGTGAGGCACACGGTCAGCAAATATCTTCAGATTTTGAATGCCAAAAAGATTGTGATGTACAGGACAGTTGGCAGGACAAAATTGTGGAAAGAGGCCAGCTCTGGAGTGAAGATACGACCGCTCAGTTTGGATAATATGAAAGATATAGTGAGAATCGAAAAGCGGATTGAAGGAAAATTGGGGATAATCAATGAAGAGCGGATGGAATATTTAAGAGAGGCAACAAGATACAATATTGAACGCAGCGACCCCATGATGAGCCTCGGAGCGGAGCTTGATGAAAATATCGTTGGCTTCATCATCGGCGAAATAAGAATCTGGGAATTTGGTATCGGAGAAAAAACCGGATGGATTAGAATTCTGGGTGTAGATCCTGACTTTCAAAGACGCGGAATAGGCAGAAAATTGGGAGAAGCCCTCCTGGAGCATTTTGAGCGGAGAGGTATTAAAAGAGTCAGGACAATGGCGGAATGGTATACAGGTGATTTGATTTCATACTTCAAATCACTAGGATTCAATATGTTGAACATGATACCTCTTGAGAAGGAATTGAATACATAAGGGGAAAAAAATGAGGTACGCAGAGACGGGGTTTAATTTAGAAGTTGATCTAACCCGGGGAAACATTGAGAGGGTTGCAACAGATCCGAAAGAAAGCGAGCTTTATCTGGGCGGCCTCGGTACGAACGCCAAGATATTATGGGACAGGATTCCCCCTGAAGTTGAGGCTTTTTCTCCCAATAATCTACTCATATTTGCCGCTGGTCTTTTATGTGGCACACCTGCTACCGGTTGTAATCGTACCATTGTTTCTACCATTTCTCCTCAGACCAGGTTAATGGCATTTTCAATGATGGGGGGATTTTGGGCACCGGAATTGAAATTTGCCGGTTATGATAAAGTGATCTTTCGCGGCAAATCTCCCAGTTTGGTTTATTTGTGGATAAACAATGACAAAGTAGAAATACGTGACGCCTCTCACCTGCAGGGTAAAGGCGCTATTGAAACTGGAGATATTATTCGGCAGGAGTTGGACGAGCCCAAAGCCCAGGTAGCTGCCATCGGCCTGGCTGGTGAAAACAGGGTTTATTTTGCCTCTATTGAGCAGGGCCATTCCAGTGCCAGCCGAGGCGGAATAGGGGCCGTTATGGGAGACAAAGGATTAAAGGCGATAGCCGTTCGAGGAACAGGGGACATCAATATTGCCCGACCGGATGAATTCCTGGAGCTCTGCAATGAAGTGCTGGAATACATAAAAGTCCGGGAAGAAAAGCCCATTCCCGGGGTCATGCCCATTTTGGCCAGACTTGGGTCACCGCAGGAGATGAAAATCCATGATGAAAAGTGGCACACCGAGAGTTTCATGTGGGGGAATTCCCGTGTCCGCAGAAAAGACTTTTGGAACGAGGAAGTTGAAAAGGAGTGGACGGAGACCATGGAAAAGGCCCAGGTGCGGCTCATCAGTTGTTACAACTGCTCGTTGGAATGCGCTGCTACGATTTCCATGCCAGGAGTTAAAACATACATGATGAAATGCTACTCAAAACTGACGTACACCATGGCGGCCATGTCAGACCTGGATTTTGGTTTAAAAATCGCTCAACGTGCAACGGAGTATGGAGTGGACGCAGTTTCAACCCCGCAGGTTATGGCTTTCGCCCTTGAACTGTATGAAAACGGCATTTTAACCGATGACGATATGCCGGGACTGCCAGCCACAAACGAAGAGAGATTTTACTGGCTGCTCGACAGGATTGTCCGGCGGGAAGGGATAGGCAATGTTCTGGCGAACGGGACTTACTGGGCGGCTAAAGAGCTCGGTAAGGGCGCAGAGGAATATGCTCACAATAACATTAAGAAACATGAGCAGCTGCCTCTCAAACTGTCCATGCTGAATCCCATTTATTTCCTCATGTACGCTACCGGCGAGAAGATAAACATTGTCCAAATTGAAGGACAGTTCCCCCAGATGCCTTTTCCTACGAGAGAGGAGAGAGAAGAGTTTGTAAAGGATTGGTTCCAGGTTCCTGATGAAAAGTTCAAGCAGTATTTTCTGGACTGGGAACTCCGGGGAGAAAAATCATTCCCCTATTACCCGACTGTTGAAATGTGTTGTGATATTGTCGATTGGCAGGAGAGGATGCACTACATCGATGACGCGCTCGGGATGTGCGCCGGTTTATCGTCATTCCCCCTGAAACCCCCGTATCATATACATAATTACCCGAAGTTTATCTCAGCAGGGGCCGGGATCGATATGGATGAAGCCAAACTAACCCAGGCAACCAAGAGATACCGAACTTTGGTGAGAGCCGTTAACATAAGAAGAGGCATGAGGAGAAAAGATGACAAGCCCCCGGAGAACCATTGGAAAAAAAGATTTCCCGAACTCGAAAAGAAGCTCTTAGATGAGTATTACAAAATGAAGGGGTGGAATAAAGAGGGTATTCCTACAAAAGAATCTTTACATGAACTGGATTTGGATTACGTGAGCGAAGACTTTATCCAGAGGGGAATCTTGAAGGATAAAGGGGACGTTCCTTCCAAAAAGGCTTCGTCGAAAAAAAAGAAGAAATAATGCGAAAAGGTGGTACCCTTCATGGGTGAGAAAAAAAAGAAAACAGTCAAAATAATTAAAGTTGATCTTGATAAATGCAATGGTTGCCGGGCATGTGAGGTCGCCTGCTCCGCCTTTCACGCTTCGCCAAAATACAGCAGCAATAATCCAGCCAGATCTCGTATCCGGGTGATTCATGATCCTTTAAGAGATGTTTATGTCCCGATACGTGCCGGTGATTATACTCCAGCCGAATGCACAGGCAGACATATTTATACGATTAACGAAAAGGAATATGACGAGTGCAGCTTCTGCGGAGTTTCCTGCCCGGCCAGGGACGTTTTTAAAGAACCCGATTCCGATCTCCCCCTGAAATGCGACATGTGCGAAAACGATCCACCTTTGGAAGAACCGATGTGTGTTCAGTGGTGCTTAGCTGATGCCCTGACTTATGAAGAAAGGGAAGAGGAAGCCGAAGAAGAAGAAAAGAAGCGGGAGGAGATGGAGGTCGGATTGGAATCAATGGCAAAAAAATACGGATTACAAAAGTTAATGGATACCATTGCCCGAATGTCCATGTCAAAGAAGGGACTAGAGCAGAAGGCGCAAGAAGAGGATTAGAGTGGCAAAGGAGACCGTAGCCCCTTCCAAGGAAATCATCGATGTCATCAAAGAGAGCGGCGGAGAAGCTTTCAAATTATGCTATCAATGCGGATTATGCGACACCGTTTGTCCCTGGAACAGGGTTCGACTTTTTAGTATGCGCAAGATCGTTCGACAGGCTGTTTTCGGTTTGACGGAGATAGAAGTTGAAGATATGTGGCTTTGTACAACCTGTGGAAAATGCCCCCAGCAGTGCCCCAGGGACGTGAAACAGATAGAATCCAATGTCTCCCTGAGAAGGATTGCCACAGCATACGGGGTCTTTCCCGCTTCGGCCAAACCGATTCCCACCATAAGCGCAAGCCTCGTTGGCGAAGGCAATCCTTTGAATGAAGAGCGAAAAAAGAGGGCAGAATGGGCAGAAGGTCATTCTGTAAAAACCTTCACCGAGGGAATAGATTTTTTATATTTTCCCGGCTGCTATCTCTGCTATGATCCAAGATTAGTGAAGGTAGCCAGAGCCACAGCCAATATACTCAACCTGGCAGGGACAGATTTTGGGATACTGGGTTCCAAGGAGAATTGCTGTGGAGAAAGTATCCGCAAGACCGGTGATGAGGAATTATTCAAACGCCTGGCCAGGGAAAACATCAAAACGTTTATCGAAAGTGGGGTGAAGAAAATCCTTGTTTCTTCCCCTCACTGCTTTCACACGTTCAAAAACGAGTATCCTGAATTTATGGTGAACTTTGAGGTGGCTCATATCTCCCAATATTTACTCGAGCTTATTTGCGAGGGAAATCTTGACTTCACCAAGGAGTATCGGAAGAAAGTGACCTATCATGATCCATGTTACCTGGGTCGACACAATGGCATTTATGACGAACCCCGGGAGATCTTAAAGAAAATACCTGGTATAGAACTGGTCGAGATGGCTGACTCACTGGAAGACAGCCTCTGTTGCGGAGGGGGAGGAGGCAGGATTTGGATGGAAACTCCAAAAGGTGAAAGATTCTCTGACCTCAGAGTGGAGCAAGCTGTCGCGGCCGGGGCTGAGGTGCTGGTTACTTCCTGCCCTTACTGCATCACCAATTTTGAGGACAGCAGGTTAGGCCTGAATTACAGTGAGGTCATAGAGGTTAAGGACATCACGGAGATTCTCCAGGAAGTGATTTAGCCTGGAAGGTAAATTTGGCAGACTTTTTCTTAAAAAACTTGTATGGAAAATGTGTAGATCACAATACTGCCAAAGATATTTAATATGAGGCAGAATAAAAATGAAAAATATATCAGTGTCTGCTAAATTTATGAATAATTCAGGTTAGAGGATGAAGAAGCGAAACAGGCAAGAAGCAATGGGCAAATTAGATCTGAAAGGTGTCGCACCGGACGTAGTCTTCGATCGCTTTTCGGGCGAGGGATGGGGCAGAACCTCAGGTCACTTGCCTAGTGAGGTGGCACTCGCAATCTATGTCAACCGCCAGGAACTGGTTACCATCCTGTGCACTCCAACTAAGCTGAATTTCCTTGTCCTTGGATTCCTCTACGCGGAAGGAATCATCTCAGGTATCAGCGACGTGGCGAGCATGCGTGTGTGTGAGGAAGAATCGCTGGCCGATGTGATGTTGAGCAATCCCGAGTATGAATTGCCAACACAGCGAACTCTCACCTCTGGGTGCGGTGGAGGTACAACTTTCAAAGCTCAGGGACAAAGGGTTGATTCGGATCTTGTTGCTACATCAAAGGAAGTGCTATCACTGATGAAGCAGCTTCAAGAGCAGATGGTGCTGTATCGGTTATGTGGCGGCGTGCATGGCTCTGCTCTGTCCGATACCAAGAACCTGCTCGTAGTGGCTGAGGATATCGGACGACATAACACCTTGGACAAGATTCAGGGCGAATGTCTGTTGAAAGGACTATCAACCAGAGATCGATTGCTCCTGAGCACCGGCCGCATTTCGTCCGAGATGTTGCTCAAGGCGGCAAAGATGCAGGTCCCAGTTGTTGTTTCGCGGCACTCGCCGACGGGGAGTGCTGTTTCGCTTGCCCGTGATCTGGGCATTTCCCTTGTTGGCAATGCGCGTGGAAGCCGCCTGTCGGTGTATTCCCACCCGGAGCGACTTGGCTGTTCAACAGATTAAGTATGGCTGAGCCGGTTGAATCCTGAGAGTACGAGCACATCAAACCTGATAAGGGTGTAGAGAAGTGGAAAAAGAAATAGTGAAAAAAGAACGAATTGAACAGCTTTGCAAAAGTTTTGCTGACAGCAATTTTGGAGATGTCATGGTTGTTGGTGGAGGGATAAGCGGTATTCAGGCCGCTCTTGATCTTGCCACTGCAGGTTTTAAGGTTTACCTGGTCGAGAAATTACCCACCATTGGCGGCAAAATGGCCCAGCTTGATAAGACCTTTCCCACGAATGATTGTTCCATGTGCATTGAATCTCCCAAGTTTATTGAATGTGACAGACATCCCAACATAGAGATCCTGACCTATACTGAAGTTGACAGAGTAGAAGGGGAGGCAGGAGACTTCACGGTAACCCTGATTAAAAAGCCCAGATACGTCATAGAGAACAAATGCACCGGTTGTACTGTTTGTGTCGAGTATTGCCCGGTCATGGTTCCTGATGCTTTTAACCAGGACTTGTCGTCCAATAAAGCCATCCATATATATTTCTCTCAAGCAGTTCCCCTTGTCACTTATATAGATGAAAACTGCCTTTACCTGAAAGACAAGAAATGCACGATCTGCCAGGGAATCTGTCAGCATGACGCAATAGACCTTCATCAAGAGGCAGAGAAGGTAGAAGTAAAAGTTGGGGCGATTATTCTGTCCCCTGGATACGAGACTTTTGACGCTAAGCTCCGGGGCGACTATGGTTATGGAAAGATGGAGAATGTAGTAACCAGTCTCGACTTTGAACGACTTTTATGTGCCACCGGGCCACACGAAGGTGAGATACTGCGCCCTTCAGACAAGAAGCATCCCCATAAAATAGCCTGGATTCACTGCGTCGGTTCCAGGGAGGTTATTCCTGGCGGTAACAGCTATTGTTCCGCGGTATGCTGCACCTACATCCAGAAGCAGGTGATCCTGGCAAAAGACCATGACGCGGATACGCAGGCTATCATATTCCATAACGATATTCGGTCCTTTGGCAAGGATTTCGAACGATTCTACCAGAGAGCAGAGAAACTTCCCGGGGTCAAATTTATAAGAAGCTACGTGTCGATAGGAAAAGAAATCCCGGAAACCAAGAATGTAACCATACGATACGCCACCTTCGAGGATGGGGTGAAGGAAGAAGAATTCGATCTGGTGGTATTGGGTGTCGGATTAAATCCTCCCTCGGATGTGCAGAACCTTGCTGATACATTCGGCATCCAGCTCAATTCTCACGGATTCTGTAAAACCAATCCTGTTAATCCTATGGAGACCACCCGCCCGGGAATTTATGTAAGCGGAGCCTTCAAGGGCCCGATGGATATCCCCGAGTCGATTGTAACCGCCAGCGGAGCTGGAGCCCTTTGTGGTCATCTCCTCGATTACCGGCGAGGGAAGCTGGCCAGGGCCAGGATATATCCGCCGGAAAGGGATGTTGCGGAAGAGGAAGCTAGGGTGGGTGTTTTTGTGTGTCACTGCGGTGCCAATATCGGCAGAGTGGTCGATGTTCCTTCGGTCGTTGAATATTCCTCCATCTTAGACAATGTCGTTCATGCTGAAGAAAGCCTCTTTGTCTGTTCCACCGATGCTGCTGAGCAAATAGCGAGCACCATCCGGGAAAAAGAGCTCAATCGCGTCGTTGTCGCCGCTTGCACACCAAGGACACATGAGCCGCTGTTTAGGGACACACTTCGGGAAGGAGGAATTAATCAATATTTCTTCGAAATGGCTAATATTAGAGAACATTGCTCCTGGGTTCACTCTAAACAAAAGGAAGAAGCCACCAAAAAGGCGAAAGATATCATTCGGATGTCGGTCGCCCGGGCTGTCCATTTGGAGCCGCTGAGGGAATTTGATCTGCCCGTCAACAAAACGGGCCTGGTGGTCGGAGGAGGCCTGGCCGGGATGACCAGTGCCCTAGCCTTGGCCAACCAGGGATTTGAGGTTCACCTGTTGGAAAAGGATACAGAATTAGGGGGGATGGCGCGAAGAATTCATTACACCCTGGAAGGGCTGGATGTTCAGGCATATTTGAGTGATCTTATCGGCAAGGTTTATCGACACCCTTTAATCCATGTATCTCATGATGCGATGATCACGGATGTTTCCGGGTATGTGGGCAATTTCGTCATCACGGTGAAATCTGAAGGAAGGGTCAAAGAGATACGCCATGGCGCAGCCATCCTTGCTACGGGTGCTGACGAATATAAACCCACTGAATACTTTTATGGGGAAGATGATAGGGTGTTGACCCAGCTGGAATTGGAGGAGCAAATAACCAAGGGTGAAAAAAGAGTGATTAACTCCCGGAGTCTGGTAATGATCCAATGTGTCGGTTGCAGACAGGAAGAGAGAAATTATTGCCCACGCATATGCTGTAGCCAGGCCATAAAGAACGCCTGTAAACTCAAAGAGATAAATCCGAAGATGGATATCTACATTCTCTTTCGGGATATGAGAACCTATGGATTCACAGAGGATTATTATCGCAAGGCAGCGGAGAAAGATGTAAAGTTCATTCGCTGGGATCCGGATGATAAGCCCCAAGTAGAATCTGCTACAGCGGAGGGCAAACCTGTTTTAAAGGTAACCGTTCCTGATCCTGTTTTGGGTCAGAGACTTGCTATAGACGCCGATTTACTCGTTCTCTCCGCCGCTGTTGTTCCCTCGAAGGGGAGTCAGGAAATAGCTCGGTTGTTCAAGTTACCTTTGAGCCCGGATGGTTTCTTCCAGGAAGCCCATGTAAAATTAAGGCCCGTTGACTTTGCTGCGGAAGGCGTTTACATGTGTGGGACAGCGCACTACCCCAAGCATATTTCCGAAACGATAAGTCAGGCTTATGGCGCTGCCGGCCGGGCCATCACTCTTCTCTCCCAGGATACAGTTACAGCCTCCGGTGCTGTTTGCGAGGTGAAAGAGGAGGACTGCATATCCTGTGGGGCATGTATTACAGCCTGTGCGTATGGTGCCATAGAGTTTTGCGAGACACCCAAAGGCAAAAAGGCCCGGGTGAATCCTATTCTCTGTAAGGGTGATGGTCTCTGCAATGCAAAGTGTCCAACCAAAGCCATTAGTTTGAAGCACTATACTGATGAAGAAGTCTTTGGCCAGATCGATGCTGTGGTTCCACCGCTGGAGGGGGATCCAGCCGATGAAGGAGTGAGTTGAGAATGGCTGCAGGGTATAAATTTGAACCAAGGATTTTAGGATTTCTATGCAACTGGTGTTGCTACGCAGGAGCGGATCTTGCCGGTGTTTCTCGGTTTCAATACCCACCCAATATCCGGATTATAAGGCTGATGTGTTCCGGCAGAGTCGACCCAGCACACATATTGCGAGCGTTCTCAACCGGACAGGACGCTGTATTTATCGGCGGTTGTCATCTTGACGACTGCCATTATGTGACCCATGGAAATTACGATGCATTAAGCATGGTATATATATGCAAAAAATTGTTGGAGCATATTGGGCTGAATCCCGAAAGGTTAACAATTGAATGGGTATCCGCCGGCGAAGGAATCCGTTTTGCCAATATCATGAATGAATTTGTCCCCAGGCTAGAGAAATTGGGCCCTCTTGGCAAGGGCGAAGGCCTAGACGAAACTGGATTGAAGTTCAAACTCGAGGCAGTTACGAAGCTCATTCCCTATATTAGGCTGGTCCAATCGGAGAGGCTGAGGGTGCCTGTGAGAACAGAAGAAGCCTATAATCAATTTTTCGCCAGTGAAGAATTTAACAGATTATTTAATGAATTAATCGCAGATAAATTGGCAGTAATCCAGATTATGGCTCTCCTGCAAGAAAAAGCTCATTCAACCGGGGAAATCTCTGAGATTTTGGGCTTAAACCCGTCTGAAGTATCAAGACACCTCAATGTTTCAGCAAGAAATCAGAACGTGAGGACAGTGGCCGTGGATAACGATAAAATCGACCGGATTCTAAACAAACACCAGGACAAACCCGGTTCACTGGTTCAAGTATTACTGGAGATTCAGCACAAAAATCACTGGCTTCCTTTAGAGGTATTAAACAGAGTCAGTAAGAAATTAGGCGTACCGTTAAGTCGGATCATGCAGATCGTTACCTTTCATAAAACCTTCAGTTTGATTCCTAAGGGACGCAATAAAGTTCACGTATGTACAGGTCCTTCCTGTCATGTTCGTGGTTCGACACCTCTTCTAGATACAGTTCAAGACCTGATCGGGATTAAAGCTGGTGAAACGGATCCTGATTCAAAGTTCAGCCTGGAGACCGGCACCTGCCTCGGCTGTTGTCATTTAGGACCGGAGATAATAGTCGATGGGAAGCATCACAGCAGGGTAACACCCAACAAGGTCAAAGATGTGTTGAAAAGCTATGAGTAAGGGAAAATTATGCCGAGAATGAATTCAGCTTCTGCATTGGAAGAACTCAGAAAGGGTATCTTGTCAGAAAGAGATCCCGATAAATCCTGTATAGCGATATGTGCAGGAATGGGCTGTCTCAGCCTTAGTAACGGCAGTGTTCTCAGCGCCTTTGAAAAAGAAGTCAACAAAAAAAATTTAAAAACCAAAGTGGATATCAGAGCAACCGGCTGCCATGGCTACTGTGAAAAAGGGCCTCTGGTCGTTATCTATCCTGAAGAAATCTGCTACGTGGAGGTAACGCCAAAGGATGTCCCGGAAATTGTCTCACAGACCGTGCTTGGGAAGAAAGTGATTGACCGCCTCATTTATACGGACCCGGATACCGGCGAAAAAGCCACCTATCAGTCTGAAATACCTTTTTACAAGAACCAGATGCGCCACCTTATCTGCAATAACACTAAGATCGATCCCAGGAGCATCGATGACTACCTGGCTGTTGGTGGGTATTCCGCGTTATCCACAGCGCTTTTTGAGATGAGCCCAGAAAAAGTTCTCGAAGAAATTAAGAAAGCCGACTTGCGCGGCCGGGGCGGCGGTGGATTCTCTGCCAGTCGGAAGTGGGAGACGGCCCGTAATGCCCCTGGAAAAGAAAAATACGTTATCGTAAATGCTCATGAAGGGGAGCTGGGGGCGTTCATGGATAGAGCCCTCTTTACGGGAAATCCGCATTGCGTGCTGGAAGGCTTGATAATCGGCGCCTATGCTATCGGCTCGCATCAAGGATTTATCTACACCCGTCATGACACGCCTCAATTAAAAAACAATATTGATATGGCCCTTGCTCAGGCGGAGGAGTACGGACTTTTAGGTGAAAATATCCTTGGCTCTGGCTTCAACTTCAATGTTGAAGTGCATCTGGATATAGGGATATTCGTTTCCGGCGAGTCCAGCGCCTTAATGAAGTCGATAGAAGGGAATCCCCCGGAGCCAAGACCCAAGTATATTCACACTTCGGTAAAAGGTATTTGGGGAAAGCCGAGTATCCTGAACAATGTCGAAACCTGGGCAAACGTGCCCCTGATAATCAATAAGGGCTCCGAATGGTATGCCAGTACCGGGACAGAGC
>JBGVTE010000103.1:0-5851 GCA_041862375.1 Candidatus Aminicenantaceae bacterium
CCCCCATGAGCCAATTAACTTGAGATAATCCCCTCTCTGACATTTGATACTAATTCAAGCATATGAATTCAATTTGACTCTACCTTGATTTATTGTTATTTTATTGTCAGGTTGGCTTAGAGGGAAAACAGTGGCCATCAAATGTTCTAAGTGTCATTCGGATAACATAGATACTGCACGTTTTTGTAGCAATTGTGCAGCCCCAATTCAGCCATCAGAGAAAGTTTCTCACACCAAGACCATTGAAACACCCAAAGAAGGATTAACCACAGGCTCTGACTTAACCGGTGGATACCAGATTATTGAGGAGCTTGGAAAGGGAGGAATGGGAGTTCTAAAGAAAGAAGACAGATGAGAACCAAAATTTTGGCTATTGTATTGATTTGTTTATTTCTTATCTGCTGTACAGCTTATAGATTGCATTATGATATTGCACTTGTTGATGTGGAAAGACCTGAAGAAGCAAAAGAAAGATATGGTGAACGAAAAATAATCAGATTAGAAGAAGCGTACTATAAATATGCATTTGAGGATGAAATGATTAAGATTCTTTGGATAATCCATCCAACTCATTTAGAATTTTTAATGAGAAATAAGACAAATCATTCAATTAGAATTTTATGGGATGAAGGAGCCTATGTCGATGAATCAAGCATTAGTCATAGGATAATTCATGGAAAGGTTAAATTTGATGATAGAACCAAATCAATTCCACCAGGTATTGTTGTTAGAGAGGGCATTTTAATTGCTGAAGTTTTGCCTGCAGATTATATAACAGATTCCAAATTGATAGGATCTAGGATAAATCCTTTATTGCCTTATGAATATAAATATTTTGTTCGTAAGAAGGAAAGCGATTTTAAACAGTTCTTAGAAGATTCAGCAGAGAAAGTTGGTAAAACAATTCAATTGTTATTACCACTTCAAATAGAAGGAGTTATACACGATTATATTTTTATATTTAAAATAAATGATGTTGAATTAGCTAAAGAAAAGTGAGATGGCGAGTGGAGACCAGTTGCCCGGCCTCCGATACTGAAAATGACGTGTTGGCCACGAAGTAATGCCTCATATGATTAACGAATAGGGATAAAAGAATTCTTAGTAAGGGAAACTTCGGAGCTTAGATTAATTATTTGCTTATGGTTTTAGCTTCCATAGCCAATGTGTTAGCTATGATTTTATATCCTGCTTTTTTGCCGATTTTAAGTATATCGACAACGGAAGATGAAGCAATCATGTTAAAGCCAATAATAGTAAAAAGGGTAGATATCATTAAAATTGCTGCTTTAGCTTTTAATTTCATTTTATTCTCCTCTATTAATTTTAATATTGATTCAATATGTCTATTAATTCTATAAAGATTATAATATTAATAGTATAATGTCAAGTTAAATTTTAATTCTCTTATAAATAGACTCACTGTAGTGCACAAAGGCCTGTTTTTTTAAGAAGGCAATCTTGAAATGAAAGGCTCCTTTAAGCCAACTGAAAGCCATGAATTTAAAGCATATTAGGAAAAATGGCTGGGGAGCGGGTATTGTCAGTATTGTTGTCTTTTTATCTTTGACATCAGATTTTTTTCTGTGATATAAGGTTTACTTAGAAAGGAGGATTAGTTCATAGTTAATAATAGGGCAAGTTGCAAATGACTAGAAAGACAGTTACCCATATTTATAAAGGACAGAGAATCGGAGTCTTTGTCGATGTACAGAATATGTACTATTCTGCAAAATTTTTATACAAAGCAAAGGTCAATTTTAAGACGATACTCAAAGAAGCAGTAAGGGGGAGGCATCTTATACGGGCAATAGCCTACGTGATAAAGGCAGATGTAAAAGATGAAATCAATTTTTTTGAGGCACTTAAGAGCTTAGGTTATGAAGTCAAAGCAAAAGACCTTCAAGTTTTTTACGGAGGGGCAAAAAAAGGTGATTGGGATATCGGAATAGCAATGGATACCATTGAACTTGCTCCAAAGCTTGATGCGATCGTTCTTGTTAGCGGAGATGGAGATTTTGTGCCACTGGTCCAGCATCTGAAGCATGCTATTGGTTGTTATGTGGAGGTTATGGCTTTCAAGAAATCAAGTTCCCAGAAGCTGATTGAAGAAGCGGATAATTTCATTGATATGGACTTCAATCAGGAGATGTTTTTACTTCCTGGTAGTAAATAAGAAGGCCGTATTCTCCTCTATTTTTTCGTCTCTATTTCATAATTTCAGCAATATACCCATATCCTCCAACCGAGAATAAATCTGAGATAACCGCCTATCTAAAATATATGGTACTGAACTAAAGCACATAAATAATTTGACTCCTATCTTCATAATTGATATTCTTTGCCAAGCCAGTTGAGAGGATTTATTGTGGTGATTAAAGGAAAATGAATAAAATAAGAATAAAAGTAGTAATCATACATGGAGAGATTGCCGATGGATAAATCAATTTTTATTATATTTTTAATTCCATTCTTTCTTTTAATCCTTGCATTGCTTATTTGGAGCCTTGTTTGGGTTTATGGGGATGCTGAGAGACGAGGTAAACCCGGTTGGCTTGTTGTTTTACTGGTTTTATTTCTTGATTGGCCAATAAGTCTTATTGTTTGGCTGGTATTTCGTCCGGAAGTGAAATCGGGTTAGTAGAAGTAACTTTATAAGTCACTAAAGATACTGTAAACAAGGAGAGCTTGTCCCCCTATAATCATGGAGGGGATACTTTGTCTGAGTAATTCCCGGGCAATCTTTTCAAGAAGTTCTTGAAACACTATTTACCACCTTAGCGATTTTCAAATCAAATTCTAGCCCTTCGAGGGCGTCTTTGAGTAGAAAAGCGCCAAGAGAGACTGCTTCTTCATACATAGCGTCAATAAGACGGAAATTTTTGCGTGGCAGAAAACCGGAAGTTTTTGCATGGCATTGACATCTAAGTGTTTCAAATTGACTCCTGTCTCATAAATTGATATTCTTTTGCCGAATAAGCTAAGGCAATGGGAATAAAGCAGCCTAAATTCTATTATAATAATCCTTATGATACTCTCTATTGCATTACTTGTGCTACATTCCTTACACATCCTCTGTGAAAGCTGATGTTTATTGTGCCAGGACTCTCAGAGCTCCAATCGAAGAGTTCTTCACTGGGTCATTTTAGGTGTGATTTGCTTCTTTCTTAAAATTTGTTTAACTTACACTGTCTCGTAATAGAATTATTCAAACTTGAATTAATTTTGAGAACATTCAATCTTGAGGAGGTTAGAAAATGAACACGATTGAAAAGGCATTGATGCATGCATTATTTTCGCATCTGCATCACAACATCGACAAGGCAATTAACTTTAAGGCAATCGAAGCTTTGAACAACCAAGTCAGCAAGATTTTTCCTAATGCTCTGATAGTAGGTCCGGGAGATGACGCAGCTGTCTTTAAATTTCCTGAAATAGATGGATCATTTGTTGCCAAGATGGAAAGCCATTGTTCTCCTTGCGTTCCAAGACCTTATGATGCTGCGGCAACCGGAGCTGGCGGAGCAATGCGCGATGTTCTGGCAATGGGCGCAAGACCAATTTTTCTCTTGAATTTTATCGGCACTCGACCTTTACATGAGAAAGTGATTGTCGGTCCTTGTGGATTTGATGGAAAATGCACCTGCGGAAGATGTATTGAAATGACAAGCAAAGAAAGGGTTGATTTGATGGTCAAAGGCCTGAGTGACATGTGCAAAGCCATGGACGTCTTCATTATTGGCGGCGGTTTTTCAACCTCATTTTCAGACATTGTTCCCGCAGTTGTGGTTTCAGTGATTGGCAAGTTGATAACTGCAAATCCCCTGACAAAACCGGCTAAATCAGCCGGAGACAAAATCATTCTCATTGGCGAAACCGGGAATGACGGCAACGACACTCTCTACAGGGCAGGGCTTGTTGAAGAGATGAGACCTGCCGTAGCTCTGTTTGAAGAAGAAAGGCTGATTATGGAAGCAACCCTGGCTGCGTTTCGTACTGGCAAGGTAAAGGCATGCTCTGATTTAGGAGCAGCCGGTATTGGTGCAGCTGTTTGTGAATCAGCAAGGTACGGAGGCTTCGGAGCATATGTGAATTTGTCCATCGCCCCTGTTAAGGTTGGCGATATCACGCCAGAAGAAATCATGATATGTGAAACCCAGGGGAGGATGGCAATCCAAATGGAAGCAAAAGACGTTGATGAAGTATTGACAGCTATCCGGTCCAAAGGAGCAAAAGCAGAAGTGATAGGAGAGATTATTGATGATGACAAACAGATATTCGAATACAAGGGCAAGACCGTAGCGGTTATACCAAACCGCCCTTCAAAAGCTGATTTAGAAGAGCTAGAGGCTTGATATGTCAAAAGAACAGCCAAAATCTGAGTATGCTAAGGCTGGGGTTGATTACACAAAGATCGAGCCATTCAAGATGGCTATGGTTCATGCTGGGCAGCGGACGCTGAAATTTCCGAATAAAAGGGATGTTTATATCGAGGAAGAAAGTTTAGGAACACATGGAGTCGTTTTCAGATATCACGGAACCAAGTCCCACCTATGGTGTAAGACTCAGGAAGGACTGGGCAACAAAAACTGGATTGCTGAATGGATGTATCAACATGCAGGAACTGGAAGGACTTACTATGAAGGCATTGGTATTGATACAGCCTTGATGGCTGCAAATGATGTGGTATGTCAGGGAGCCCTTCCTGTGATCTATACTGATGAGGTGGCAGCTGGCGACAGTGATTGGTTCATGGATGAAAAGCGCAGCAATGACCTGGCTGAAAGTTTCTATAGAGTATGTGAGATGTGCGAGATGGCATTACCGGCTGGCGAATCTCCTGCGCTACGCTATTTAATTAAGGCTGAACCACCGGTAAACAGTGCTCCTTCTTTGTCGGGATGTGTCACTGGAATTATTGTTCCTGCAGATAGAATAGTCACAGGAGAAAAGCTGAGTGTTGGAGACCACATAATTGGTGCTACATCATCCGGGCTCCACTCTAACGGAATTTCCCTGGTGATCAAGCGGGCAATGACCCTTAAAGATAAATTCCTCCATCAGCTTCCAAATGGAAATACTTTAGGAGAGGAGGCCCTTATCCCCACCTTCTCTTATGTTGGGCTGGTTGAAGCCCTGATGAAAAAAAATATTGAGATACACTCTTTACTTGCGGGCACAGGTGGAGGGATTTCGAAGATTGCCTATGACAAGAAACCTTTCACCTATCGGATTAAAAAATGGGTAGAGGAAATTCCACCACTTTTCCAGTTCATGCTGAAGCTTGGTGTAAGTTTGGAAGACTGTCTCACAACATTCAACTGGGGAATTGGATTCTATATTTTTGTGTCTGAAGAACAAGTTGACCGGACAATTGAAACCGGCAGGAATGCGGGATATGAACTTCTGGACCTCGGCCAGGTTGAAAAAGGGGAGCGCTGCGTTATTTTTGAACCAGTAGGTATTACACTTCCACCAATCGAGTAAGCAAGGAATTTCCTATGCTTAACCTCTTCCAATGCAACTCATCCCGCCGATTGGAAAAAAGAAAAAGGAAAAATAGTTCTGAATTATAATAATCTACCAAAGAAACATCAGTTGATACTAAATCGTTCCTGTGCTATTATTAATTGCGTTGAAATTTAGGAGACCTGTCCGCTTGTAAGAATAGGCAGGGATAACAAGGGATGAGGGATAATTTCAACAATAAAAAAAATATCCTTGCCTCATTAAAATCCAATATGAAAAGGAAGTCAGAATGAATATTTACGTTGGCAATTTACCGCGGGAGGCCACTGAAGAAGATTTGCGACAGGCCTTTGAAGCCTTCGGGCAGGTCACATCTGCCAAA
>JBGVTE010000104.1:0-37496 GCA_041862375.1 Candidatus Aminicenantaceae bacterium
GTGAAGAAGCTCGACTGTTTCTTCATCCAAAAATTCTGCTCTAAGTTCAAGATGTAACCTTGTTGTTTTATTGTACTTTATAAAAGTACGTAATACTTCTTTTGCCCTTTCCTTATCAGCGTTAAACGTTGGATCCATGAAATAAACTCCTATCGGATTTTTCTTAAGGATAAACGCCAATTCTCTCTCAACCCGCGGTAAAGAAAAGTATCTAATCTGGTTAAATTCCTTATGATAATAACAGTAGTGACACCGAAATAAACAGCCTCTGTGCGTCTCGGTAGAGATGCTTTGATATTTATTCATATCTATGAGCCCTTGCAGATAAGGCGATGGAATTGTATCCAGGTCTTCTATCACTGCCCTTTTTTTGTTGGGAATGACCTTCTTTGCGACTCTATAAACGATACCGTCTATCGTTTCCAGACTTTTTCTGCCAAAAAGAAAATATTCAGAGACTTCTTTAAAAGTCTCTTCCCCTTCTCCGATTACAACAACGTCTACGGATCTATTGTTGCTTAAAATCTCAGTAGCGCGTGGCGAAACTTCAGGGCCGCCTAAAATTATCCTAACCTTAGGAACGGCTTTCTTTACGTAACGGCAAATCTTTAATGTATCTATTATGTTCCATACATAACAGGAAAAACCTAAAATATCCGGATTTTTCTCTGTAAGCTTTTTTGCGGTATCTGCCGGTTTTTGGCGGGGTAAAAAAGGAATAACCTCTATTTCAACAGAATCTGTAAAAGTGCTGTACTTGTTGAAATAGGCTTTAAGATAATAAAGGGCTAACTGGATGTCTTCGGTTCCCGGACAGATCGTAGATAAAATTACTTTTTTCATATTTCGTTATTCACTCTATGTAGCCTAAAGCCTCAAGGCGCTTCTTTTCTTCTGCATATTCTGAGCGAGGTTCAAATATTTCTTGAAGTACTCTTCCATCAAAGTCTTCTGAGATAGGGACACCGAGAACGTGAAGGATTGTAGGAGCAAGATTAGGTATCTAAAGTATCACACTCAAGATGGCAGAGTCAAATGTCAAAGGCTCTATGTTAAAAAGTGTGATGATTATTTATATAACTCATTGATATTAATGAGAAAACTCTATTTTGAAATATATTTCATCTTTCGGAAAAGAGCCATATTTACTATGCCATATTTTGACTTCAGATTATTCTTGCTCTATATATTATATACAGGAGTGGAGAATAACGATAGAAGACGGAGAAATTTGTAAATTGGCAAAAAAGCAGATTTCTATTATATGGATAACTGTTATCTGAAGTTATAAGAAATGAAGTATAAATCATTAAGCTTAATGATATTGAGAGGCATAGTATAAATAGACAAGTGACGTACAAACAAATGAAAAAAATCAAAACAGATTTACCTAAAACTAATCTTTTATGTTTACGTATTCTAGGTTATAAGAATAACTTGCGGAGTGAGATACCATGAAGAAAATCATTCTCATCATCATACTTGTAGTGGTAGTTGGTGCTCTTATCTTTCTGGCAGTCAGAGGCTGCCGAACGGGCGGTGACACACAACCGGCAAACACAGCAGCAGTGGAAAGGGGGAGCATATCGAAGACTGTAGTGGCCACCGGTAAGATCGAGCCTTTGTACAGGGCTGAGATCAAATCAAAAATAGGAGGTCTTGTTAAGCAGTTTTATATTGAGGAGGGTGACCGGGTGGCTATTGGTCAGAAATTGGTGGAGATTATACCAGGAGTCACACCCGTGGAAATGGTACAGGCACGAACCGAAGTCAAAGCCGCAGCATTCGACAAGTCTCTTGCTGAAAAACAATACATGAGGAGTAAAGAGCTTTACAAGCAAGACCTGATTTCACACGAAGACTATGATAGGGATGAAGCGAAGTTCAATACTGCTAAGACTCGCTTTTACGCAGCTATGGCCCAATTGCGAGTGCTGGAGCAGGGAACAAATGTAGAATCACTGGTTGAAGGCATCGAAATCAATGAGCAGGATCAGCATGAAATCGAAAAGGAGACACGGGAGGCCATTGCCAGTATGACGATAATTGCTCCCATCTCTGGTCTTATCCTTTCCAGGGACACCGACAAAGGAAGTGCGGTTATTCCCATTTCTTCGGCCTACGGGGGAACGGTGATCATGACAATCGCCGATGTTTCTGAGAAGCATTTTCGAGGAGACGTGGACGAAGCAGATATCGGGAAGGTGCATCTGGGCCTTCCAGCCAGGATCTATGTCGAAGCTTACCCGGACGAGCCTTTTAAAGCAGAGCTGACCCGCATCAGCCCTCTGGGCCGCGAGGAAGAGGAGATCATTAACTTTGAAATCCGGGCGACAATCAGCGATCCGGAAGAAAGGCTCCGTGTGGGGATGTCAGCCGATGCCGAGCTCATCCTGGAGGAGCATGAAAATGTTCTGGTCATTCCAGAAGGCGCTATAATATACGAAGATGGAAAAACCTATGTCAATGTCCAGGATGATTCCGTTCCAGAAGGAATGCGAAAAATAGAAATCACCAAGGGCATTTCTGATGGCCTTCGAACCGAGGTTCTATCAGGCCTTGAAGAGGGCCAGGTAGTGATTCTTCCTAAGTAATGTCACCAAAGAAGCTTATAGGATCTATCCCGCTGGGATTGCGTCGCTCTGAGCTAATCCTATATCAGGTAATTCATTATGCTTTTGTTTGAGATAATAAGACAAGCCTTTGCAGATCTGAAGGCAAACCGACTTCGAAGCATACTCACGCTTTTCGGGATCATCTGGGGCATTATGGCCATTATGATCCTATTGGGCTGGGGATTCGGATTCCGCGACTTGATGTGGGAAGGCATGAGCAAGATCGGTGAAGATCTGGTTGCTTTCTTTCCTGGTCATACATCTATCGGAGTAGGCGGTTATAAAACTGGAAGACCAATTATCCCGGAAATAGATGACATTGAGGCCATTCAAATTCAATGCCCTTCAGTAGCCGAAATAAATCCGCAGATGCTCCGATGGTACTATGTGAAAGCCGAAACAGAATCCCGACAGTACAACATCCGAGGTGTCCTGCCAATCGCTAAAAAAATGAACAATTGGGAAGTGGCAAAAGGACGATTTATTACTGAGGATGACGTGAATAATCGTAGGCGTTTTGCGTTTATAGGGAATAATATCAAGGAGCAGCTCTTTGAAAAAGAATCCAATCCTGTAGGCCAAAAGATTAAGATTAATGGTGTATCCTTCTTCATCGTAGGCGTTGCTGTGGAGAAGAAGATGCAGATATCTACAATAAACAGCCGTCATGACGACCAGGTTCTGATCCCTCTGAGCACGGCACAACAATTGTGGGGGGACGGGAAGAGTCTTGATCTTGTATTTGTCACTCCAAAAGTGACTCATAAATCTAGCCAAGTGGTGACTGAGATACGCAATGTCCTGGCCGAGCGCCACCGCTTCGATCCTGAGGACAAAGAGGCATTGATGATTTTTGAATTTGCCTTCTACGAGAAGATGTTCAATCTTCTATCCATCGGATTGAACATACTCTTGGGTCTTATCGGGGCAATCACACTTTTTATCGGCGGTGTAGGGGTGATGAACATCATGTTTGTCTCGGTGCAGGAACGCACCCGTGAAATAGGCATCCGTAAAGCCGTAGGAGCGAGAAAACGGGATATTCGGCTCCACTTCCTTGCCGAATCGCTCTTCATTACAATGCTGGGGGGACTCGCTGGATTTCTCCTGGGTTCGGCCCTGCTTGGAGCAATCAGCCTGTTACCTTTACCGCCATACATCCCACTTCCCCAGAACTCTATAGGACTCTCGCTGATTGTCGTTTTTGTGATGATACTGACTGGAGTTATCTCGGGATACATTCCGGCAAAAAACGCAGCCGAAATGCAGCCAGCTAAGGCACTCCAGTACGAACGGGGTGAAACTCCTGTGGGCAAGAAGATACCAAAGCCTCTCTGGACCTCTCGCACACTGATGGGTGAGCTCATAGGAGAAGCCTTTATTGAGATTCGCAGCAGTAAGTCCCGGAGTTTTCTCACGATGTTCGGGATTCTTTGGGGTATTGCCGCTATCACTGTACTCATTGGATTCGGCACGGGTTTTCGGGGGTTTTTCGACCGTGAATTCGGAAAGATGGGTGAAAAGACGATATATGTAGTTCCTGGGCGTGTTAAAAGAGAAAGAGGGACTTATCGAGAAGCACGAAGAGTCCGACTTTCAGAAAAAGATGTAAATGCACTCAATACCTTTCCTTCAGAAGTACAGGAAGCCCTGCCGGAATATGATTGCCGTTTTCCTGTGGTGAAATACGGTAACGAAAGCCGTGCTGTGCATACCCTGGGTGTAGTTCCGGGCACTTTAAAGATGCGTAATTTTAGAGTGGCCAGGGGACGTTTTATCGATCAAGGCGATGTTGAAGAGAGTCAGAGGGTTTGTTTCTTGGGATCGACTATACAAGAACGTCTCTTCGGGAGCCGTACACGTGATGTCACAGGAGAGTACGTTAACATCAACGGGATCCGCTATCGCGTGATAGGAACTGCAGAATCCAAAGGGATGCAGTTGTCTATGAACACCTCCTACGACGATGAAAAGCTGCTCATTCCGTTTACTGTGGCTTTGAAAGACTTCAGCGGGGAGAAATACCTGTCTCGAATACTCGTTTCCCCTGTTGGTAAGGACCGTTACGAGGAAACCAGGCTGGAGATTCGCAAAGCCTTGTCCGGACTGCACAGATTTCAGCCTGATGATGAGGATGCCTTATACATATGGAGCATGCTTGAGGGTATGGATTTTCTAAGATATATTGTGCTTGGACTTCAGGTATTCCTGGGTGGGGTAGGAGTGATAACTCTTATGATTGGGGCTGTTGGCGTGATGAACATCATGTTCTTTATCGTTAATCAGCGGACTCATGAATTAGGTATCCGCAGAGCTATCGGAGCTCTTAAAAGGCATATTTTCCAGCAGTTATTTATAGAGGCTCTCGCCATTACATTTATTGGAGGGCTGGTAGGATTTGTGCTCGGCTGGGGTCTGAATACCGGTCTTTCGGCTCTTGTCGAATCCTTACGGAGCCAGAACGTTCAGCTTATGATGCTTTTCTCCCCAGAGAACTCATTACTCACATCCCTAATCACTGTGTTTTTTATGGTGGCGGCTGGCTTTCTCGCCGGACTGACGCCTGCGTTCCGTGCTATGCGGCTGAATATTGTTGATTCTTTACGCTACGAGTAATAAAAACCAGCTTTTCTTCTGAAGAATATCATTGCCTGACCATTTCCACTAGCAGACTCGGATGAACTCGGGTGACAACAACTGTTGTCTTGCTAATCTGGTAAATGTCATCTTCTGTTTACGCTCTTGAAAGAAAGACAGGCTCATGGCTAACGCATTCCAGGGTTATCGAGTCTTAGATGCTAGCTTCTGTTTTCTGGCCCGTTTTTTGAATCATCCCTGCTGCCATGGCAGGGGTTTATCACCAGCGTCATCCGGAACGCAGTGTTTTCTATCGAGTGTTTTTTCATTACTTCGATAGATTTCTCCTGGAGTATGAGAACCGGTTTGAGAGGAGGAGTCTATTTTATGGCTGACTTTTTTGCTTTTTTTGTCGTTTTGTTTCTTTGTTCTATTCTTGACCTCATCTTTTTTCCTGTGATATGTTCATTTTAAGCCGTCAGTAGCGGAAAAATGTGAAAAATAGTGAGGGATTTAGGGCAATCACAAAAATGAATTTCCTATAAAAGAGGACCTCTCGGAAATGTAATGGCCTTATCCACTAACGGAAAAGTTGCACTGGACGGCGCATCTGGAGATGTAAGTCTTTCCACCACCAATGGCTCTATCGAAGCCTCCCATGTCAAGGGCGAGCTTGAAGCAGAAACAACTAACGGAAGCATTGAGCTCGATATGGAATCTATAGAAGACAAAGTTAAGGCGGAGACTGTGAACGGAGGTATTGCTCTAAGACTTGGCTCATCAGGAAAAATTGATGTTGACCTCAAAGCCAAAACAGTAAACGGGACAATATACCTGGACGTTCCTGTAACTTTTAAGACTATCCGGAAATCAAAGCACAGTCTTGAGGGTAAAATTGGTCAGGGAGGTATTCTGGTCTACCTCAAAACTGTTAACGGTTCAATTAGAATTTCTAAATAAAACTAGATTCTTCTTAAGCTCTACTGTATTAGCTCAGAGGCCTCTTTTAGACCAATTTAAAGGCTGTTCCTAATATCATCAAGTCGCTTTTTTGCATCCGGCACCATCTGAAAGAATTTTTCAAGCTTTTCACAAGCATACTCATCACAATGTGCACAATTTAGAAGGCCCTTTTCCTTCCCGCATTTTCTTATTTCACACACTCTAGTGTAATTAAAAAGAATTTCTCCCTCTGACAGGCATCCTTCACAATTGATATCTTCTGGTTTAATGTCTGTGTTAAATTCCTTTGACCATTGTTGGGCAACTTCTGCCCGTTTCTTGTCGTCGTCATCTCGTGTTGCTAAGAATGCACCGCACTCATGACACGACAAACCGCAAAAGCTTATTATTTCATTCATCTGTGCCTCCTTTTTCTAGATATGTCTTTTTTTCTTTTGGTTCAGATCCAGTATAAAAATACGCATCCCCATCCCTGGGCTCCTTTGGGTCTGCAACTGGCTTCCAAGCGATGAATACTGGCTTCTCATTACGCAGCAAGTCCATCACTGCAGCATACTGGTAGCTATCAGCGAAGAAATATATTTTGCCATCAGAAAAATATGGCTCTGGTGCTTTGAATCCCTCCCTGGCAAAAACAGCGTGGGCTACTTCCCGACCTCCCGAATACAGATAAATCAACTTATCTCCCCATCTCGTTCTTCGGCCCTTCCTGTCCTTTGCATACAGTTGTACAGAATAGTTATCAATCTTAAAGCATATGATTCTCATAAGCCTAGCTCCTTTTAATTCTTATTGGAGACAGTCCCCAATTTGGGATCGCGTCTCAACATTTGACATTAAACGGCCATCTCACCATTTTAGAAAAGTTCTCTCATGCTAGCTCATGCCTACGAACCCGCTCCTATAAAGGAATCAAAGGTAAAATCTCCGGAGTCAAGTCTTGCCCAAGCACACTCAGCGCGGCCGGGGCGAAAGCATGGTATCCAGCTTGAGTTGGACCAGGTCTATTCCGTTGCTGCGGTTGGACATTATGGCATAGATGTAGCCGCTCTTCTTGAATATTTGGAGAATAGAATTGATTCCGGTATAACCGCCGCCGTGACCCACAGCCGTATCATGGCCCCTTTTACTTATCGTGAAACCATACCCGTATCCAGGTGAATTCAGTTCCGGTTTGGGATTTGTCAGCAATTCCACCATCTCTTTGCTGACCAATTTACTATCCAGCAGGGCTCGGGCAAAATGAAACAGATCCTCCACCGTGGAGAAGCCGCCGCCCGCCGGACCACCTTTGACTGAGTGATCGAATATGTTGTTGCGCCAATAGAAACCCTCATCGGTGTACTTTTTCTCATAACCAATGGCCAGGTTGGGCACTGGCCTGTCGTTATCGAAACAACCGCTGTTGATCATACCAGCTGGCTTATATAGGTTCTCGCGGATGTAATCGTAATACCCCTGGCCCGATGCCTTTGCGATGATGGGTCCCAAAAGGAACATGCCGGTATTGCTGTAGGACCACTTGGTCCCTGGTTCAAACTTCGGCTTGTCATCATTCACCAAGGGTTTCCAATCGTCTATGCCCCGGTACAGCAGCCTGGAGGATTCCCAGAATTTCTTATTGAAGAAACTGCCCAGGCCTGAGGTGTGGGACAGCAGATGCTTGATCTTCACTTTTTGAGCGGTCTCTGGCTGCACCCAACTGGAATCCAGGTACTTGCCCACAAGGTCCTCATAACTCAGTTTGTTTTTTTCCACTAACTGGGCCACTGCCACAGCGGTAAACATCTTGTTCATTGAGCCCAGGTTGAATTTGGTATCGATCTTATTAGGCACTTTGTACCGCTCGCTGGCCAGGCCGTAGGCACCTTTAAACAGGATTTTATCATCTTTAGCCAGGAGCACAGCACCGGAGAATTTTCTTGACTTTTCTAGCTTATCCAAGTAACGAGCCAGTATATCGACAATATCCTGAGCCGTCAATTCACGATCTGACGGGGCGGAACCCTCGGGAGGCCAGCTCAATCTTACACCAATACCAGCGATCTTATAAGGTGGCTTTTCCTCCACCTGTACGTTTAGTTTCAACCAGGATTCCGTTGCTGGAGACTTGAGTTTAATACCTATAGCATAATCCTTGTTTTCATCTTCATAAATGTACTCCAATTCAAGCCGACCGTACATATCACAGGTTTCGCTGAATATATTCAAGTGTCTCTCCATGGGTACTGCATCCAGGAACTTCTGGGTTAGGTTCTTTTTGATATACTCCTTCCACATCTGCCGGCTGCCCTGATTGACCAGCTCAATGACCTCTTTGGCCCGTTTGCCCGCGGCAGTAGTGAGGATCTTTTCTGCTGCTGAAAGCAGGGAAACCGCCCCCACCAAAAGGCCCAACAAAAGCAGAACCGCAAAACCAGAGACAGAGGATCTTTTTTCTTCCCGGAACATCAATTCCTCCTTTCAAAAAAATTTCCAGATATTATAGATACGAATCTTTCTGACTTTGGTTATTCTGAATTATATCAGCGTGAGAAAACTTTGTAAAAGTAACCAGATAACCGTTAAAATTAAATATGATATCTCATCTAGAAAAAGAATTGTTTTTTTTAATAGATAAGCTAAAAAAAGGGAGGGACAAAACTCATACGAGATTATTTAATTTTAATTTTTACAATGCAATCCTTAATAAATGCATGATGTTTCTGAAATGGGAGGAACCAAAATGAAAAAAATATTATTGATTCCCTACGCTACGAGTAATAAAAACCAGCTTTTATTCTAAAGAATATTATTGCCTGACCATCTTCCCTGTATGACCTGTATATTGTTGTGAAACCTTATAAATACATCTTTCCACGGATGAATATCTTAGCCACTCCCCATGCTCTTGGCCAGTATCAATCCTTCTGCTCGTATCCAACTACTGTATAATAGATAGCTCTGTCGAAAAAGAGCACGACTCGATTGTTAAGCTCCATTGCCTGACTTAGATCGAGTATTGTATCCAGGAAGCCTTCTGACTGCACCTTTAGCCAAATATGACGCCTCGCAATAATCAAAGACTGGATGACCTCTGAGAGTGAAAATCCTTCTGCCTTACGTTGAGCTCCAAGATCCATATACAGCTTGGCGATATCCTCTTTGGTAGTTTCTCGGGAAATCCACTTCCCTATGTGGCTGTAGACATTGAATGCTCGGTTATAGAGTTCAATTTGATTGTATGAGTGGTATGTTGGCGTTCCAACGTGTTGTCGCAAATCTCGAAGCAAGCTCATAGTCAGTTCGTCAGCATGACGCTCAATGAGATTCACAAATTTATTAAAGAAGTACGGCCGAGGATTAAATTGCCTTTTTTTGTTTATTTTTATACCCTCCTATTACTTAGTAACAATAGAATTTATTTATAATTTCAAGATGTCTCCAATGCAGCCAATTTCTTCCTAATATCCTGGGGATAATTACTTTTCTTTTTTATCCAGGGGATACGGCTTGTGTTTCGGCCAGGATCGGGGATCCTCTTTGATCTTTTTCAGCAAAACCTCGATTCCCTTCATCAACTGTGCATCATGCCCGCGAGCCATTTCAGCGGAATGAAGATCGACAACAATGTCAGGCTCAACACCGACATTTTCGACAACCCAATTTCCCTTACGATCATAGATCCGGTAGTCGGGCGCTGAAAGTCCACCGCCGTCAATGAGATCAATCCACATGGAAACGCCCACGAGTCCGCCCCATGTGCGTGTCCCGATAACTGGTCCCATTCCCCGAATCTTGAATTCCATGGGCAGCATGTCGCCGCCGGACCCAGCCTGTCTGTTGGTCAGGCAGACCATGTGTGCCCGGGTGATAAAATCAGGAATGGTCTGGTCGTGGGAATAGCGACGCGTCCAGTAAGCGTGGAGTGGTTTATCCAGGCGCCTGAGAAAAATATCAGGATCAAGGCCTCCTCCGTTAAAGCGTCCGTCGATGATAAGCCCTTGTTTCCGCATTTGAGAATAGAAATATTTTGGGAACTCCAGGGATGAACCAAGGTAAGTGTCCGGGAGATGGATATAGCCTATCTTTCCGTTTGATTCTTTTTCTGCCACCAGTCGATTATGCTCGACCAAATCCAGATACCTGAGTAAGTATTCGCTTGAGAGAGGCTTGACCACAATTTCCTTCGCTCCGGTTTTTGCCGGGTTGTCGTTAACCAGAAGAGTGACCTGCTTCCCAGCCAGATCAAGAAAGTAGCTGTAGATATTCCGGTCTGCAGTAACTTCCTGCCCGTTGATCTGCAAGAGATAGTTTCCCGATTTTACCTCAAAGCCGGGCCTTACAAGCGGGGGGATAATTTCGCGGGACCAGTCAGGAACTCTGTAAATCTTTTTAAAGCGATAACGGTTGCTGGCCTTATCGATCTCCCAGTCTGCTCCCAGCATGCCCACGTTTACCCGCTCAGCCCGCCGCTGTATATCTCCACCGAAGACATATGTGTGAGAGGTGCTGAGTTCTCCTATGAGCTCTCCAATGATGAAACGGATATCCTGCCGGCAGGATGCATAAGAAAGTAAACGTCCGTATTTTTCTTTCATGGCAAGCCAGTCAATGCCGTGCATGCCAGGCTCGTAGTAGAAATCACGCTCCATGCGCCAGGCTTCGTTGAACATCTGCTTCCATTCTGCAAGAGGATTCAGCCACATCTTCAGGCCGGAAAGGTTGAGAGCTTTTCCCTTTGAATCCTTTGCACTTGACTCGATGATGCCTATGGTATTCCTTTTCTTGTAAACAATGTGGGATCCATCTGCTGACAGTCTGTAGCCATCGATATCTTTAATAACGATTTTTTCCTTTCGTTTATCAAAAGAAAAGGCATAAAGTGTTTGTGGGCCGATCCTGCGGAACTCGAACCTGTTAAAGTCTCCTTCATCCGCGTTCAAATAGAAAAGTGAAGACTTGTTGACCATCAAATTGCGGAAGTTTCCACGCGGCAACGGAAGGGCTTCGATTCTCTCCAGGAGTCTATCAAAGTCGATGACGACATGCACTTCTTTTTTATCCTCTTTTTCTCCTTTTTTCGCAGCTTCGCTCTTTTCTTCTATGCCTTCCTCATCGCTCTTGAAGGGCAAGAGAGGTTTTCCGTCTTTCCTGAGCGTCAGGCAGTAAATGCCGGCAGCTTTTTTGTAAACCATCTCCCATTCAAAATCACAGAATGTTGGATTGAATCGCCGGTTGGATATAAAGAAAAGATGCTCTCCATCTTTTGAAAAAACAGGTCCGAAGTCGTTAAATATGCCGCTACTCACACAATGGATCTCCCCTGAATCCAGAGAGTAAATGTAGACCTTGTACACCAGGTCTTTATCCATTTTGGAATAGGCAAGATAGCGGCTGTCAGGTGACCAGGAAAAGTCTGATATGGGTTTGAGCTTCAAAGAAACGTCCACATTTTCGAAATACGCCTTGTCGACTTCTGTAATTTTCTTTGTGGCCACATCCAGATAATAGCAACGCAGTGTCTGGTCGGCAAAAGCAATCTTTTTGCTGTCGGGTGACCAACGAAGAGTGTGACGGTAACCATCCTTATACTCAGTGAGTTTTACAGCTTCTTTTCTCCCCCGGGGGTCCACAATATAAATTTCGTATTCCCCACTCTTATCAGAGATATAAGCGATTTTCTTTCCGTCAGGAGACCAGGCCGCATCTCTATCCCTGGTGCCGGAATCGCCAGTCAGGTTGCGAGTCGGTCCTTCCTCTTTGGGAACAGTAAACACTTCTCCCCGAGCCACAATGAGAGCTCTTTTTGCGGTGGGTGAGCAGTCGAATCCCCTAATGAACTTATCAACCTTTTTTAGATAAGGACGAATCTCTGGAGCATCGGCGCGAATCTCTACAGGAATCGACTTTGTCTCCTTGGTAGCAACGTCAAGCAGCCAGAGCGATCCGCCAAGCTCATAGACGATTTTATTTCCGCCCATACTGGGGCGGCGAACATCATATTCTGTGTGGCGGGTAATCTGCTCAATTTTTCCTGTTTTGTTATCATAGGCATAGATATTTAATACCCTGTCTCTATCCGAGCTGAAATAGATCTTGTCCCCGATCCACATAGGAATTCTGTCTGTGCCTTCAAATTTAGTCAGGTTGCGCTCCTCGTTAGTCTCAAAATCATAGAGATAGACTTCCTGGGCTGTACCTCCTTGGTACCTTTTCCACGTCCGGTTTTCTCTGGGCACCTTGTTGTAGGCTATCTTTGTTCCATCAGGAGAAAAACTGCCCTGCACAGCCTCATGAAGAATCAGCTCCTCGAGGTTGGTTCCATCAGGCGAGATTAGGAAAAGGCGTGCAAAACGGCTGAAACTGTGTCGGGTAGATCGAAAAAGGATTTTGTTCTTTATTGGGTGCCAGCCCACAACTTCATCATATCCTGGATGGTATGTTGCGCGTGTGATCTCTCCTCCGTGGGCATTCATTACGTAGACGTCCGCATTCCCGTCATACTCTCCTGTAAAAGCAATCATGGTGCCATCAGGAGAAAGCTTCGGGAATCTCTCCTCACCGTCATGAATAGTAAGTCGCCTCGCCACTCCGCCTTCCACAGGGACAGACCAGATATCCTCGCCGTAGACAAATATGACAGTATTTTCATGAACATCAGGAAAACGCATGAGCGGCCTCTGTTCCGAGGCAATGCCTGCACCTGTTGGAGTAACCAGAAAAAGTGCAAGAAGGACGATGGTTACAATCCATAGAAGCGATATTCTGGATTCCAGTAAAACCTTAAATAGTTTGCTCATCACATTCCTCCTTTTAAAAAAATTAGTTAAAAAGAGTTTATAGCACAGGATAAATTCACTGTCAAAATTGACCTTGTTTTCAATCTCGCCAGTATCTATTTATAATGATATTTTTAGCTAAATTCATCTGAACTAATCTCGATGGGCAGCGGTCCACGGGCTTACCCTGTGGGTGTCTATTCTACAGTACCAATCCAAGCATATAAATTCAATTGACTATCATTAGATTAATTATTATCTTATATGCAATTAAGAGAAGGGAAGAATGTGAATTAAGTGTCCCGAATGCAATCCAAAGAACAATGATACTAAAAAGTTGTGTGGTGAGTACAGAACTCATCTTCAGTCTTTAAAAAAGGAGGAGCTAAGATGCTTAGGAATTCAATTTACGAGTTATTTAAAAATATCTGCGAAGAAAACAAGGATAAGATTGCTTACAGGTATAAAGACGGCACCAATTGGAAGCCAGTGACCTGGGGAGAGCATCAGGTAACCAGTAAAAAAATCTCTAAAAGTCTGATGGCATTGGGAATCGAAAAAGGTGATAAAGTAAATATTTTAAGCCAAACCCGGCTGGAATGGATTCAAGTAGATATGGCGACAGTGAGCATTGGCGCTGTAATCGTCGGGATTTATGCATCCAATTTAGCTGAGGATTGTGCTTATATTATCAATCATAGTGATGCAATTGTTCTCATTGTCGAAAATCAAGACCAACTGGATAAAATTTTAAAAGTCCGCAACAATCTGCCTAACCTGAAGTACATCGTTATTATCGATGGTGAGTCGTCCGGTGCAGAAGGTGTGATGACCTGGCAGGAGTTTATGTCAAGGGGCATGAACGTTACTGACGATGAGTTTCAAGCACGGACGGTTGAAATACTTCCCGGGGAAGTAGCTTCACTCGTTTATACCTCTGGTACTACCGGTATCCCAAAGGGTGCGATGATTACCCATGAAAACCTAGTTTTCACTTCCTGGTCAGCCCTCCAGTCTATTCTGATACAACCTCATTTTGAAACTTTGCTTTTCTTGCCTCTCCCGCACGTCTTTGCCCGGATTATTCTTTATGGTTGCTTGCGGGCAGCGCTCACAATAAATATCGGTGAGAGTATGGAAAAAGTCGCAGATAATTTAAAAGAAGTCCGGCCGCATTTCTTTGTAAGTCCCCCGCGAGCTTATGAAAGAGCATACGTTAGGATCACCTCCAGTGCACAGGATGCAGGTGGAATCAAGTATATTCTTTTTAAATGGGCACTTGGCGTAGGCTATGCTGTGAGCAAATTGCAGCAGCAGAAAAAGCCTGTAACCGGCCTGCTCGCATTCAAACATAAGCTTGCCAACAAACTCGTTTTCTCTAAAATTCAAGCAGTTTTTGGCGGCAATATCGTTTATCTGATTTCCGGTGCCGCACCTTTAAGTAAGGCCCTTGCAGAATTTTTCCATGCCTGCGGCATTCTCATCCTGGAAGGCATAGGCATGACAGAAAACACATCTTTTACAAACGTTAACCGTTACGATAACTATAAATTCGGAACCTGTGGCCAGCCTGGTCCAGGAATCGAACAGAAAATTGCGCGGGATGGTGAAGCGATGTTCAGAGGCAAAAACGTCATGCTCGGTTACTATAAAAGCCCTGAAGAGACGGCGGAGATAATTGACAAGGATGGCTGGCTTTATACAGGTGATATTGGGGATATCGATGAAGACGGCTTTTTGCGCATTACTGACCGCAAGAAGGATATAATCATAACATCGGGTGGAAAAAATGTAGCACCACAGAGAGTTGAAAATATCATGCAAACCTCACGCTACATCAGCCAGGTAGTGGCGTATGGCGACAGGAAGAAGTATCTCACAGGAGTGGTAACTCTCGATCAGGATCAAGTAAGGGAGTGGGCAATGAAAAATGGCATCCAATTCAGCAGCTGGGAGGAGCTCTGCAAGCACCCAAAAGTGGTAGAATTAATTGATAACGAAGTCCAGGAGAAAAACAAATCCCTTGCTTCTTTCGAGACCTTGAAAAAGGTTTTAATCGCTTCTAATGAATTCAGCGTAGAAAGCGGCGAACAGACATCATCTTTAAAAACCAAACGTAAAGTAGTAACTGAAAATTACAGAGCTCAGCTTGAAGCACTTTATGAGGATTAAATTTAAACAATAAAATCAATACGTCTGTTTTCTACTCTACTTCTTTATTTTAACATAATCTCTTTGGTGTGTTTCCCACCCTTCAGGCGGTTGAGCGTGATCGCAACTTTCCTTTTTGCGATCTATCGTTGAAGCGTGTTTTGTATACGAGATATCTCTTGGTATATAAATTAGATTTTAGCGGTTTTGAATCCCAGGATGGACTTGACCTTAACCGTCACGGCATCTGAGATGGAGTAAAAAGTAGGCAGGAAGATTAAAGTAAAAAAGGTTGAGGTGGTCAGGCCTCCGATGATGGCCACGGAAATGGGTGCCCACATCTGCGCTCTCCGTCCTGCAGCCTGAAAGAACTGGGGCAGGAGAAAGGGAAGGGCCAGCGGCAGCACCCCAAAAATGGTAGTGATGGCCGTCATGATGATCGGTCGCATCCGGTCTTTTCCTCCCTGGACGATGGCCTCGTTCTTGCTTATTCCGGATTTGCGCAGTGTCCGTATATGGTCGATGAGGATGATCCCATTGTTCACCACAATCCCGAACAGGACCAAAAGCCCTAGATAGGAAGTCGAGTTCAGTGTGATGTTCGTGAGAGAGAAAAAAGCTGCCACTCCGAACAGTGCCAGCGGTACGGTCAGCAGAATCGTGAAAGGATGCACGAACGACTCGAAAAGCGACGCCATGATGATGTAGATAAAAATCAAGGCAAGAATGATTGCTAAATTGGACTCCCCTTGGGATTCTTGAAAACGCCTCCACCCAGATCCCAGACTCCACGTGTAGCCTTCAGGTAATCGGATAGTATTCATGACCCGGCTTATGTCGTTGGATATGGCCATCATTCCCTGGGATTTAGTGTTGATCCGGATGATCAATTTGGACTTTTTATTTTCCTTGCGGATTGATGTCGACCCCATCCGGTAAGAGATGGTCGAGATTGCAGAGATTGGAATCCGTGTGGACTGGGTTGGCAGGCTTATGTTCCGGAGGTCCTCTTCGGTGAATCCGCCCTCTCCCTGGATCTTCAATATGATGTCGATCTCGCGGTTTTCTGTTTTGAATTTTCCGATGGCTCTCTCAGAGAGAGAGGAGGAAATAGTCCGTGCCACCATACGGCTGTCCACCCCAGAACTTTCCGCTTTTGTGCGGTCCACCTGGACCAAAAGTTGGGTATCGCCGCCTTCCAGGTCGCTGGTGATATCCTCCACATTTTTGACTGACCGGAGTTTTTCGATGACCATCGGGGCCAGCTCGGTTAATTTTGTGTAATCCAGGCCGATAAGCTCCACAGAAATTCCTCTGTGATGACCGCCCCGGCCAAAACGCTGTCCGTATTCGTACGTAATGCCGGCCCTTCGGGGCAAAAGTTCCTTGAGCCTTTGCTTAATTTCAGTCACTGAAGGACCTTTTTCTTCCAAGGCTAACTCTAGAGATCCGCGGAAGCGCCCTTGACGCATATGCTGCACACCGAATTCGGCTTCCAGATGTTTGATGGCCAATTCATTCTTTCGGGATAAGAGAATATCCTCGAAACGCTTAAAAAGTGCCTTCATCTCCTCCAGTGTAAAACTGCGCGGCATATATACGGAGATATCGATCTCCCGCTCGTCACTGCTGGCTATGTACTCCCGTTCAATGCTTTTGAGAATCTGATATGAAGTGAAAAAGACCCCCACAGCCAGACCGACTACCAGGAGCTTGGTCTTCCAGTTTTTAATGGAAAAGCTGATGACACGCTCGTAGATCGCTGTCAATTTGACCAGCCAGCGAGCTTTTTCCCTGGTCTTCCCAGATAAGAGCCTACTTCCTGCTAGGGGAATGAATGTGAGAGAGACGAGGAGCGAGGCGATCAATGCCAAAGAAATGGTTAAAGCAAAATCCTGCATAAAGCGCCCAAATCCCGACCGTGACATGAAACCTAGTGAGATGAAAACAACCAGAGTTGTCAAGGTGGAAGCGGTAACAGCCAGAGCCACTTCACTGGCCCCGGTTATCGAGGCCTTTAGAGGGGAATATTTCTTCTCCTGTCGCAGGCGGAAACTGTTCTCCAGAACAACTACACTGTTATCCACCAACATGCCCACCGCCATCATCAGTCCGCTGAGGGAGATGATGTTGATGGTAATATCGGCGCGAAATATGGCGCGGTAAAGGTACATAAAGCTGAATGTGAACACCATGGCCATGGGGATGGCGATGGCAATAATGACCGTAGTACGGAATTTTCTCAGGAAGAAGAGCAGGACAAAAACTGCCAGAAGACCGCCAATGAATCCGGAAAGAGTCAAATCTTTAAGGCTCCTAAGAATATCTTCGGATTGGTCACGGTAAAAGATGACTGTCATATCCTGGAGAGCGGGTTCCGTCTCCTTGATCCGAGCAATGGTGGTTTTGACTTGGGCGCACACATCCACGATGTTGGCGTTTGACGCCCGATAGATCTGGAAGCGGACGGTCTCATTCCTGTCCAAGCGGCTGAATTCTTCTTTAACTGGGTAATCATAAGTTACTCGGGCAACATCGGCAATGGTCAGGCCCTTATCACTGACAGGGAGGTTTTTTACATCCTCCAGGATTTTCAGTTCCCCAGGAATGCGTGTCACAAAGCGCATAGGGCCGTCTTCCACATAACCTGCCGATATATTGATGTTGTTATTACGGATGGTGTTGATCAGGTCTGTGATGCGGATAGATGAGGAATAAAAGACCTCAGGTTTAAGGAAAATTGTCAGGACTTTATTGCGGATTCCACGGATATCCACACTGGCCACACCTTCTATACGTTCCAGCTGCTGCATGACATAATTTTCCGACCAGTAAAACAAGTTTTCCAGGTCACCAGGTAAAGACAAGCTGAAGTTGATCACGGGCCGGTCATTAAAAGAAAAGCGGCGGATTCGAATATTTTCGATATCGTCGGGGAGTTGGTCCCAGATTTGATCTATCTTGTCTCGGATCTGCATGGTAGCTAGATCCATGTTTGTGCCTCCCTTGAACTGTATGTGTATACGGGAGGACGATGAGGATGAGTCGGAGCTAATATTCTCCAGATTGTTGATGGTGGCCAGAATGTCTTCCAGGGGACGGGTAATTGTGCGTTCTACCTCTTCAGGAGAAGAGGAGGGGTAGGGGACATAGACCATGAGTCCTGGGAAGGACGTGTCAGGCATCATCTCCAGAGGGAGCTTGAGGATGGATATCACGCCGATGGTGATAAAGATGAGCATGGCCACAATAACAGAAACAGGCTTTCGTATAGAAAATTCTGGTAAATTCATGGTTTTTTCGGTTTTGCTTTGTCGAGAGAGAGGGCTATTTTGACGCTTTTAAAAAAACCCGACAGGCGATTTTCTCTTTCTTCAGCCGCAGTCATCTCCCTGATCACCATGTTGTAGACCAACGGGATGAAGATTAGGGTCAAAAACGTCCCGAAGATCAAACCTCCGATCAACGTTAAGGCCAAAGGGATACGGATCTCGAATCCCTCATTGAAATCCAATGCCATGGGCAAAAGCCCTAACACCGTGGTGACTGTTGTCATCAGGATCGGCCGCCACCGCACCTGGGCAGCGGTTTTGATGGCCTCCACTTTGGGCATCCCCTGTTTCTGCAGCCGCCCTATGTAGTCCACCAGAACGATAGCGTTGTTCACGATAATACCCGAAAGAATGATAAGACCAATGAGTACGATAACATTGATGGACATACTGAAAACGAGCCCGATGATTACCACACCTATAACACCAAGAGGGATGGTGAACATGATGATAAATGGTTTTTTAAAAGATTCAAACTGAGAGGCCATGACCAGATAGACAAGAAACACGGCTAGGAAGATGGCAAAGATCATGGATGAGAAGGCCACGTCCTGCTCCATGCTCTGTCCGGCCAAGTAGATCGAGCACTCTGGACCACAGTCGATGGCCGCAGCCGCGGCTATAACCTTTTCCTTAGCTGTATTAAGTGAGATTCCTGAGATGTTTCCGGTAATGACCGCAGATTTTTGCTGGAGTATACGGCGGATTTCTGCAGGACCCTCTTTGATACGGATCTCAGCCAGTGCCTTCAGCGGCACCATCACGCCCAGACCATTACGGATGTTGATCCGGCTGATCTTGTCCACGCGGTCGCGGAAATCTTCTGAGAGGCGGACCCTAATGTCGATCTCCCGGTCGCTTTCGATAAAGCGTGTGGCAACATCGCCCTCGATTTTATTCCTGATCTGGGCTCCCACCGAATTGATGGTCATGTCCTGGGAGGCAAGAACGGCCCGGTTGAAGATGATCTGGATTTCTGGATAACCTTCCTCCATGCTGGACTTCAAATCGATGATCCCGTCCACACTCCGGACTTTCTCCAACAGTTCGTCGGAGACCTTTTTTATCATATCTAGGTCGTTGCTGGAGACCACTACTTCGAGTGGGGCTTTGAAGGAGAATAGGCGAGGTTTGTAGACTTTGATTTTGGTTGTGGGGAACTTTTCCAGGTCGGTTCTGACATGATCCATGATCCTGTCTTCCTTTTTTCCCAGGATGCCCGGCTTTAGACGGATTGTGAACTCGGAAAGGTTTTCCCGCTCTTCCTGAAAGGAGATACCCCCGCGGGATCCTTTACCGATGAGTTCGTAAATGCTGTCGATTTCGTCATATTTTTTCAGGGTTTCTGATATGTCCGTGATAATAGCGGAGTTTTCTTTGAGGGAGGTTCCAGGTTGGAACTCGACATTAATCAAAAACTCTCCTTGGGAAATTACCGGGATAAGTTCCTTACCCATGAAGCGGGTCATGATTATGGTTATGAAAAAAAGTGCGATCACTGTAATAAAAATAACTTTTCTGCGTTTAAAGGAGACATCCTGGGTTTTTTTATAGGTGAGATAGAACTGGTTGTACACCTTGTCCAGAGGCTTGAACAAAATCTTCAACACTCCGGTCAGCCACTCCCTTGCGTTTTCACGACGCAGGGTTGCATTGAGCATTGGTACCAGTGTTAGAGAAAGAACTAAAGAGGCCAGCAGAGAGTAGGTTACTGTCAGGGCCATGTCCTTGAACAACTGGCCGGCGATTCCCTCCACGAACACGATAGGGAAAAATACTGCCACTGTGGTGAATGTGGAGGCGGTCACGGCTCCGGCCACCTCAGATGTGCCCTGAAGTGCGGCCTTGTACATGTCTACGCCCTTTTCCCTGTAACGCTGGATGGACTCCAGCACCACGATGGAGTTGTCCACCAGCATCCCAATCCCGAGCGCCAGTCCTCCAAGCGAGATTATGTTCAAGGAGATGTTGGAGGAATACATGAGGAAGAACGTGATGATGACGGAAATGGGTATGGCAGCCCCGATGACCAGGGTGCTGCGAAGGTTTTTTAAAAAGTAAAGCAGAACCGCGATGGCCAGAATGCCCCCGATAATAGCAGTCTTCTTGACTTCCTGGATAGTGTTTTTGATGAATTTGGCCTGGTTGGTGATGATGAGATAATCCATATTTCGGGGCTTCAGGATATTATCTTGAACCATCTTCAGTTTGTCGGTGACGGCATTAGATACCGAAACCGTGTTGGCATCAGCCGCCCGGTAAATTGCTGCTTCGATACATTCCCGGCCGTTGATGCGCGATATTACTTTGCGTTCTTTGTAGCCGCGGAAAACATTCGCAACGCTGCCCAGGGTGATCTGGACATCGCCCCGTTTTTCGATGATTATATCTTTTATTTCCTCAACGGTCTTGAACTGATTGACGGTCCGAACCAGAAACTGGCTGTCCTTTTGTTTTAGAATCCCGGCAGAAAGATTTACGTTTTCCTGAGCCAGACGGTTGGCTACAGTAGTGATGGGTATATTGAGAAGGCTGAGCTTCCGCTCATCTATGTCGATGTGGATCTCATCCTCCAAACCCCCGGAGATGGAACAAGCTGCAACTCCCTCGATACTCTCCAGGGCCTGTTTGACTTCCCTCTCAGCGATGTATCGGATGCGACCCAGATCGGCGTCGCCAGTAAAACCCAGTTTCATGATGGGCTCCTGGTTGGGATCATACCTGAGGATGACCGGTTTGGAGGCGCCGACAGGAAGGCGAAGGAGGTCCAATTTTTCCCTGAGTTTCAGAGTGGCGAAGTCCATGTTGGTGTGCCAGGCGAACTCAACTGTAATCTCAGAGAGCTCCGCGCGGGAGACAGATGAGATGCGCACGACATTATCCACAACTCCGCAGGTCTCTTCAATGGGTTTGGAGATAATGTTCTCGATTTCTGAAGGAGCAGTGCCGGGGTATTCCGTCTTGATGGTGAGGGTCGGATATGAAATCTTTGGCAGTAGATTCAGGTTCAGTTTGGAGTAGGAGATAAAGCCGAAGATGACAGCGGCTACGGTGAACATAAAAATGGATACCGGACGATTGATAGAGAACTTAACGATTTTCATTGGATAATGTCAACTCTTTGGTCGTCTTTGAGCCCTTCGACTCCGACTACTACGATAACTTCTCCTTCATCCAGACCGCTTGTCACTTCCACGTGGTCTTCCTCGAGGAGACCGAGAAAGACCTCGCGTTGGGACACTTGGTCCTGATTCAAGACAAAAACATAGGTCTTATTCTGCTTGTAGAGGATGGCTTTCCGTGGGATAACCAGGATGTTCTCTTTCATCCCGATAGCGATTCGTACTTCGACAAACATCCCTGGTTGTAGGCGACGGGACTCATCAAGGACCTCGACGGTGACCTTGACCGTTCCTGTATCGACATTAATCCGGGGATTGATCAATTTTACATCGCCTTTGAACAAGGACCCTTTCAAGACCTCGGTGGTTACCTCTGCAGGCATTCCGATCTTGAGCCTTATGGCATCGGATGTGGGTACAAACACGCGGATCAGCAGAGGCTTGAAATCTTCAATTGTATACACCTGTGTGTTAGCGTTGACGCGATCGCCCTCTTCAATCAGCCGCTCAGTGATGTAGCCTTCGGAAAGGGCCCGGATTTTGGTCCAGTTCAGCTGGAGCTGGAGATTATTGAAGCTCTCCAAGCGGTTTTGGTAATCCAGTTGCCTTTGTTTGTATTGTGCTTCCGAAGCCTGAAATTCTTGTTCTGAAATCAGCTCACGCTTGATCAACTCCTGACTGCGGACGTAATTATTTTCTGCTTCTTCCAGGCTGAGTTTTGCCTGGTCAAGGGAAATCTTGGACTGTTTGTGGCTGATCTTGATTTCTGTGTCGTCGAGAAGAGCCAGGACATCATTTTCTTTAACATAGGCACCTTCTTCCTTCACGATCTTCTTGACATAAGCGGACAGGCGAGAGTAAATCTCGACTTTCCGCTCTGGCTCGACGATTCCGTTAAGGACGAGGTAGGAGTTCAAATTTTTCCGAGTGACCGGAGTCACACTCACCGGCACAGCCTCTCCGCTGCCAGGGCCGCCACGTTCCCGGGCTTGGGCTAGGATTTCCGGGATCCGATCCTTTGGAATGCGTCCGGATTTGATGGCTTCTTTCAAACGGTCGGGGATATTGAGTTTATCGACGTCGATGTCCTCGCTGCTATTGGATCCGAGTTTTTGACCAGGTTTAGACTGGACCGCTTTTTCCCTCTGAGGCTTCGTAGCCTGGTGTTCGCCAGGTGTATTCGCACTACTGTCAGGGCTGCTGTCTCCGGATTTTCCGCAACCTACAGCCAGAGCAATGAATGCTATAAATATCAAGAAGTATAATTTTCGCATGGTCACTCACCTAAATGATACTCGGTTAATTTTTTCTTGCCGAACGTTTGCTGTTTCCGGATCAATCTTACCGGCAACTTTGCGAACGGCATCACTTTCTGCGCTATTCGTTTTGAATGCGCGGCATCATCCTTTAATCAATAACATATATTAGACGAAAGCGGATACAATTTCTTCCGTTTTTTCGATGATTTCTATATAGATTATATAATATTCAATTTTGCTTTCAGACACAAGTTCCCATCTATTCTACTCATTTTCATAAAATATATTTTTTTGAAAACCGATCAGCTAAAATCTGCTTAGGCCAATTGTCGACAATGATGGCCTTAAAATTTTAACAAATGCCTTGACCGATATTGAGAAGGCTGTTCAAATTTATGTTTTATCAAAAAATTTCTTTCTGAATTTCAGGGCTACATTTACTAGGCTTATGAGAACAGGAACTTCGATAAGCGGTCCAATAACAGTCGCAAAGGCTTGATTGGAACTGATACCAAAGATGGCAACCGCCACCGCTATGGCCAATTCGAAATCATTGCTTGACGCAGTAAAAGATACGGCTGTTGTTTGCTCGTAGTTTCCTCCAATTTTGCGTGCAATAAAAAAAGTTATAAACCACATAAAGAAAAAGTATATGCCAAGAGGTATTGCTACTTTAATAACATCTAATGGCAATTCGATGATATATTCGCCTTTTAGAGAGAACATGACGATTATTGTAAATAATAGTGCTATGAGTGTGATGGGACTTATCCTTGGAACGAACATTTTTTCGTACCACTCTTTGCCTTTAAGCTTTATTAGTGTGAATCGTGTTGTTATTCCGGCAATGAAAGGTATTCCAAGGTAGATGAAAACAGTTTTGGCCGCTTCTAAGATGGAAACACTTACATTCAATCCTTTCACAAGTCCTAGAGCATTGAGTAATACTGTTATGAAAATATAGATGTAAACAGCATAAAATAGCACTTGAAAAACGGCATTAAATGCGACCAAGCCCACTGCAAGCTCTCTGTCACCTTCAGCAAGCTCGTTCCACACAATGACCATGGCGATGCAACGGGCAAGCCCAACCAGGATGACTCCTATCATGTATTCAGGGTGATTGTGAAGAAATAAAATTGCTAAAATAAACATAACCACAGGGCCAATTATCCAGTTTTGAATCAATGAAAAGGCAAGAAGCTTTTTATTACGAAAGACCTTTCCAATTTCTTCGTATCTCACCTTGGCCAGTGGCGGATACATCATCAGGATTAATCCCATTGCAATGGGAATGGATGTTGTGCCTACCTGAAGATTTGCAATGAATTCCGTTATCGACGGGCTGAAATACCCAATCAAAATTCCTGCTCCGATCCCAATAAAAATCCATAAGGTTAAAAACCTATCCAGTACTGAAAGTTTCTTTTCTTTTTCACTTTCCATTTCTGTGTTTCTTACCTAATTCCTCATCCTACTTTTCTTCTTGTATCCATTTTTTAATTTCATCAACAGAAGGAATGCGGCCTGAGGCTTTGACTTTTCCATTGATGACCAGACCAGGTGTAGCAAAAATCTTGTATTCGGATATCTTTTTAAAATCAGTGATTTTCTGAACGTCCGCCCCTACATTCAGCTCAGCCAGAGCATTGATAGTCCTTTTTTCGACTTCCCCGCACCGAGGACAACCCGGTCCCAAAATCATAATTTCCATTTTATGACCTCCTTTTTCTTATATAATCTGGAACAAAGACCTCAACCACATCATATCCCGATGCCTTTAAGATGCAGAGTTGTTCCTTTCAAAATAGGCAATAAACGTGATCTTTTACACATCGACAAGACAGGACATGATGTGGTATTTTTTATTTTATCCAGAAGCATCTGATTCATCCTAAAAGAAATGTCCATATATCATTCCTGTGATGGTTGCCATAATGACCACCAATATGATGTACGCGAGTGTTTTTTTCGTACCGAGAATGCTTCTTATAACCAGCATATTAGGGAGAGATAAAGCCGGTCCGGCCAGAAGCAGTGCAAGGGCCGGGCCCTGTCCCATACCGGCGCCTAGAAGGCCCTGGAGTATGGGCACTTCTGTTAAGGTGGCAAAGTACATCAAAGCTCCGGCGACAGATGCGAAGAGATTAGCTCCTAAGCTGTTTCCGCCGACGAGTCTGGCTACCCATTGGCTTGGAATAATGCCTTCATTATTGGGTCTTCCAAGCAAGAAGCCCGCTACCAGAACTCCAGCAAGAAGAAGTGGAAAGATCTGTTTTGCAAAAAGCCAGGTTGAGAAAGTCCATTCTTTAAGTTCTGTTTTTTTGAACCATGCGATTATCATCCAGGCAAGAATAGCCAATAGAGCTGCTCCAACATACCATTTGGCTTGGTAGATGAAATACCAAACTTTAAGCTCCGGGCTTGATTTTCCCCAGTTTATAAAAACAAGGATGGCCACCATCGTAGCAAAGTAAAGGGCTGTTTTCCATAAAGGGTGCATTTCTTGTACTTCACCTTCTATTAAGTTGGAGCGCTCTCTATTTTTTTCTTCTTCTCTGTTGAACAGGAGATGCATGATGAAGCCGATAACTACGGCAAAGATGACTGCTCCAAGCGCCCTGGCTAATCCCAGCTTATACCCTAAGACTTTTGCTGTTAAAATTATGGCCAGAACATTGATTGCGGGTCCTGAATAAAGAAAAGCCGTGGCTGGCCCGATTCCCGCACCCCTTGTATATATACCAGCAAAGAGGGGAAGCACAGTACAGGAACAAACAGCCAGTATCGTACCCGAAACTGATGCTATAGAGTAGGAGAGAACTTTTTTTGCCTGGGCACCAAAATATTTAACGACAGAAGCCTTGCTGACAAAAACAGAAATCGCTCCGGCAATGAAAAAAGCAGGAATCAGGCAGAAGAGGACATGTTCCCTGGCGTATTCCTGGAGAAGAGCAAAAGCTTCAAATATTGCATTCTGAACCGTCGTTTTCTGCAAAGGAATGAAGTAAGCCGCCAGAAAAACAAGGATGAATATTGAAAGAATCCATTTGTCTTTCATTTAGATTTCTTTCCTATCAACTCCAAAAGGATAAGCTCTAATGTTATTTTTCAGAGATATTTGCAGATTATCTTGGTCTTTTTTAATTTCCTTTGAATGCACCAGGTTCATCCCGATGAGCCGGCCAAAGATAAGCTTCAAATCCTTCTTTTTCTTTTCTGTGATTCTATAGACAATCCATTTTCCGTCCCGAAGGTCTTCCACAAGATCTGCATCTCTTAAGATTCTCAATTGGTGAGAGATTCTGGACTGTTCGATTGCCAAGATAAAAGTGATTTCGCAAACGCAGAGATTTTTTTGGATGAGAAGGAGTAATATTCGCAGGCGAGTTGGATCTGATAAAGATTTAAATAGTTTTAATGCTTGTTTCATTTTATAATGACATTAGAAACATATGAACATATATTCATAACATATTTATAATAAATTGTCAATTATTTTTATTTAATCTGGATTTTAGGATTGAGTATAAATGGAATATTTAACTTGATATTGCTCTTTCACAAACATTTTTTATTTCTGATTTCTTCTTTAATACACATATCCAAATTTTTCTTATCTTTTTTGAATTCCTCTGAATTAGAGAAATTCTCTTCTAAGATCTTTTCAAATAACATTCTCAGGTAATTCCTAGTTTTATTTGGGATTCTGTAATTTGTCCATCTTCCTTCCCGGGTATCCTCAACTAAATCAGCATCCCTGAGCACTCTTAATTGATGAGAGATTCTAGATTGCTCCATTTTCAATATGAATACGAGTTCACAAACGTATAACTCTCTCTGCAAAAGGAGCATAAGTATACGCAAGCGGGTTGGATCAGAGAGGGCTTTGAATATTTTTACGCCTTGTCTCATTATTATCTATGAACATATTGTCATATATCTTGAGGTTATGCAAGTAGATAGAGATACATAAAATAATGCAATACTTATTTTATCGTTAGATATTCAGCTTCGTAATATGCAAATTTTCCTATAGTAATCAGTAAATCAGATTCGGGGATTATATAAAGAAGCTAAAATAATATTGAAATTGAACTTTCCCCACACAGGAACGGTCTAAATCAATTTATATACATTTATAAATCCATTTGAAATGTGATTTATAAGAATATGATTCCCAAGAAGTATTAACGATATTACAATGATTTAATTTGGATTCATTCTTTTTTGATATATAATATCTTTGGGAAGGCGAGAAGCCCGGATTATAGATTAAAATATAGAATTATAGATAAATGATAGGATTTTCAGACAAAATCATTGAGCATTTCCAAAACCCACGAAATGTTGGGATTATTGAAAACCCTGAGGGAATTGCGAAAGTAATTAATCCGGTTTGTGGAGATATCACCAAGATTTACTTACGAATAAAAAAAGGAGTTATCATTGATGCCAAATTTAAATCTTTAGGTTGTGCAGTCACAATTGCTTCAGCTTCGGTGTTCACGGAGAAGATAAAAGGAAGAAGAATTTCTGACCTGATTTCCGGGACCGACGAAAAAATAGTTAATCAGCTTGTAGCTCTGATAGAAAGTGAATTAGGAAAATTGCCTGCTAAGAAGCTTCACTGTCCTCCAGCCACTGTCCAAGCGTTTTTAGAGTCTATTATGCGATACAACAAAAGAAAAGGAACAGCTGAACTTGTATCAAGAATAGAAAGCTTGATACCTCTTGTAAACAAATACTATCAGAGAGGTAAAGAGTCAGAAAACGATGCAATCTATTAGTCGAGAGTTTGTTTTACCCAGATTAAAACAATATTTTCTTAGAAATTCCCCAAATTACTCTTATATTTCATTTTATGAATTCTTATAATGCATAAAGAGATGGTACATCCATGTCCTTTTTCTGCATCTTCAAAACAATAATTTGAATGTTAACATATTTTTATTGTGATTTAAGTACACCATGATCATCCTGATCACATTTCCTTGACAAACTCATTTTTGTCATTCGTTATTCAATTCAAAGTATTCTGAAAATGTTGTATAAAAATTGATGTTATAAATCTGTTGGTCTAAATTCTAGCTTCCCGTAATTTGACTTCAGTTTTTTCCTTTGGTATAAGTCAAAAAACATGACATAAGAATATAGGAATAAATGAGCAGAGAAGGGGACAAGGAGTGAATCATCTCAGGTTTGGCGATTTGACTTGTTTTGATGCTGTTATGATGAGCAGTAATCGTTCTCAATCTGATGAAATTTTTAAGGAAGAAAACAGCGTCATGATTCACCTTACTGTAACAGGCCGCTGTTATGCTCAATGCAAAGGCTGTGTTAACAGTGCAATTACAGTGAGAAGTCTTAAGCCTCGCAGCTCAATCATTGCCTTTCAGGAATCAGAGCCGAAACGAGACTCGGCCATTATCTTGGACCTTATTTCTCGCCTTCCAGATCAGATGATAACAGTTTGTTTTTATGGAGGTGAGCCTTTTATGGCAACTGAAAAGATGGAGAGAGTGTGGAGGATTTTAAAAGAGTCAAAGGCAGGAAACAGAATCAGGTATATGGTTTATACCAATGGAGAGCTTTTGATTGATGCAATGGATCGATACCCTGAGTTTATACAAGATATGTGGTTGTATTCAATCTCCATAGACGGCGGAAGGGAGCAACATAACCGTGTGAGGCAAGGGACAGATTTGGACAATATTGTAAGAAATGTGATAGCACTGCAAACCAGCTACAAGGGCCATGTCTTGCTATGGTCAACGCTTCGTGAAGAGCAATCACTCTTAAATTGCTTCGGAGAATTTATGAGGTTGTATGAGCAGGGAATAGTAAACCATTTTTTCTGGCACTGGGCTGAGACTGTTGAGCATTTCGATAACTTTCCTTCATACGCTGAACAGTATGGGCAAGAATTGGAAAAAGTGATGGATGTGTATGTAGAGAATTTATCTGATGAAAAACTTCTTCCTGTTTGCCATCTTAATGAGCTCGTTTTGTATCTTATTACAGGAAAAGAACGGGGTCATACTGCCTGTAGTGTAGAACTTGCCAAAAACTATGATGTTGTTTCAGGCAAAGTCTTTGCATGTGCTGACCTTCCCTCTGCCTATAATATAGGGGAATTGAACAAAGAAGGTAGGCTAGACTTGAGAGAATGCGATCTTAATTCTCTAGTTGAGTATAAGAAATGGTTGGGCTGTCATAAGTGTGGAGTTCATCCTTATTGTGGAGGTCGATGCCCGGTCCAGGCCCTGACAGGTTCTAAGGAGAGAACGCTCGAATACTGCCAGCTAATGAGGTTGCATGTGGGCATAGTGCAGGAACGAACAGAAGAGATTATTAGAGCTTTAGACAGTAATGGCCTTACGATTCAAGATGTTTACGATCGTTCAGCATTCCTGACAAAATACACTGATGTAGTGCCTTGATGAGTATGATCCCTCCATTCCCGCAAATTCTATACTACTCTCTAGTTTCGCTAGCAGCAATTTTAGCGAGTGGATTTATTTCCGGTTCCCTTAAGCGATATGCTCATTGGAAAACTGGATATACGAGGAAAATTCTTCACTTTTTAATTTTTTTTACAGCAGTTGCCCTACATATATGGGGAGGAATGCCAGCAGTTAACGTATTAGGCATCGGAATGGGAATATATGTTCTTTTTTCCGTAGGGGCGGGAGAAGGGAATTTTTTTTATGAAGCCATGGCCAGGGAAAAGGATGCTCCTCACCGAAGCTATTTCGTCATAGTTCCCTATCTGACTACAGCTTTGGGAGGACTTGTTTCAAATCTTTTTTTTGGCTCGTGCGCCATAATGGGTTATGTCCTCTGTGGTTCAGGAGATGCAGTAGCTGAGCCTGTAGGTACTCGGTTAGGAAAACATCCGTACAATGTTCCCAGTTTAAAGAGGATAAAAATTTCAGAAAGGACTCTGGAGGGTAGTATCTCGATTTTCATCCTCTCTATTTTATTATCATTCTTCTTTTTCCACTATTTTTACAAACTTTCTTTACCAATGTCTTTTATTTCATCATCTATTATCTCTGTAGTAATAGTAATTGTTGAAGCTTTTTCCTTCCATGGAGCAGATAATTTTACTCTTCAAGTATCAGCGAGTGCTATTGCGTATTTTTTTATCAGAGTATTGAGCTGAGATTTAGAGGAAGGAACATATTTATTCAGGGAAGAAGATATATCCTTGTCTTTTAAAGCGCTGGAATTGGCGGATATTTTTTCCTGTTTTATCCAGTATATAAAGGAGTTTCTTGATTGACTCGGTACTCAGGGTTGTCCTTTCTTTTTTAATACCAATATCTGCTTGGAGCCATTGGTGGTATTCTTGGCAGTATCCACTGCTGTAAGGAAAGAGAACCATGTCTATCTCGCATATCAAAAGAGCAGGAATAATTGCGTTGATGGAGTAAGGGCAAAGAAAGAGGATAGCTGACGGAAATTTCCCTTGATTAATTTGAGGAATTAAAACGTCGAGTGCGATATCTCTTGCTGAGGTCATGATGTAAACGCTGTATCCTGAATTCAGACATTTTATGGATATTTCCCGAATTGAGCAGGAATTACATGCTGGATAGGTTTCTCCTTTTTCAAGATAAAGGCAGTCGTGATTAGCTCTTCCAGAAGGACAGGAAGAAGGGAAGTTCTCTTGTTTATCCGGTTTAAGACAGAATCCAAGACCAACGATTGGCATTGATCGTTGCTTTTTTACTTTTTCGATAAATATCGATTCATCGGGAATTGAGATAATGCTTTTAGGTTTAGTAAGAGAGTATTTTTCGCTTTTTACTAGATTTTGATACCTGCAAAATCCTTGTATGGTTTTTTGAGGATGAGAAAGCATTGCTTTTAAGAAGAAAAGCCGAGCGTATTCTCTGAATAAACTTAGGTAGCTGAATTCCCAGACATTGATTTGTAAGAAAGATATCTTGTCCAGGGAGGCGAAAAAACTCCTTAAAGACATTGGGGTCAGGCTTTCATAACTTTCATAAATGAGAAATTTAACTTATTTTTGCCACTACGATTTAATTACAGGTTTATTTTTCTGTCAATAGAGTTTCCTGCACAGTCTGCACGAGTAGCATGTGTTTATAATGCCTTGACAATTCCTCAGCTACCTTATACATAATAAAAGTCAAAAAAAACAATCAGGAAAAAGAATTGATGCGCGTAGCAATGTACTACAACAACAGAGATGTAAGAATAGAAGAAATTCATGTTCCTGAAATTGGCCGGGGCGAGCTTCTGATGCGGGTTGAAGCCAGCGGAATCTGTGGAAGCGATGTTTTGGAATGGTATCGCATAAAAAAAGCACCTCTTGTGCTAGGTCACGAAGTTGCAGGGGAGGTAGTTAAAGTAGGAGACGGAGTGCAAAAATTTAAAGCAGGTGACCGTATTGCTGCCTCTCATCATGTTCCCTGTAATAAATGCTATTACTGTCTCAGCGGCCATCATACTGCTTGCAACACCTTACGGCAGACTAATTTTGATCCAGGGGGGTTTTCTGAGTTTATAAGGCTTCCTTCTATTAATGTAGATCGTGGAGTTTTCTTGCTTCCAGATGAAATTTCTTACGAAGAGGCAACCTTTCATGAGCCCTTAGGTTGCGTTATTCGAGCCCAGAGAATTGCTCAGCTCAAGTCCGATCAGGCTGTATTGGTTTTAGGCTGTGGAATTGCGGGTCTGCTGAATGTCAACTTGGCCCGCGCTTCAGGAGCAGGTCAAATACTAGTTGTTGACCCCATACCTTTCCGGCTGGAAGCGGCTAAGAAATTCGGCGCTAATGAGGTGGTCAAGCCATTAAAAAATATTGGAGATTACATGCGGGAGATAAATCATGGACGGTTAGCTGACATTGTGTTTGTCTGTACTGGAGCGAGGGAAGCCATTCAGCAATCACTTGAATCTGTAGAGAGGGGAGGAGTGGTTCTTTTTTTTGCGCCCACTGAGCCTGAGGTAAGTGTTCCGGTTTCAATAAATGATATTTTTTTCCGAAACGACATTACACTTACTACATCCTACGGAGCAGCTCCTAATGATTCATTGCTTGCTCTGGAGCTTATTCAGACTTCGCATGTCATGGTAAAAGAGATGATTACGCATCGGTTGAGTCTCGATGAGACACAACTCGGTTTTGAGATAGTTGCTAAGGCTCAGGATTCTTTGAAAGTTATCATAGAGCCTCAGAGATAATTCAAACCGTTTAAAAAATAAAGAGGAGGATTAAATGGATTGGGGAATCAAAAATCGATTATCTCGGATTATTAAACCTGATACTGGCCATACAGTTATGTTAGCTGTAGATCATGGATATTTTTTAGGTCCGATAAGTAAACTCGAGAATGCAGGAAAAACTATCGAGCCTCTCATGCCCTTCGCTGATGCTTTGATGTTGACCAGAGGGATTCTTCGTTCATGTGTCGATTCGCAAACATCAACTCCGATTGTGCTAAGAGTTTCTGGGGGTAATAGTATCATTGGAAAAGACCTTTCTAACGAAGGAATAATAACTTCTATGGAGGAAGCTGTCCGTTTGAATGCAGCTGCAGTGGCTCTCTCTATTTATGTTGGCACTGATTATGAACACCAAACACTGGTTAATTTGTCCACACTCATAGATGAAGGTAATGAATACGGGATTCCAGTGTTGGCTGTAACAGCAGTAGGAAAGGAATTGGAGAAAAGAGATGTTCGCTTCCTTTCTCTCTCCTGCCGTATAGCTGCTGAGCTTGGAGCGAGCTTCGTGAAAACGTATTACTGCGATGAATTTGAAAAGGTTACAGAAAGCTGTCCTGCGCCTATTGTTATTGCCGGGGGGCCAAAATTGGAGACCGTGCTCGATGCTCTAGAACTTGCCTCCAGTGCTATTGAGAAGGGAGCAGTAGGAGTGGATATGGGGAGGAATATCTGGCAATCTGAACATCCTGTGGCAATGATTAAGGCTGTACGTGCTGTAGTTCATGAGAAGGCAGCCCCCAAGGAAGCCCTGGAAATATACAATACAAACAAATAACCTGGTTTAGAATGCGAACCCCCAGCCAATCCCGGCTTTTATACCTCCTACGTTGAGCTTTGTTTCCTGGGATTTTACCTTACAGTAGCTGTAATTTAGGAATAAATCAATTGTTATCCCAACACCGCAACCTTTAGTACATGAGGGAATAAGAAGCCCAAATTGTACGCAGTACCCAAGATTCCTATCTTTAGACTTCTTGCTGGCACTTGATTCTTCAAATTGAAAATAGCCAAGTCCTCCGCCTATGTAAGGTACAAAGGTTTCTGCAGGAAGTTTAAATTTTAGGCCGCCTTCGATGGGGAAAAGTTTAATTTTAGTTTCCTCTTGAGTGCTGGAGATAATCCCTTTTTTGCTGAAATACATCCCCCCAATCCAGAAATCCAAGGATTTAGTTATGCTAATGTCTATTTCTCCACCATAAATTAGACCACCTCCATATATGTCTCTAACGTTGCCGCAACAAGGACGAAAATAAGCAAATTTTGGTGAAATTCTGGTACCTGCTTCTGAGACAAGACTTATCAACAAGGACAATGAAACAAATAGCAATAATTTTTTATTCATTCTTAATTTTCCTTAGATTTATAGAGAATAAGTATCATCATTTTTTTGTTCCGAATAATAATTGAAGTTAAAGATGTAGCACTTTTTTTTATCATCTAGATATTATTGTTTTATAATTTTCTTAAAAATTCCAATTGGCACAATATTAAGTTTGAATCTTTTTTGAGTCAATCACCTTTCCAGGTGAATCATACGATGAAATCAGTATGATAAAACTGCTATTCTCAGGTTTGAATTTCTACTGATATAGCATGTTAATTGTTCAGAATAAGTCAGTTAGCCTGGATCCATTCCATTTATTACAAAGTGGTTGATAAGAAGAGCGGGCAAAAGGTATAATTGAACAAAATGAAAGAACAGGTGAAAATAGCTCTTATTCAACAACATGCAACTGAAGATTTTAAGGTAAATCTTCATCGCGGGATTGAGGCTTTTTACCAAGCAGTCGACCAAGGAGCTGAATTGATTGCTTATTCAGAGCTGGCATTTTCATGGTTCTTACCGCAAATTCCTGCTTCTCCCAAGTTTCTAGCGAGAGCAGAGACAATTCCCGGTCCTACAACAGACGAATTTTCAAAGCTGGCAAAAAAATACGAAGTTGTTGTTGTCTTGAATCTTTTTGAAAGAGATGGAGAAAAAACATTTGATTCATCTCCTGTTATTGATGCAGACGGAAGTCTTCTAGGAATTACCCGAATGGTCCATATCATGGAAGGGCCAGGATTTCATGAGAGAGGTTATTACGCTCCTGGAGATCTTCAAAAAATATCTTACCGAACTAAAGTAGGGTGTGTTGGAGTTGCAATCTGTTATGACCGTCATTTTCCAGAATACATGCGTGCTTTAGGGCTCGAAGGAGCTCAGATTGTTATCGTTCCTCAAGCTGGAGCTCTTGGTGAGTGGGTTGAAGGTATATTTGAAGCAGAACTTCAAGTTGCAGCTTTTCAGAATGGATATTTTGCTGCTCTTGTGAATAGAGTTGGAAAAGAAGAAAATGTTCATTTTGCAGGAGAGTCGTTTGTTGTAGACCCTCATGGCCAGGTTATTGCTAGAGCTCCTCAGGGAGAAGATTACATCCTCCATGCGGAATGTGATCTAAAACAAATCCCTGAAACAGCAGCTAAAAAGCACTTTCTTCTTGATAGGAGGCCTGAATTCTACCGCTTTTTTAATTTACTGGATAAAAGTAGAGGAAGTACATACTTTAAAAAAGAATGATTTAGAAATATATTGGAATACATCAACTAACAGTAATTATCATGAAACGCATTAAATAGGTAAAAAATGGAAAATTGGTTTGTTATAAACACAAAGCCAAAAAAAGAGTTTCAGGTGGAGCGATTGTTTACTGAAGGAGGATTTCATATCTATAATCCTAAATACTTGCACGAAGATAAAATAAAACCTTTTTTCCCGAGTTATGAATTCATTTTTTTTGATTATCCCTCTCAGTACCAGCTTGTCCGTTATACAAGAGGAGTAAAAAAAGTAGTAGGAAGCAGAGAGGAGCCGACTCCGATGCCTGAAAATATTATCCGTGAAATTAAATCAAGAGAAGTCAATGGATTTATCGAACTCAAAAAGTATGGAGAAGAGCCTGAAGTTGGAGACGAAATCGAAGTTATGGAAGGTCCTCTAAGAGGATTGAGGGGAATATTTAAAAAAGAAATAAGCGATAAAGAAAGAGTAATGATTCTACTTAACTATGTCTCCTATCAGGGTCAGCTTTTAATCGAGAAGAAAAAATTGAAAAAAGTTTTAAAGTAAAAGAGAAGGAAGAAGAGATGGATATTCCTTTCCTGGATTTAAAGGCTCAATACCAGAGTATCAAACAGGAGATTGACAAAAAATTTTTAGAAGTTGCCTCATCTCAGCGATTTATACTAGGTCCTGAAGTTGAAGGTCTTGAGAAAGATATAGCTGCTTACAGTGGTGTGAAGTTTGCTGTCGGAGTATCCTCTGGTTCAGACGCCTTAATGGTATCTCTCATGGCCTTGGAAATAGGGGAAGGGGATGAGGTAATTACTACACCGTTTACCTTTTTTGCCACTGCAGGGGCTATCGCTCGACTGAAAGCTAAGCCGGTGTTTTGTGACATAGAAGAGAGCGGCTTTAACATCTCTCCCGCTGGATTAGAGGAGCTGCTTAAGATCCAGATAGAGGAGAGAGGAAATTCGAGAATTAAAGCTATAATTCCAGTTCACCTCTACGGCCAGTGTGCGGATATGAGCCCGATTTTGGAACTGGCAAAAAAATACAATTTATTAGTTATTGAAGATGCTGCCCAAGCTATAGGAGCTGATTATCCTTTAGATGGCAGTATAGAAAAAGCTGGCACTATGGGAAACCTCGGGACTATATCTTTTTTTCCATCGAAGAATCTGGGTGGATTTGGCGACGGCGGAATGGTTTTGATGAATGATGAAGAGTTGTCTATTAAAATAAGACGGCTCAGAGTTCACGGATCAAGGGATAAGTACGTGTATGAAATGCTTGGCGGGAATTTTCGTCTCGATGAACTCCAGGCTGCTATTCTCAGAGTAAAATTCAAGTACCTAGACGGGTGGCACAGGAGTAGAATTGATAAAGCTGTCTATTATGACAGAAAATTTAAGAAAATGGGGCTTGATGAAAAAAACTTAGTTAAGATTCCTGAGACGCTGTATAAAAACAGCGGGGCTGAGCATTTTCATACCTACCACCAGTACGTCATAAGAGCCAAAAAGAGAGATAAATTAAAGGAATTTCTGAAAGAAAGAAAGGTAGCTACAGCCATTTATTATCCTTTGCCTCTTCATCTCCAGAAATGTTTTTCTTATCTTGGATACAAAGAGGGGGACTTCCCCGAGTCTGAAAGAGCTTCGAGGGAGGTGCTCGCTCTCCCGATCTACCCCGAGCTGACAAGAGAACAACAGGATTACATCATCTATTCTATATATGATTTCTATAACAAATGATCCTTATCAATTTACTGCTAAGAAAGAGATAAATGTTTTATTTATTTTAAAATTCGCAAATTTCTAAACGGATATAAAAATTATTCCTCTCTAGAATTTATAGCTTACAGAAAAGTTAGGCACGAGTATCCTCATTTTATACGTTCCAGGCATTGAAGATTTCCATTCAGGATCAGTGGCATACTTTGAATAGAGGACGTTCCTTTCCTTACCTTTCAGGTACTCAATCCCCATATCGATGTGAAGTCCGTTAAGGTTGTAGCCAAAGCCCAGAGTAAATACATTAAAGTCAAAACTAGGAAGGAGCACCGTCATAGTTCTATCAGGAGCAGGAGAGGGGAGGTAAAATACCGGCGTGCCTCTTGAGATCGAACATTCCGTAGTTGATATTTAAACTTGTACCTAAGTGAATCTTATCATTGACTTTATAAGCGACAGCAGGAGCGATAGTGACAAGGCCAATCCTGCTATTCCAGTTAATATTCGGATTATTATTTTGAATCAGAATAAAAGCCTGTCCATTCCACTCAGTGCCAAGACCAGCGGGAACATAGATCCCTAATCCTGCGACAATTTTATCACTAACAGGATGGTAATAGGCAGCTAAGCCTGAAAGATAATGCTTGGTCTGAGTTTCCGTATCGACTAATGTAACAGGCCCGGCGCCCGGGTACGTCCTTACAAACTTAAAAGCTCCGTAAGGAATAATGTCTGTTCCATAAAAACTAAGATATTTTTTATCAAACTGTGCTATACCGGCAGGGTTCCAGTATATTGTACTAAAATCATCTGCTAAACCTATGAATGCCCCGCCCATTGTCAAAGCCCTTGTCCCAAGGCTGTTCAGGTTCAATCCGTTAGCCAAACATAATGTGGACAGAAATAATAACAGTATAGCTATCGAGAAAAGCGTTTTTACTCTTTTCATGGTGGCCTCCTTCAAGTTTACAAATCTGTTTACTATATTCTTTCACCATTTTCAAATTATTTGGCTTTGTCCCAAAGTGACGGGATGCCTTGTCATTGCGAAGAGCGAAGCGATGAAGCAATCTCTTAAGGAAGGGCATTAATCTATTTGTTTTCAATGAGATTGCCACACTCTCTTCGATCGCTCGCAATGACAATGGAACTGCCTTTTTCGAACACTTATTTT
>JBGVTE010000105.1:0-14999 GCA_041862375.1 Candidatus Aminicenantaceae bacterium
ATTCAGGCTTCGCTCTTCCTCCCTCCAGTCGGAAACCATGCCCGCTCAGCCTTCATACGACCTTCTTCACCGTATACACACGCTTTTCTTTCTACATCACGGAAAAAAAGATGCTTATTTTCAATAAAAATTATTTGCTTCTTAATTTTCGTTTTGATATAATGCGCATCTAAAAATATTTAAATCACTAATTTAAAGGGAGGCAGTGAAATGGGTAAAGTTTTAGCCATTATTGGAGGCCTAATTGCAATGGCCGGTGGAGTTGTCTTAGTTATCTTTGTCTGGTGGAGAGAATTTTACGAGCTCATTTTTGGCTGTATCCCGCCAATTCTCTTCTTCGGAGGCCTTATCGCCTTCATCGCAGGAATTAGCGGTATTAAAGACGCCATGAGAACCAAAAAGCTCGAAGAGGAAGAAGAAAAGAAAGAAGAAGCAGAAGAAAAAAAAGAATAAAGAGTAAATTTTTCACTTTCTTACAGCCCTATAAAGAGCAAGACCTCTTCTCTAAAAACACATCTATTTGTGTTCTTACTATTAATCATTAGAATTTCTCTTATCATAAACTTTAAATCATCCCTCTTAAAATAAGGCAGCCTGTTATATAAAAATAGAAACTTGATTTTTAACAAAACTATACTTGACATGATTTTTGTATCATAGTAACATGTAATTAAATTACAAATTACAGGAAGGTAAAATAATGGAAAAACAACAAAAAAAGGATACGGAAGCTAAAACACAAAATAAAACCAAGAAAGAGCATCAAAGTAAACTTGATGAACTAGGGACTCAGGTTGAAAAGATTGCTGTAAGAACTGCAGAGTCTATTAAAAAGGTAATAGACAGAGCACTTGCCGCCCGTAATACTGTCCTGACGATTCGAGTCAATGATGAAAGCAATAGAAAACTAGGTATGCTCGTGGATGCAAGATTATTTAAAAGCCGCTCGGAAAGTGCTGCTTTTCTTATTCAGGAAGGAATAAAAAATCAGGAGCTGCTTTTTACAAAAATAGAAAATAAACTAGAAAAGATTGAAAAAATTAGAAAGGAGCTCAAAAATATCGTATCTCAGGAAATCAGCTCCACAGAAAACAAGGAGAAAAAAGAGGATGCAAAATAAGATCCTTCTCAAGAAGGTTGCTTAATAAAGAGCTCATATGATAATATTTCTCATGTGGTAAACTTAGCTAGTTTACTCATTCTTACTTTACTTTCTTCCCTCCTTTCCACAACAACTAAGAATATAGAGAATTCATTCCTCGAAAATAGCCCAAAAAAAATCTTTGTGTTGTTCTCTTCTGCAAGCCATCTGAATATATCCCTTCCTCAGCCAATTTCTTTCTCTGATCAACTTTCAAACCAGCAGGCCTATTTTCTCTTCCAAAAAATTTTTTTCACCTACGCTACTTTTGAATTCTACTCAGAGAGCAGTCTCCCCCTATATCCTGAAAAAGACAGTTATATCTTTAAAGCAAGGTGGTCCTTCAGGAATAAAAAGAACAATAATCAATATGTGTTCCATATCTTCTTCTATTTAGTAAATGAAATCTATCAAAAAAGCAGAGCTTCACCAGATTCCCCGTGGAAAAAGCATCAAAGCGTCAGAGAGATATGGAAAATAACAGAAATAAGAGCAGAAACATTTTGAAAATCAGAATGAAAAAAGGTTCATTCCTCTTTTACAGCCCTATCCTTGGAATTTTACTCTCCACTTGTTCTTTGATTCTTTACCTTATTCTTCCATCTCTTATATCATCTAATTACTATCAAAAAAGCCTAAATCCTTTGAGAAAACAAGCTCAAGCCATTAAAAATGAATTCAATGGCCTTATTTCTGAAATAAAACATAAGCAGAACCTCATCGCTTCACTCCCATTTCCAGCGGCAAGAAGCAAAATATTCAATGTGATGAAAGAACTCAACCTAAACACAGACATAGAGGGAGTTAGTTATTATAGCTCCCGAGGAGATCTTTCTCTCTGGTTAGGAAATGTGATTGATCTTGAGCTTTTTTCACCAGAAAGAAATCCTAAAAACCTTCTGCAGAGACAAACTTCTACTTTCCTCATCAAAGACAAAGCTTCAGTATACCTCATTTCTTCACAAGAAGTTGGTGAAAAGGGCTTCCTTGTCTGTTTCAGGCTCTTGGCCTTTGATCCCCAATTTAAGACTCGGCACCTGAAGGAATACCAGTTTCTAAAGCCGAACTCTCTAAGAAACCTTCAAAGTATCTTGTACTATGATTTCCAAGAAGACATTTCTGGATTTGAAACTTTCTTCAAACGACACAAAGATGAGTACATCGGCCAGCCGGTGGTCCAGGACAAAATTCAAACCTTATTTTTCCCGTTAAGGAACGAAAATAACAAAATCGTTGCCTTAGTTAACCTGAGCTCTCCCTCCCTTACCTCTTATACTTCAGCTCAAAAAGAGAACTTTTTGCTAACCTTTTATATTCTATTCGGGATAACGCTTCTTCTCTTCCTCATTTACATTATAAAAGCCACAGATTTTCTGAAAGAATGGAGGCCAATACATTTTGTTCTTATAATCTTTACCCTAATCGGATTAAGGCTTGTCTTTTTACCTTTGAGTCGTCTGGAGAAAATAAAGTCTCTTCCCTTATTTTCTCCCTCTCTGGCTAGTTTCCTTTCCTTTGCCGAGCTCACAAAGTCGCCTGCGGATATTTTCCTTACATGCTTCTGTCTCCTGCTCATCATTCTATGTGTTGTCATATACTTCAAGAACATTCTGGAGAAGAAAAAAATTTCATTACCCACTGCTCTCGCACTATCTCTATCAATAATCTCTGTCCTTTTCTCTGTATTTATCGTCTTTATTCTGCAAAAAATCCTGAAGCTCTTTATTTTCAACTCTAATGCTAACCTGTTGCATTTTACTTTTAGCCCAGCCTTTCTTGTTCTCAACTTAAGTATTGTATTCCTTTTTCTGAGTTTTTTTCTTCTAGTCTTTATTGGATTGAGAATAGCATCGCTTTATTCTCCCCACATCTTTATCTCTCTCTCTGTACTTCTACTGGGATATGGAGGCTTTTCTTTCCTCTTCAGAGAGAAATTTTCTCTTCTACTTTATTTTCTGCAAATCATACTTATCTCATTAATTCTAGTCATTGCTGGTGTGCCTTCAATTCGAAAAAGAAAAGAAGCTTTTGTCTCAGTTTTCCTCTTGAGTACTCTCTTCCTATACGCTTCCCTCGACTATTATTCCTTAAAAAGAAGTCGCTCTATCATTCAAAACTCTCTGAAAAATATTGTTCTGTCCCAGGAAAACTGGGGAAATTTTTTACTAAACCAATCTTTTCCAGAAATTGATGAAGAAAGGGAATCAATCCTGTCATTTTTCGACAATCCTCAACCATATGATTTTTCTCAATCTCTCTGGAGGAAAACGTCAATCGCAAAATTCAACTGGTACTCTAGTTTGGAAATATGGAACCCTGACGGTAAGATCCTATCTCGATTTTCCTTAAATGTTCCAGAGCTCCCTCCTGACTTCACTCTACCTCTGCACCAAGAGTGGTCAATCTCCAATCAAAATATATCTTTTTTAGGCAAAGAAAAGAATTTTCTCGTAGGTTATAAAGACTGGTTTGAGAAAGACATTTATCTAGGAAGAACAATTCTTACCCTCTCTGCAGATTACGATATACTTCCCTTCCTTTACTCAGCTAATCCTTATTTCGAAGCTATAAGAATGACTTCTCTTCCTTCTCTAAATCAGTTCGATTTTGGCTTTGCCGTTTTTGACCTTAAAGGAATACTTCTCTTCAACCCAAATAAAATATCTTCAGGCATCCCTCCCAATCTTCTAGAGAGAATTATATCCTCAAGAGATTCTCTTTGGTCTTCCTTTAGAGATAAGAATAAAAAATACAACTCCCTCAATTTCACGGCAAACAACAGAGTATACTCATTCTTTCTGCCTCAAAAAAATGTAATAAATTATTCAGTTGAATTCTTAAAGCTACTCTTTTTCTACGTGGCTATCTCTACTTTTTCTTTTTTTCTTATAAACATATTCTTCAAAAAGCAAATTATAAAAAATCCACTCTGGTCTTTTTCGAATAAAGTCTATGTCTCTTTTATCGCTGTTGCTATTATCCCTCTCCTGCTTTTCACATTTTTTACCCGAAGCTTCTTCGAGCGTATATTTTCTCAGCAGTTTATTGAAAGGGCAGAAGCTCACGCTAAGTTTGCTTATCGCGTCATGGAAGACTTAGTATTCCTTCAAGAATTAGAAAAATACTCCCCAACAACTCCTCCCGAAGATCTTGTTATCTGGATCAGCTCCACCATCTCAAATGATGTGAGTCTATACCAGGATGGCAGACTCATTTCTTCAAGTAGAAGGGAATTCTATGACTCAGGGCTTCTTCCTGAATTACTCGATGGAGAAATTTTCTATAAAATTCAATTTGAAAACAATCCTTTCTATACGCGGACCCAAAAAATCGGCGATTATTCATTCCATACTCTCACCATTCCATTTCCCTACCTAGACAGTTACCTCTTCATATCTCTCCCTTTTCCCTTCGAACAACAGGAAATATCAAAAGCAACCGGGGATTTTATCGAATTTCTGGTTTTTATTTCTGTCTTTTTCGTGAGCATTGTCATCATTTTCGCTCGAGGTCTGGGAGCAATGATCATAAATCCAATAAAAAAGCTTCTTGGAGGCACAAGAGAAGTCAGCCTCGGTAATCTCGAGGTTTCTATCGAGCATAAACCTCATGATGAGATGAGAACTTTAATTGACGGCTTTAATGCCATGATTAAAAATTTAAAAAAGCATCAACAAGAACTGACTGAAATGAGCAAAAAAGTTGCCTGGGCAGAAATGGCCCGTAAAGTTGCTCATGAAATTAAAAATCCCTTAACACCTATACAATTATCAGCAGAACACCTGTTAAAGGTGTACTCTGAGAAAAAGGAAGATTTTGATCAAGTCTTAAATGAATCTGCTTCTTACATTATCAAAGAAGTTGAGAATTTGAGGAAGATTGCCCAAGAATTCCTGGATCTCTCGAAAGAAACAGCTCTGAAAAAAGAGGATTTTGATTTAAAAGCAGTCATCCAAGAGACTGTCTCTCCATTTAAAAAGACACTTACAAAAAGGATTAAGTTCAGAGAAATCTACGAAGGCGAAGATTTTAGCTTCAAAGGAAACAAGGAAAAAATAAGAATTGCTTTAAGAAACATTTTTATCAATGCCATGGAAGCTATCAGAAATAAAGGAGAGATTGAAGTCAGGCTCAGGAGAGAGAATAATATCTTAGGCATTGAAATCAAGGATACAGGCATGGGCATGGAAAAAGAAATGCTGGAAAAGGTTTTTGAGCCCTATTTCTCAACAAAAGACTTGGGTACGGGATTGGGTCTCTCAATATCAAAAAAAATCATAGAAGACCATGGAGCATCAATCCAAATCTCGAGTGAATTTAGAAAGGGTACAAAAATCATGATAAAATTACCTCTCTCAAAATAGATGAGTTTTCTAAATTTTTTAGGATAATTTTGATTGTCTTACTCTTAAGCTAAGTTAAACCTTAAGTCTTTTATAAGGTGATGTACGAAATGGTACAAACACTTGTAACCTACTTTAGCCAGACTGGAAACACAAGAAAAATTGCTGAGGCTATTTTTTCTTCCCTGGAAAATGATAAAGAAATCAAACCTGTCGAAGAAGTTCATGATTTAGGCAAATATGGCCTTATTTTTATCGGATTTCCTGTCCATTCCCACAGCGTCCCTTTAAAAATCCAGAACTTTATAAAAAATATACAAGAACACCAAAAAATTGCATTTTTTTCAACCCATGGCTCCCTAACTGGCAGCAGACTCTCACGAGAAGCAATCGAGCATGCAGTAATACTCGCATCAAAAGCAAAGGTCCTCGGAACTTTTTCTTGTAGAGGAAAAGTATCCATGAAAGCCCTTGAAATATTAAGAAGGTCTCCAGAACACAAAGCTTGGGCTGATATGGCTGTATCTGCTAGCTTTCACCCTGATGAAGACGATCTGGAAGATGCCAGAGCTTTTGCTTCCTGGATAAAAACACTCAGCCTACAGCATTAATTTTAAAAGACTACTCATGTTCGCTGTACGACCATATCTCCCGAAAGACAGAGAAAAAATAAGATTGCTGTGTTGTGACACAGGATATTTGGGAAATCCCGTCGAAAAAATATTTCAAGATAGAAAATGGTTTGCTGACCTCAACACAAAATATTACCTCAACTATGAATTTGATTCGTGTTTTGTGGCCGAATCCAAGGAAGAAATAGTAGGCTATGTCTTGGGAAGTACAAATCCTTTGAAATATAACCTCCTCTTTTATACTCTAATCGCTTCTCCCCTCTTTTTTATAGCTCTTTTTAAATGCCTCACAAAAAAATATGACGAAATAAGTAGAGCTTATATCAAAAGACTAGTTTTTAGAGGAAGCTTTGAAAGGCCAAGAAGACCAAGGAGGTCAGCTCATTTCCATATTAATGTCAAGGATGGATACAGGAAAAAGGGAGTTGGAAAAGCTTTAGTTCAAACTTTATTTAGACATTTCTTGAGTAAGAATGTAGATAGAGTCTATGGGGAACTAATTCACATTGATCAATTGAGAGACGAAATCCTTTATACTTCTCATGGCTTTAAAATCTTCGATAAAAAACCTACTACTCTTCTAGGAAAAGAATCTGGCAATGCCTACTTAATGACAGTGACTACCGAACTGGAAAAAGTAAGAGAGTTATGGGAACTATAAATTTTCTGATCGTCTCCATACACGATGCGACCCCTTTTTACATGGAGGGACTGAAGGAAATAACAACCTGGCTCGATCAGCATTCTGTGACTCCAAGATGTATCAAGGTCATTCCAAATTTTCTCGGGAAATGGAATATCCTGGAATATAAAGATTTCATGGACTGGCTTCTTGATGAAAAAGAAAAAGGCCATGAAATCGTCCAGCATGGATATGCTCACACTGAAAATAAAGTACACGGAGGACTCTTTATTCGCTTGCGGAACCATTATATTACTCGCTTTAACTCTGAGTTTCTGAAGACTGGTTATGAAGAAACCAAAAGGATTGTTGAAAAAGGGAGGGATATACTCAATGAAGGAAGGATTAATTGTTCTGGGTTCACCTCTCCTACTTGGTTCCAGAGTAAAGAGGCAAGCCGAGCGATTCACGATTGCGGCTTCAAGTACCACACTTCTTTCTCTGCCATACACGATCGTGAAAACCAAAAAAACATATTTGCTCCGGCGATGGGACACTATGGAATCGATTCCTCCTTGGAATACATGACGCTGATTGGGAATATTATGATGAGAAATACAGTCTTTCTCTGTTCTCGTGTCGTTCGAATCGTACTCCATCCCCAGCATATCTCAAACTGCCGCCCTCTCATCCAGGCTCTATCAGGAATAATTAGACTCATACCTAAAAGAAAGCTCATTACTTATACTCAATCCCTCGAAATAAAGAATGATTAAGAAGGCAATATCTATTATTATTCCAGCTTATAACGAAGAAAAATACCTTTTAGAAGCACTCAAGTCCGTTGCGTACCAAACTTTTAATCACTCACAATTGGAGGTGATTGTGGTGGATAATGCCTCCACCGACAATACTGCTGCAGTACATCAAAATTTTTTTAAAAACCACCCAACCCAACACTTACTGCTCAAAGAACCACAATTGAGTCCAGGAAAGGCTAAGAACACTGGAGCAGAAAAAGCTCAAGGGGAAATACTTCTCTTCCTTGATGCAGATACAAAGATGAGCCCTCAAACAGTACAAGAAGTCGATTATTGGTACAAAAAAGGCTTTCTCATGGGAACCATTCGGATTACAGCTGACTCCTCAGATATTGTCGCAAAATTCTTCTTTGACCTCCTCAATTTTGGAAAAACAATATTTAACATTGCATGCCATATGGTTTTTTGTCAAAAGCAATTATTCTTTCAGGTTGAAGGATTTAATCCAGAGCTAAAGCATGCTGAGGATTTAGATTTTTGCCGAAAAGTAAAAAAAGCTTTAAAAAGGAGAGGAAAATCCTGGTGTATGATTCATAATGCTCCTGTTGCTACTTCAACAAGGAGAATGATTCGGCATCCTTTAAAACTCGGTTATCTCATAACACTTCTCGAATGGGGTTTTGGTGGATTCTTAGGATTCAGACGAAAACAATACATCCCTTACCGCTAAAAACTCGTTTTCAGGAAAAAATTGAAACTGAGACAGACAACAGCGCACATGGACCTTAGGAGTGTTTCTCTATGAGCCATCTACGGATTCACATTATTAGTTTTAAAATCTTTATATTTTTATTGATTCTCATTACTTCAATAGCTCTGGAACAGAATAACAACTTTACCCGGATATGGCTGGGGCAGGAATTGTTCACTTTTGGCGGTGGCGCTCACAAAGGCAGCAATTCATACCATAGTAAACGAGACTGGCGAAGTATGCCGGGAGCTGTGATCGGTTTCATGTATTCAGGGGCTGGGCCTCTTCCCCCGCCAATCGAGTTTAAAATCCCGCTTGAAAAGGCTTTGCCGCCCGGCACTTACCGATTGTTTGTCAAGAACTTCTATCATGGAAGCATGGAAGCCACACTCGGCGATACGACCTGCCCCTTGACTATTCGACGATATGACTGGACGCCCGGTGTAACATTCGAGCCAAATACATCTTTCGACAAGATTGTCCTCCGATATTTTCCGGGGGGATCTGGCGGCATCAGACCTAATACTGGAGCAAAACAGGAGCAATATTATATCATCCAGGGCGTCTTCCTAACCAATGAAAATGATAAGGTGCCAATCAGAGGCGGAGAGGTCATCTCGCTCCTTCCAGAGGAGTTTCCTCCAGTAATCGATGGGAATTATATTTCGAATGCAAGTTTCGAAGTTGGTATCTATCCCTGGGGCAAAGCGTTTGAAACAGCCAACCTTTTAGCTCCCCATCATCTTAACAGTGATAACGCTGTCCACGGCCGCTACTGCCTCGAGTTTAAAAACCGGAACTCATTTGCTATTGAGACCCCTTTACTCCGCCTCCAACCTGGAATCTATACACTTTCTTTTTATGCAAAGGCAAATCAGCCAGCAAGCATTGAAGCTCAATTGTTAGGCCTAGCCGAGGATCTCAAGAACTATAAGTCGAGTGGTCTAAAGAAATTGTTTAAAATTGAATCACAATGGAAGCGATACTCGGTTACATCCAGAGTAGTTGCACGAACAGGATTGCTCTATACAGTCCGCATCCGCGGAAAAAGTAATACACACACAAAAATCTGGCTGGATGCTGTGCAGCTAGAAAACGGCAAACTCAGTGATTTCAAGACATGCGGAGCTGAAGTTGGCTACACATGTTCCACGTTAGGGCACATATTTTATGAAGATGAGGCGGCTGAAGTGGAACTCCGAGTTCACAATCCGGCGGGCAGCACGCAGGCTACGGTATCTTACCATGTGACCGACTTTTGGGGCAACCAAATTGACAAGCAAATGGTCACCCTGAAACTTTTTGAAGGACAGGGAAGTATTAAGATCAAGCCTTTCCAGCATTCCCGTGGCATCTTCAGAATACACTTTGCTTTCGACAAGAGCTCAGCAGACATGGTTTACTCCGTACTCCCCCCTAACCAACACCTGGGCAGAGAATATCCTGATGGAACTTTAGGTGCCGACTCAGGCTTTGTAGCCGAAAACCTCGCTATCCTGAAACGAGCGAACTTTAATTGGATTATTACTAAATCGCTCGGCCGGTGGTACGCAGTAGAGCCTGAACAAGGTCAATTTCAATTCCAAGACGATGCAATCGACGCTGCCCGGAAAAATCACCTTTCTACTGTTATTCAATTCCTTAATCCGAGCTGGGGGATACAGAAATGGCTCAAGCAGTACTGGAAGCCATTAGGAGGTGCAGCATGGCTTCCTAAAATGAAGCAGTCATTCATGACTCAATGGGCCGCCTTTGTCTACCAAACTGTCAGCCACTACAAGGAAGCAGTCAAGCACTGGGAAATTTGGAATGAGCCAAACTCCAGTTTCAACGCCACGGAATATGCTGAGCTCTTAAGGCTGGCCAGCCAATCCATCCGAAAGGCTGACTCGAAGGCTAAAGTTATTGCTTTTGCTGGTGGTGGATTTAATCAGCCTTTCTATGAGAAAGTTTTCAAATTAGTCGGCCATCAGACTTTTGATGTTGGATCAGTTCATCTTTACGGGAACGAGCTTGGCGCCCACCGGGCCTTTTCTGAATTTATGAAGAAGACGGGTAAGCCTGGCTGGAACACTGAGACAGGACCCACCTGCGACACTTTTTATATCGGTCTTCCCAACTTCGATTCAATCAGCCAGAAAAACTATCTTCAGAATCTTCAGAAATCTATCCGTAGAACTGCTGTTACTAATGTGAAAAACTATTTGATCAGTCTGTCAATCGGAGGGATGAAACGATACTTCCATTACTTTTCAAGATTCAGTAACAGCAGCCCGTCCCAACCAACACGATGGTTCGGCAGCGGTAAGGAAATTAGTGAGTTTGATGGGAGTCTCCGGGCTAACTGTGTTGGCTTATCGATTGCAAGTCACTTTCTCGATGGCACAACATATGAAGGACGAATATCCGTGCACAAATACGTGGAAGCTCATCTATTCAGAAAAGAGAGGTCCAGTATAGGCTTTATTTGGGCTAAATCAATTCACAAATTCCTCTTCAACTGTCCGAGCGGTGAACCAATTACTTTTTACGATATCATGGGTAATCCGATTCAGCGACAAGACATCGTGATTGATTACAGTCCCCTTTACGTAACCTCTTCGGCCGCACCCAGAGCCTTCAAACGAATGATCGAACTGCTAGCCTCAAAACACCTGCGGGTGAAGTCTACTGAAGCTTCAGCAAACACAAAAGAGTCAATGAAGCAGGATTAGGATTTTCCAAATATTTTAAGGACTATAAAAATAAGAAGGCTGAGGACGAGGCTGAGGACCAGGCATGTTGCCAGAGGAAAATAAAAAGTAAAATTTCCCTTTTGAACGATAATGTCTCCCGGAAGCCTTCCCAGACCTTTCAATTTTACTGCCTGTTTTAGAATAATTCCCACGATGATTACTATCACTCCCGATATTATGAGTAAATTTCCCAGATTTCTGAGCATTTATCTCTAATAATCGAGTCAGATTCAGCTCTTTTTTTCCTTGAGTTCTATGAGAACACCGTTCAAATTGTCAGGATGTAGAAAAGCAATGAAGCTCCCTTCTGCTCCCCTTTGAGGTTTCTCTTGGATAAACTGGACTCCTTTCTTTTTTAGTTCTGCCATGCACTCCTCTATCTCCTCAACAACGAAACTGAAATGATGAATCCCCTCTCCTCTCTTTTCTAAGAATTTTTCTACAGGTGAATCTTTCTCCATGGAAGTAACCAACTCTACACTCGGGCCACTTTCAAACTCTAAAAGAGCAACCTTTACTCCTCTTTCTCTTATTTCTTCAATCACGCCTCTTTTTGCTCCTGTAATATTCTCCCAGCGCTTTAAGCTCTCATCGAGATTTTTAACTGCGATTCCGATGTGATCAATCTTTTTTATCTTCACCGCCTCTATCCTTACAATTTCACTCCAAATTTCCCAATTATTTTATCAGCTGCAGAATAGGGATCAGTTTCTCTTTTATAAATCTCATTAATGAATTGTTCGAATTCTGATTCGCCTACTTTTTTATTTATAGTCGCGTAGATTTTCTCCCGTATAATATCCTGTAACATCCAGTATATTAACCTTTTTTTCCTTGTCTCTTGGAATTCTCGACTCCGGGAAGCTACAAATTTTTGGATTTCATCAACCAAAAGATCGGTCCCCTCCCCTTCTGTAGCTATGGTTTTTACAACAGGAGGAATCTTTTTCCCTTTAATTCCAAGTTCAAGCATTGCCTTGAGTTGAGTCAGCATCTTGTCTGCATCCGGAGAATCTGCCTTGTTAAGAATAAAAATATCAGCGATCTCCATTATGCCGGCTTTAAAAATCTGAATATCATCACCTGCTCCTGGAGTAAGCACGACAAGAATGATATCCGCTAATTTTACTACTTCTACTTCATCTTGCCCCACTCCAACTGTCTCTACCAAGATAGTATCTTTCCCAGCAGCTTCAAAAATAGCAATCGCCTCCCCTGTGGCTTTGGCTAAGCCTCCTAAATGTCCCCGAGTAGCCATACTCCTTATAAAAACTTCAGAGTCAACGCTATGCCTCATCATCCGAATCCTGTCACCCAGAATTGCTCCCCCACTGAAGGGGCTGGTTGGATCAACGGCTACTATCCCAATTTTTTTCTCTTCTTTTCTTAAATATCCAACCATTTGATCGACTAAAGTGCTCTTCCCAGATCCCGGGGAACCAGTTATGCCAACTATAACTGATTTTCCTGTGTAAGGGAAAATTTTCTTCATTATTTCTTGAGCAGCTGCTCCGTTGTTTTCAACTAGAGAAATCCCCCGTGCAATAGCCCGAGGATTTCCCCTAATCACTTGCTGAACTAAATCCTTCATTTTCGTCTATCTGGTGTAATTAGTTTATCCTGTGTGTTTCGTTGGCGAATAATAAAAAATAATATACAGTTTCTTAAAATATTTTAACATTAAAGAAACTAAACAGACGAATTTGCCTGATATACTGTATTCGTCAATACTCCTGGAGTACTTTTTGGGCAATAATCCAACGCTGGATTTCAGAAGTACCCTCTCCGATAGTAGCTAATTTCGAATCACGGTAAAATTTCTCAACTGGATAATCCTTAGTGAAACCATATCCTCCAAATATCTGGACAGCCATTGAAGAAGCCTTCACGGCTAATTCTGAAGCAAAAAGTTTAGCCATCGCTGACTCTTTGGGTATCTTCATTCCCTTATCTTCAAGGAAAGCGGCTCGATACGTTAGAAGCCGTGCTGCTTCAAGCTCAGTAAAGCCATCGGCAAGCATCCACTGTATTGCCTGAAAATTTGCAATAGGTTGATTAAATTGCACCCTCTCTTTAGCATACTTTATACTTTCCTCTAGTGCTCCTGCAGCAATACCCAAAGAAAATCCGGCAATACTTACCCTGCCGCCATCGAGTATTGTCATTGCCGCTTTATACCCCGTTCCTTCTTCACCTATCATGTTTTCAGGAGGAACCTTAACATCTTCAAAAATAAGCTCTGCAGTATCAGCAGCCCTAATTCCCAGCTTATCCTCCTTTTTTCCAACATTAAATCCTTCCATCTCTTTCTCCAAGATGAAAGCAGAGATGCCATTTTTTCCCTTCTCTGGATCCGTTACAGCCATTACTACGGTAATCTCAGCTAAAGAACCGTTAGTAATGAAAAGCTTTGAGCCGTTAAGCAGCCAATAATCACCCTTATTATCTGCCTTTGTTCTTAAGGCTGCAGCATCAGATCCTGCTCCCGGCTCAGTGAGTCCCCACGCTCCCAAGGTCTGACCTGAAGCCAGTCGTGTCAGATATTTTTTCTTCTGCTCCTCGTTTGCGAAGAGGTTGAGGTGGTTAGAACAGAGCGAATTATGAGCAGCTACAACTAAACCTGTTGAAGGATCTACTTTGGATATTTCTTCTAAAATGATGACATAGTCCACATTAGAATAACCGACTCCTGAATATTCCTGGGGAATGACGATTCCTAATAATCCCATCTCGCCCAATTTTTTAGTCAGATCTTCTGGCCATTTCCCTTTCTCATCATATTCTTTAACGAGGGGTTTAATCTCTTTTTGAGCAAAGTTTTTAATAGATTCCCTTAAGATTTCCTGTTCTTGAGTAAATGAGAAGTCCATCCTTACTCCTTTTTTATGAAAAACTGATTATTATACTATGGAAGCATCTTTTTTTCCGTGATAAATGATAAACAAACAAGGAGGTATTTGGTGAAGAAGGTCGTATGAAGGAAGGATCGCTGGGACAAAGCGAGCGTGCCTTAAAACCGTATACCTCCTCACTAATTACCACTTTGACTCTCATCACGAAAAAAAAGATGATTATTTATAATATTACAATGTAATAATATTATTTCCCCTAAAATATAATCATTTTAGTACTTAACTTCTTCCCCATATTACTTTTTAACCTCTTAATAATCAAGCAAATTTTCTACCTTGGAGCTGGGCTTTAGCATCAAACGATGCTCAAAGAAACAATTGGTTCTTTAACCTTATGAATAGCAAAGCCTGATCCCAATTTGACATTGGTGCGTAAATATTCTACATTCAGACTATGCTTCCAGGAATAATAAAAATCATATTCTACGCCTTTCTAGCATATTTGGGATATTTTATTTATCGTTTTTTTAAAGCACTCAGCGGTGTAAGAAAAACACAAAATTCCACACCTCGCCTCTCAGGTGTGATGGTTAAAGATGAATATTGCAATACTTATCTTCCTAAAGAAGATGCTATAAAAGAAATAGCCGAAGGCAAAGAATATTATTTTTGCTCGAATGAGTGCCGCCAGAAGTTCTTAGAATCAAAAAAACATTAAACTCCCTGCCACTCAGGGCGCCAAGCTCCAAGCATCTATGGTTACTGTATCCTCGAGTGAGATTTGTTCGTGTATGAAATTAGCAGGAGCTATATACGAATCTCCTGTTTTAACAATAATTTCTTCATCTTTTACACATACCTTCTGCTTCCCTTTGAGGATTGTAGTAACTTGCTCATATGAGTGCTTATGGGGAGGAACTTTTGAGCCTTTCTTGTAGTCAAATCGAGCCATAAGAACATCCTTTCCGCAACCTAAAGTCATCCTGACAATCCCATCAAAAACTTTATATTCTGGCTGCTCTTCTTTACTTATCTTAAACATTTTCAACTCCTCCTTTTGGCAAGCTGACGTAATATATTATATTTAATAGAGTTTGTCCAAAAGTGACGGGATGCCTTGTCATTGCGAAGAGCGAAGCGATGAAGCAATCTCTTAAGGAAG
>JBGVTE010000106.1:0-19651 GCA_041862375.1 Candidatus Aminicenantaceae bacterium
CAGAGTCACATTCAAAAATCTCACTCAGAGCAACCGGACTGCCTATTGGACTGTGGGAACACGATACACTGCTCAAAGCAATGATCCCCGGGGCATTCCTGACCACCGCTTCCGAAGACCTGCCATACCCGCACGTAAAGGCCAGTACGAACAAGAAGGTGAGGAATTCTCTCCTGACTGGGAGTATGACTTTAGCGATGGTATGATGCTTCGGGATGGAAAATTATTGTATGTTTTTCCAGACTACATCCCTTACACCACATGGATTACGCTCAGATCACGGTTTAACGAAAGATGGAAGAAGCCAAAAATTCTTCCCACAACTCCTGTTGGACTGGTTAGATATGAAATAACATTAAAGCCAGAAGAGGAAAAAGCACTTGAGTTTAAGATGCCTTACAGACCTCTCTCTCTCTCTGATAGTGCCCTTGATTCTGTCAGGAAATCAGATTTTGATAAATACTTAACTAGAACAGCAGACTTCTGGAACGATATTTTCTCCCAAGGAGTGGATATTTCAGTCCCCGAAGAAAAAGTCATCAACACCTTCAAGGCAAATCTTGTCTATGACCTCATCGCGCGGGATAAAATTGATGATGATTATGTTCAGAAAGTAAATGAATTTCAGTATGATGCCTTCTGGCTTCGGGACAGCTCCTACATTGTCCGAGCCTATGATGTAACCGGATATCACAACATCGCCCAACAATGTCTTGACTTTTTTCTCGATTGGCAGACAGAGGATGGAAATTTTCTCTCTCAGGGCGGACAGTTCGATGGATGGGGCCAGAGTCTCTGGGCAATTGGCCAGCACTACCTCATAACTCGAAATCATGATTTTGCACGAAAATTTCTCCCTGCTGTAGAAAGAGCAATAGAATGGCTTTCAGAGAAAAGAAAAGAAGATCCCCTCCACATCATGCCAGCCACAACCCCGGGAGATAACGAATTGATCACCGGTCATGTGACCGGTCATAACTTCTGGGCACTGGCTGGTATAAAAAAAGCTATTGCCATGGCAGAAGGTATGGGGGAAACAGAAAAAGCCGAAAAATTTCGTCAAGAATACGATGATTATCTTATGCATTTCAAAAAGGCTCTGGTATCTATAACCGAGAAATCCGGCGGCTATATTCCTCCGGGACTTGACGAGCTGGGAGGTCAGGATTGGGGTAATCTCATGTCTGTCTATCCTGTTCAAATCCTTTCTCCCTTTGATCCGCTTGTCACCAGGACTCTTGAAGTTGCCCAGAGCAAGTATAAAGAAGGAATCATGACTTACGGCGACGGAAAGTGGCTTCATCTTTACCTGACTATGAAAAACACAGAAACAGAACTAATACGCAGGGAACAGGAAAAAGCCTTAAAAGAGTTTTATTCCATTCTGGTGCATACGAGTTCCTCGCATGCTGGCTTTGAATTCAGCATACGACCCTGGGGAGATAGAGATTTTGGGCACAATCTCTCACCCCACGGCTGGTTTGCTGCCAAGTTTCGTACTCTTCTCAGGAATATGCTGGTTCGTGAAGAGGAGAAAAACCTCCATTTGTGCTCAATCCTCTCTCCCTTCTGGGTGAGAGAAGGAAAACGCATTGCAGTTACAAACGCTCCAACCGATTTTGGTATTGTCGATTATTCCGTAGATTTTGGAAGAGAAGAGGCCACATTGAAGCTGAAGACGAAATTCAGAAAAGACCCGGACAAGATTATCTTTCACATTCCCTGGTTTGCTGAACTCAAAAAGGCCACAGCCGATGGAAAGGAAATCGAAGCTGAAGGAAACATCCTGTCTCTTAGTCCCCAGACAGAAACTCTCATTATTAAGTGGAGTATAAAGCTAATCGGTGCCATGAGCTATGAGCATCATGTTCAAGAATACAAGGAGCAGTACCGCACTAAATACAAGGAATTTTTAGAAAAAGGTTCTCGAAGCCTTCACTAAGGGATTTAATGATAGGTAGCATACCTTTGAAGTTGTCGACTTATACGCTATTAAATTTAATCCTTGTTTGACGCTTGATGACTATGCCCAGTTTAAAGGAGAACCAATGCCCTCAGATGTGCTGGATCAGCAAGAAAAAGTTACAGAGGCAGATGAACTAGTTTTCATCCACTTCCTTTACGAAGCAGAATCCAATACTGAGGCCCGAAAAAGATATTTAGAGTTAGCATAATAAACAGATCTTAATAAACACACTTTCGTGCTTCATCTACATAAGCCCTGATTAATTCTACATCTGCATCAAAGAAATGGTCTGATGGAGACAGAATGTAGCCTCCTCCCTCCCCGGCTTCGTCAAAACACCTTCGGACTTCACGTCTCGTTTCTTCTGGCGTACAATTATTGAAATAGTGAAATTGATCAAAGCCGCCGGTCATACAGACTCTATCTCCTATTCTTTCCTTGGCTTTCTTCAGGTCAACATCACCTCCCATAGCTGGAGGAGTAAATGTTTCCATGGCATCAGGATTCATGTCTGCTATTTTTTCAAGTATGGGCATCATTCCCCCGCAGGTATGATAGACAACTCGCTGCTTAACGAGATGGATTAACCGGATTAATTCCGCATCATAGGGAGCAACAAAATCTTCAAAAATTTGGGGAGATATAACAGTAGAAGATGCATCTCCTCCACCGTGTTCGATGATATCAAACTCTGCTCCCTCCATAGATTGAATATAGTGCTTTTTTCTTTCCTTTAAAATACCTAATAATGCATGCACCCATTGGGGATCAGAAAATGTTTCTAAGATGAGCTTTTCGGTTCCGTATAAAACCGCTGCGTCCTGCCAGCAGCCGGGCTGACCGCAAATATCAAAACCCGGTATTGAGCCGCGAACCATTCCCCTCTCCCCGAATGTTTCTGTCTGTCGATTAACATCCTCCACATCGCAAATTGGAATTGGTGCATACTCTGCAAGTATATCAATATCAGATTTGTCCTTAATCATTCGCTCTGTGATCCAGGTTGTGTAATCATTATTCTGCAAAACCATAGAAAGGGTCTCTTTAGGAGTCAGAAAGCTTATTCGAACTGTTTTGTATTCTGGATGGGGAACTGTTTCTGTTTTAATTCGCCATTTATCAGAACATAAAAGAGGTGGTTCTAAAAATCTCAGATCTTTCTGCTCAGGGCAACAATATTCACCGCGAGATATATCTGGCTTGTGAGCCACAATCCATCTGATTGGGTCTAAGCCGAAATGGTCGAAAAAATCTTGATATGAAATACCGCTCATATATGTTTTTAAAAAATAAGGCATAACATGATGGGTAGTAACAGGAAGCATGTCTGGAATTTTTTTATTTAATGCTGCAAGAAATCGTTTTTTTGAGGTCATTGTCTGTGATCTAATTCCATTCTCCACTCTATAAACTAGCAGAAAACTCCTCGTGAAAAATATCCGTGCCTCTGCTCTCCCCTTCAGAATCTATAGCACAGAGAAAAATTGATGTCAAAATGTATGCTTCTTTTTAACATGATGAGAGCAGAAAAATAGATGGTTCATTCCAAATAAAAATATGTGCTATTTTTTCTTTAGACAATCATTGCTCGCGGAACAAAGCTCAGTCTTTGAAAAAGCAGCTTGTTTCCTTTATATCCTCTTTATTTTTATCAGATATTCCAGCGATAAGAAATTTTTATTAAGAAAATATTATCTCCCTGAGCAGTCAGCAAGTCTCCCAGATCACGCCTGAAGTTGAAATCCCCAGGATGTTCAAAGTCAGCACGGCTTTGAGTCCAGACAAAATAAAGTGTTGAGCCGGGTAGATACTCCCACCGCAGTACTGCTGTGCCTCGAAGAGATTTATAGTTAAAATCAGGATTTTCAAAGGAAAAAGATTCAGCCGGCCCTGGCCCATCAGGATCAACAGTATACATCTCTTCTTCATAGGAAATCGTTGATTGACCTTCTCCAAAGACGTTAAAGTCAAAGCCTTTGGGCTTGGCAAGCTCTTTGAACCTCTCGTATTTACCCACTGCTATAAACGGCTGCAGATATAACTGCAGTGTAAGCTTCGGAGTAAATGTCCAGTTCAAACGAATTGAACCAGATACCGTCTTCTGCTCTATATCACCAAATATGTATCGGGTACCGTAAGTTTCTGCCATCAACGTATCATCCACTCCTGTCACCCATTGGATAATTGATTTCCTGACATTATAGCTGGGACCAAAAGAGACACTTAAGTTACTCCTCAGCTTCCAGCGGAGCGAAAAATCTCCATACCAGCTATGGCCGCTTGAAGGTCTTGAATAGTAACTTGTATACATACTTATGACTATTGGTTTTCTGCTGTCGCTGTAAATCCCAAAATCATACTGCTTGCCTGGCGGTATCCGTACCAACGGTCCTCCTCTCGTCAAACCATTGCTCCATGTATGAGGATTGTAAGCGAACATTGTGTCAATTCCCCAGTAGTTTAAAAACTGGGCGTTAAATCCGATTAAATACCCGTCCCAGTTCTTGTTACCACCAAAGTCATAAGTACGGAATGGACCTCCAATAAGCCACCATGAGCGGAAGACTTTTCCCGGATGTGGCCATTGATACCCAGCGAGTAAATGGCCATTAATTATGTCAGACGAATCCCACTGAAACCCAACATCATTAGGGTTAAAGCCGGGCGACAGCGCTCCCAAAGCCATGTTAAACAGAAAATTTCCCTTCTGTTTGTTGACCATGAACCGCCCTGCCCAGCCGCTCAAAGATGTTGCTTCCTCATCAACCTCAACATGTGTAGCATCAGGACGTTGAAAATAGTGAATAGAAGACCGCTGGAGCTCAAGAATATTCTCCTTACTCCCCTCAACTCGTGTTCCTCCTATCCAGCCCGAAATCACCCACTTGCGGTCTTTATCCAGAAATGTCCATCCGTCAATTCCCAGAGCAAATGCCCTCCTGTTCAGGATGCTCTCAAGGGACTCAGTGCGCAGATCTCTAACAACTGAAGTTGTCATAAAACCCAATCCCTGTGCACCTTCATTGAACTCTTTCTGCCCACGAAGTACCCCGTAGTAAGAAAACGGCTCTACTTCCTCGTTCCAGCGCTCTCCTTTGTAATCAATTTCAGCGTACTCCCGTGCAGTCAGAGCATTGATAAATCCAACATTCCAGCCGTTCACTTTTCCGGTAAGCTTCATAGCCCCTAAAATTGTTGTCCGGTCAGGATAATTTACATATTCATCCTGTGTCACACCGCCCTGGGGAGTCCGGCCAATCCGACGGCTGTAGAAAAACCGGGGAGAACTCCAGTTTATATTAATATTATCGGTAGCTCCTCCTTTGCCAAAAGCATTGAACATGCTTGAACCCTCGATAAAAAACGGCCTCTTCTCTGAATAATATGTTTCATAAGCACTCAAGTTGATCACAGCAGGATCAACCTCTACCTGGCCGAAATCAGGATTTAATGTTGCATCAAGAGTCAAATTGCTCTTTATGCCGATCTTTAAATCAAATCCTGTATTTGCTAAATACTCTCTCCCAGTCTGAAAAGGATTACCAGATTCTTCAGGACTGTACTTAGCCTGGGAAACACTGTAGGGCATAAACTCGATGTGGCGGCCAGGATGAATGTCTCTGATCCCTATAAGTTTTGCAAACCGGGAGACATACCCCCTGTCCTCTTTGGAAACCCATACAAACGCTACTCTCTCATTCTTACGCTTTATGATCCTGCGAAAATTAACACCCCATACGTACTCATCCTTCTGGGGAAAACGAAGCTGATTATACGGAATCTTGATCTCTACAACCCAGCCTTCATCATCAATGCGTGCAGACCACTCCCATACTCCATCCCATGTGTCATCATTCCATTCATCATTGTACAGGGTCCAATCAACAATAGATCCAGCCGGATTCACCGCAAACTGAAAACCGCTCCGCCTATCATAATAAGGATCAACTGCAAATATGAACCAATCAGAGTCTAAAAAATCATCACGGCGGCCCAATCTCTGTACAATCGACTCAGGCTCAGTATCATAGAGACGGGCAGCAATGTAGAGTTCCTTATCATTATACGCAACCCATACAATGGTTTTCTCAGTAGGTTCTTCTCCATCGATGGGGTCGGATTGTGTAAAGCCACTGTAACCTTCTTCCTGCCAGACCTCTTCCTTGAGAACCCCGTCAATCTCAACCGTTTCAAGTGCGCGAACCGCACGGACAACCTTTTGTTCCTGTGGTTTATTATTGCTTTTCAGAGCAAATAACAAGACTGGTATCAATAATAGTAAGATGAATGCAATATTTTTTTTCATTTAGTATCTCCTCCTCTCTGCTGAAGTAGGCTCCCCATTCCCTCACGCTGCAAACCTCTTCCTATCATTCATCTCAATAATTTATACGTCAAAAACGTTGCTTTAGTTGCTATTTTTTTAGAATAATTGGAAACTTTCAGGTAAAGAAAAGGAGAAAATTGAAGTCTTGACAGTTCTTAAAAACAGAAACTTAGCACTGGCTTAATAATTCGTTAACATATTTTGGATGTCATTGCCAGAAGCATAAAATTCCAATCTTCGTTCGTAACATGCTCTGCAATTTCATTTCATAAATTATCATTGCGATGAATGTAGTGAAGAAGTAATCTCATAAAAAAGGAAGTTATCATTCTTTTTTATACTTCCTCATGGGGAATATTTAATTTCTCATGATTATTATTTGAAAACATTCATCTCTTTTAAAAGATATTCCACTTGACCAAATTTTTGTGTAACCCATAATACATACCTGATATCCACCGCAATAGAGCGGCTGTAGTCTTCACTCCAGGCGAAATCATTTATAGTTGCTTCAAAGGCTCGGTCAAAGTTGATGCCAACAATCTCACCACGATTATTGAGAACCGGGCTTCCTGAATTTCCACCGGTCGTATCCATATCATATAAAATACAAACAGGTACACTATGTAACCCAGGATGTTTGTAAGGACCAAAATCCTTTGCCAAATATAAATCAAAAATTTTTGAGGGGGTATCAAAAGGCTCTTTTCCTATTGTTTTCTCTATGACTCCATCAAGCGTTGTGATCGGTTCGTAGTAAACAGCATCAGCAGGTTTATAACCGCGGATTCTTCCAAAGGTCAATCGTAATGTTCTGTTTGCATCAGGAATAAAATCTTTCTTAAGGTACTCTTTTTTTATATCAATAAGCAGCGCATGAAGCTTGTCTAATGCTCCTCGGCGTGCCTTCTGCTCATCTTTAAGTTTCTGATAAGTCGGATATAGATTTTCAGCCAATTCTATAAAAGGATCATTAAGCACTTTAAGCTCTTGAGATGACTTTGTCAGGGCTTCCGTCAGGAATTTCCTGTCGCTGAGCCTGGTCTCGCTGTATGCCTTCTCGATAAAATCATCGATAGCTTTATCAGGATTTTTCCCTTTAATAATCTCATCTACTGCAGGGATACGGTACTTATCAGGCAGTCTGGCTGCCCTAAGCAGCATCTCTTTCAGAATAATTTTATCTGTTGACTCAAAATAGTTCTGCAATGTCAGCTGTAATCTTCTCTTTGTACGTGCGAAGTTACGGTCCATGTATGCTGACTCCCGTTCCAGGTCATCTTTTGTGAGCTCGATCGCTGCTTCATAAACAGTGTATCCAAAGTACACCATGTTTACACTTCTTCGAAAATAGTCCATTACCAACTCGTATTCTGCCCGCCCCCGCATTTCATCATATATTTTTTGGATCTCCTCTAGAATGTTTCCATATCTAGCCTTAAGCTTCTCATCTTCTTCGATAAATTTCTGCAGGTCATTCTCTTCATCACATTTTTTATCCACCAGATGTAGTCTTTTCAATCCTTTTAGTTTCCCACGATAGTTCTTCATCGTGTTCGAAAGCCCTTTGATACGGGATAAATGCTTAATGGCAACTTCTCTATTTTGATCACTCATTTTTTCCATTACAGATATTTGCCAGGAATACCAACTGGCCACATAGGGCATCCGGATATCTTCCTCATAAGCTAAAAAATGTGAGGTACGATGTCTATAGGTCCTTCCAGGATAGCCGAGGATAAAAACAAAATCACCCTCGCTTACTCCTTCAGGAGCAACCTTTAAAAATTTCTTTGGATGATAAGGAACATTATTTGGGGAATATTCTGCGGGTGAGCCATCTTGTGCTGTGTAAGCACGCATAAAGGAAAAGTCACCTGTGTGCCGGGGCCACATCCAGTTGTCAATTTCGCCTCCGAATTCACCGATAGACCGCGGTGGCACATACACCAGCCGAATATCCTTCAGGTAGGTGTAAATAAAAAGCACATATGTTTTTCCCATAAACATCTCCGCAACCTCAGCCCGTTTGCCAGGATTTTTCTCCTCAACCTCCTTCACAATTTCTTTTATTTTTCTTTCAATTGCTTTTGTCCGTTCGGCCAAGTCCATTCCCTCTTCAACCACACTCAGCACCTCGTCCGAAACATCACGGTAAGACTCGGTGATGCGTGCGGTAATCCCTTTAGCCTGAATTTCTTCTTTTCGATGGAGAGCTAAGAATCCGTTCGTAATATAATCATGCTCCTTGGTGCTTGCAGCCTGAGCAGCACCGTAAGCACAATGATGGTTGGTAAGAATCAATCCTTCTGGAGATACAAATGATCCCGTACATCCTCCAACCTGGAGGATACCATCTATTAAACTGAGTCCATCTGGATTATAGATTTCTTTTGGATTGATTTTTAATCCCTTTGATTGAAGGTCCAGCTTGTACAATTCGCTGATAGGCCACATCCCTTCATCAGAATATATGCTCTGGGATAATAGGGCTATTATGACAACTACGAGAAAATTAATATAAAGTCGTCTTTTCATGCTATCCTCCTTATTTTAAAGAAGATTTATTATACCGATACATGAGCTCTTTTTTCACCGTGTATGTATAGGGAAGCTGTCTGTTCTTCCAGCCATTAACTGTCCTGTAGCCTTTCTCATTCTTTTCGCCCTCAAAGCCTTCATTTATGCTGAAAACGTTTGCGAATCCTTCCTCTTTCGCTAATTGTGCAGCTTTCAAACTTCTCCCGCCACTTCTGCACAGAAAAATCAATGTGTCATCTTTTGTAAAGCATGATTTTATGTCTATAAGAAAATGCTCATTCTTTACTAGCTCTTGCTGCTTCTCACTCCAAAATTTTAAAGGAATATTGTAAGCCATTTCTGGGTGTCCAGCAAAAACATATTCTGCAATGCTCCTCACATCAACTAAGTATGTAGACGGATTCTTAAGCATCTCGAATGCCTTTAGAGGGGAAATTTCTTTAACATCATAAGAGAAAGTAGAACAGCTGAAAAACATTAAGACACTCAGAATGAAGGATATCTTCTTCATCAAATTACCTCCTCACTTTCATTATTTTTCTTCAGGCCTAAACAAAACAATATTACACTATTGCAACTCATAACTCTACTTCACTCTCAGTTTATTTTCTATTTGTTATTTCTTTTGAGCACGAATGGCTCCTTCAGCCTCTCCTCAATCCATTGGCGATTTATTTTCATTCCATACTGATCATGACGCATAGTCTTACCAGTATCATGTTTTAAGGCTTCTATGTAATAGGTTAGGGCCTCTTCCCTCTCGCCGAGCAAATCTTTTATATGACCCATCCACACCAGAGATGTAAAGTGGCGTATTTCTGAAGTCCTGAGTTCGGTTGCATTTTTAAAAGCTTCGAAGCCCTCCTCGTAATAACCTCCGTCAAACAGTGTCATCCCTAATTTAAACCATAAATTTCTATCTTCAAGTTTCAGAATTTTTGCCCTCTTGAAACAATCAAGAGCATCTACCCCTGCTCCGACCCAGGATAACTTTGAAATGAGCTCTTCGAGATCTTCGGATAGAATCGGAAGAGGAGTATTGATCATAGCAAGTTTATTCTCAGGGTCTAGTATCACCTTCTCCAGTTTCGACGTGCTTTCAAACTGGAGATGATTTACATTGGAAATTCTGTTTGTGTATTTAACCTGGCTCGTTCCATCTTCAAACACAGCTTTCACCGGAAGGGGCATCTTCAACTTTCCCTTGGATTCCACCTTAACATATGAAATATATTTATCATCTTGCTCAACACTCACCTTACCTACAACATCATAATAAAGATATTTATTAGAGCGAATCCACTGATCAAAAAACCATTTAAGGTTTTCACCGCTTTCCTCTTCGCATAATCTCCAAAATTCTCTATAACCAAGGCGCTTCCTTCCATAATCCCTTAAACATCGCTTATATATTCTTTGAAATGTTTCTTTTCCCAAGACATACTCAAGAGCGCTCACAATCGCGTATCCCTTTCCATGTACAACAATATTGTTGCGGTCGAACTTTATCTTTCTAACCTGTTCAGGAGGCAGATCGACCGTTGTATCAAAGCGGGGCCTAACGCCTCTAAGGTATCTTTTAATGAGCCCTTCATGCTTTCCCATACCGATGTTCCGGAAAATCGTGTACTCCCTGTCAGCATAAATCCCCATCCCAATCCATAACCAGCGGGGGATGTCATCGTCCATAACATACTCTCCCCAGTATTGATGGCCGATCTCGTGGGCTGTTATCCACTTCCAATGGAGAAGCGGCATCTTTTCGAACTGTTCCTGGCCGTGTATGACTACAATTCCCGAAGCAAAAGGATACCCGCCAACTGGCCAAATTCCTCCTGGAATTATGTTCAGAAATGTAAAGGGATAAAAACCCAGCCAATCTTTATAAAACTTCACCGCATCCGCTGCTGTCTCAAGGCATAAACGGGCACACTGAGAACCCTTCTCTGTAAAAAAAGCTGTAATCAACACTCCATCCACCTCCCTCTCTTCAGTTTTCAAATCCCTGCAGAGGTAGACTCCAAATGTGCACACTCCACTATTCTCATAGTATCCTGTTTTCCTATTTAGACGTCCGCTCATTGCACAGGCATATCCCTCCGGGACATTGAGCTTCACTCTGAAGACATCACTCACGGGAAGCCCATCCCACCAGAGACGGGGATACCATTTAGTGAGTTTTAATTCCCTCATATCACCTTTCATCGCAATGCTTAAGCTATATATTATTCGGAGCTTTACTTTTGCTCCTGGATCAGCAGGTTTTGGCAATTCATAAATAAGAGGAGACGGAAACGGCAAATCTTCTGACTGATTGATAAGATTTAATTCATTTCCTTTACTCCTCACCTCTATTGAACTCAATTTTGAAATGGTCCAGTCAATTGCAATTGCAGCTATCGCCCTGGAAGATGTATTAGTAAATGAAATATCTTCCTTTCCCTCAAGCATTTTTTTAACCGTATCTATCGTGCCGTCAATTTCATAATGGGCCTCTGGTGGATCTTTGGGTACCCAGAAGTTCTGCTGAGCACTCACATAATGGACAAGCACGATATTCGCTATTAATAAAAGCACAAACGACCAGGAACTTCTCAAAATATTATTCGATAAGATGTACTTCATCACAGCTCCTCCTTATCAACTAATTTACTTATCTATTATAATCTACTGTAATCTACATCGCCCGATAACAGTTATTAGCTCACTCCCGCCTTATCTGAAGAGCATAATGAAAAAAAACGCTCTCTTGTTACCGAGATTTTCATTATATTGCTGGCTCGAATAAATAGAAAGTTTGGATATTATAGTAAAACAAATATCCAGTTCAGCGCAAAGAGAATGCCGAGCAGGATAATGCCTCCACTAAGAAACTTGCCGTAGAGGACAATACGAGGCCTCCACCTCGGAATGAATATCAAACCAAGACGATATACAAATTGAATAAAGACATAAACAAGGGTTAGCAATCCCAATCGATGGAAAGTAAAGCTCATTGCTAAATCTCCGTGCATGGCCGACACTATTGACCGAGTCAATCCGCATCCTGGACAGGGTAATCCTGTTAAATTCCTGAATGTACAGGTATCAGGCAAAGGAATTCCTCCAATTCTAATATAAGGATTTTCAGAATCTGCGGGTGAAAGGATTAATGCCCCAGCAAGGATAAGAAAGCACACACTAAGGACAATAATGTGGGGCAATATATCCCCCCTCAAGGCAGATGTCATAGAGCTCTGCTTTACATAAACTTTAATTAATTGCAACTTAGGTATTCTTAATGGAAAGCAGCCTTAATGTCATCTTTGGTCAGCACGACAAGGCACCAGATGCCCATGGGCAAGCCTACAATGCAACAGGGGCTGATGCATGGAATCATAGCCAGAACACTGGCTACAACGCACAATCCCCACTGGGTGAGCTCTTTCATTTTCAGAGCAGCATAGATTATAAAGCCTGCAACCAAGAGGCCTACCAAAGAACTTCCAAGCCAAAAAGATCCCTCGAAAAATCCCACATACTTATCTGGGATATCATCTTCTAGGAATGTACAAACACTCGTTCCGATAAGCAGAGAAATAAAGCTCGTTAATTCTAGAACAACACCGAGGATTCCCGTGACAAGGAGTCCAACAGAGGGGCCTGAAACCTGCATACGAGGATCAGTAGTTGCCTGTACTGTTTTCTTGTCGTTAGCCATAACTTCCTCCCCGATTTTTTTATCCTTTGTTAAATATTAAACTCCAACGATGCTTAATGAAAGCTGTTTTATTACTTGCTTCCGTATATTAAAGACTGATATGAAACCACAACAGACGATGCCGATTCTAATCATCCAAAATTTGAAAGTCAACAAATGCTCCATACTATACATAATACATATACGTCTAATTTCTAATGTTAGTTTAAAAATCTATCGGTGAAAGGATTCCCTATCGGCTGATAATTGATTAGTTATTCTTGAGATGGAGATGAAGAATTTTGAAAAAGTTTTCCATGAAAAAATCAATATTTTTAAACCAGTATTCGTGATACAACTGACTATTTGACTGCATAATATTTCTTCCAGACAACTTTTGAGCCCGCACTTTCAAACCAGTCAATGCCTTCGGACACCATGTCAAATTTCAGCCAGTAGCTCCCAGGAATTTTTAGTAGAGGCAGTTCTATTTCTAAGTTCACTGATTCCCCAAACCGCACATTGTGCGGAAGAAATGCTCGTGCATAATTAAGGTCAATTAAATTCCTGGTGGTGTCAAAGAGCTGTGCTCCAAGCCTTGCTATCCGTCGCCCGGAATAAGTCTGCGAATGCCACAGTGCTCCACCTTTATTTCTCACTTTTACCTCTACTGAAGTCTGGCAGCCTGCCGAAGCATAAATAGCTTTATGCTTAGTATGAATATCAGCTAACCAGCGCTTACTCTTAATTGCATTATTGACTTGACTTGTATCCCATATTTCATAGTAAATCTTTTTACACGCTCGGCTACCAATCTGATATTTTCTGGAAACGGCCTCCTGCGGATGGTCTGTGATTTCCCATGTCAAGCGGTCTATCCCTATTTTCTCTGCCAGTTTCCGCGCTGCATTCATCTTTCGTTTTGAATCGTTCCAGCGAAATAATATATACCGCCAGTTGATAAACGGAACCTCTCGTCCTGTGTTATTCCTTTCCTCAACGAAATCTGACATAACCTTAAGCACTTTCGAAAAATCACCTCCACGGCGGTAAGCAACATATGTCTCTTGATCTGCACCGTCAACAGAAAAAGTAATCTCATCGACTCCAGCTCGAATAATCCTCTTAGTCTTATTGGAATCCAGAATCAGCCCGTTCGTGCTTATATACAAGTATATTTGAGGAAATGTGCGCTTGATATATTCAACCATATCCACTGCTTGAGGGTGCACAAACGATTCACCGTAATTAAAAAAATCCAGCCTTATTAGGTTGCTTCCAACCTCATCCATCAATGACTTGAATTCATCATAAGGAAAGTACTTCCTCTCCCTGGTTTTAATAATTCCTGATTCTTTGGAACATACCGATCTGAAACAGGAAATATTGCAGAGGATAGTCGGTTCAAAAAAAATTCGGGGAAGCACCTCTTGATGGACAGGCCTCTCGGTTATTTCCTCATCAGGGGAAAGCCGTCGTTTCAATCCGCAATCCAGACAAAAGCGTGAATATCCTTGATTTAAATTTTGCCGAATTTCCTTTACCTTTCTGGAATTCCAAATCTCGCACAAGGAATTTTCCTTAAGATGTCCCAAAGGCCTTTCACCATTTGGATCAGCACACCCGCACACTACCTTGCCGTCGCACAAAACTACCAGAATATTGAATATCCAGTCGCATGTGAAACGTTCCTTGTTCAAACTTCCCTTATCCTGACCTTATTTTATCTAAAACTTTCATTTTGGCATCTATTAGCTCATGGTGCCTAAGCCGCAGCAGTTTAGCCAATTTATGAACAAAATGGTCTTCATACCTGTTCAACTTCTCATCCGCATAGATAATTTTCCAGGCACACTCGATAATTCTCATCCTTTCTTCTTTTGAATAATTCTTATTGATTAAATTAGTAAACTCCCAAATATCGACACTTTCTTCCCGCTTTTTCCCCGAAACCTCCAACAACTCTTCGATCGCTTCTGCCGGAATCTGAAATTCTTTCTTTAAAATAGACGTGATGGTTGTCTCCTCGACACTGCTGAACTCATCATCAGATTTTGCCACTTCAAGTAGCACAACACATGTAGCTAACTGAATCCGCTCAAGTTCATCCTGCTCTGAAAATTCCACACCTGGTTCGCCACGTTTTTGGAGTATTTTTTTTAAATTCAACATTTTAAAGTTCTCTCCTCTAGCCCGCAAATTTCCAAATGAAATCTCATCAAGCCTTCATAATAAGAGGTCATGTTTTTCCAGTCAAGCCTTTCACCACCGGGATCAGGCTTTGCTATCTATGCGTGTACAGAACAAACTTGTTTTTCAAGAGGATAATTTCTTGATAAAGTCCGACCCTGATTACAAACAACCAAAATTATGGCAGTGAGTTTGAAAAACAAAAACAAGCTGAATACTTGTTGATGTGTTATATTCTAGGAATTTAAAATATCAATGACCTTTATTCGGAAAATATCACCTGCCTTGCATAGTCTCCAACCAATATGTGCCTTCTTTTAACTCATATGACCATGGAGTATGAGAAAAATTGCTACCCACTATCTGAGCGCGAAGGGAACAAATATAGATATCATTCCCAGGAAAACAACTGAAAAAATAAATTTTATAATCCAACCTAAGCAGGCATACTGTCCAAAAACCCTAACTTCATGGTAAACTTATCCGTAGGCCGATAAAAATTAAAAATTTAACTTTGGGACAGACTTAAATATTCAGATAGCTTTAAAATAAAATTTTATCTGGCGCCTATCATCAGCACCAGGAAACAATGCAAATAAGCCATGCCCACGCTTATTCAGAAGGGGGAAATGCACCAAGCTGCATCATCATACCCAGCGAATCCATCTCGGTCCATTCTTCAACGATCTTTCCTCCTTCGATACGAATAATGCTGATCCCTGTTATTCCTACTTCCTTCCCTGTTGGGGGAATCCCCATGTATTCACTGCTGTGGATGGAATGGCCGCTCCAGCGGACTACAACTTTATCACCCTCGGCAATCATATCCTCGATGGTTAATACCATGTCGGAAAAGACGTTATGGTAAGACGCGACGGTCTGTTTGTAGCCTTCTAAGTTTTGCTCAATTCCGGGAGGCGCATAATTAAAGATGATATTTTCAGCTAAAATTTCATCCATCGCAGCTGTATCCGCCTTATTCCAGACCTCATCATTCCAGCGATGCGCCAGAGCCCTGTTTTCAGCTGTGGGGTCCACCTCTTCAACTTGCTGCTTGCAACCAAACATAAAGCAAACCATGATCATGATAAATACAAGCGTAATGTTTCTTAGCAGAGACTGTTTTTTCATTGTCACTCCTTTCTGCGCTTAATCCTACTATACACAAGGAATGATTGTCAATTTAAGTAATGAAAAGAGTAAAATGTGCTATTTTACATTGTGTTTGTATTTCTTTAGCGTATCTATTATTGGCTCTTGTTTGTATTAACAGGAATTCGCTGGAGAGAAATTCCAGGCTGATAACTAAAAAAAATAAGTAAAAGTGGGAATTTCAATTTTAGGGAAAGATAATTTCTGGTCTTTCTTCAATCGGACTTTGGAGTCACTCCCAACAACCGACGAAATTCTTGAAGCTCGCCGAGCGGTTCCCACATGGGATCAATCCTCATAGAAGGAACAGAAATGATCTGCCAAAGAAATTCAGAAGATGGAATAGAAAGAAGGTACGTCAAATTATCCATAGCTTCCTTGTATTCACCGACAACAGTATAGATCCTGGCCAGGTTCAGTATGTATGTAGGTCCTAGAGCTGCATCTTTTGATACCGGAAGCAAAGCTGTCGCGCGGGTTCCCTCTTGAATGGCTTCTTCCTTACGGCCGAGGTAGGCGTAAGCAAGGCCTAGTGCAGCATGAAATCTAGGATCCCTAGGGCTCTCTCTGACAACTCTCTCAATTATGATACGAGCCCTCTCAGCATAGGTCGCCATCAACGAAAACTCTTTCATTGCATGATATACGGATGCATAGGCCAGATTCTTTTCAAAATAGAAATGTTGCTCTTTAAAAGAATCATATGGTAACGAATCAAGATAATTCAGCACTTCCTGGTGGTTTTTCTCAATCAAACCGAGAGTAATCCACATGAAATCGGTTAACCGGTGCTGTGGTAATTCCGTCAGTAAGCCTCGGGCCTCCTCAGTGTTTCCTTTGGAAAGGATTAAGATCCCAATCTTCCCCAACCGAGCTGCAAGATGGTTCGGATTAATCGAGAGCGTACGGTTGAACCACTCTTTAGCCTTCTCGTATCTTCGCATACTTAGATATGTCAGGCCTATTTCATAAGCTAGTTGAGAATAACGCGGACTGAGCTTAAATGCCTTTTTGAGTGTTTCTAAAGCATTCTCCCAGTTTCCCTGTCGCCTCTGAACATAGCCAAGAAGATTAGGGGGAATGTTCGGTAGGGCTTTTTGGATAGTCTCAAATATTTCCAATGCACGATCATAATCAAGGAGCCCCCGGTAGTAATAGAGCGCCAATGCCATTTGCGCATCAGGGAGATCCGGTTGTAGCTGAACAGCCCTATCCGCAGCAACTCTCGTTTTTACCAGGCGCTCCTCGGTTGTGTCAATTCCGAAAAAATACATCCTTGAATGAACCATAGAGATTCTGGCATATGCTAGAGCGAAGCCGGGATCCAGCTCTACTGCCTTTTCATACAACTCTAAAGCTTTTTCAAATTCACCGGCATCAGAATATAACCATCCCTGAGACTCGTGTTTACTACCTTTCAATAAAAAGTCATAGGCTTCAAGATTTTCAGTAGGACGGGCATTAAGAGCCTTGCGTTCGGGTTCAAGTATTGCAAGATCTAACTTCTTGGCTACTTCCTCGGCAATCTCGGACTGGACCGAAAAGATATCTTCAATGACCCGGTCATATTGCTCGGACCAGATATGAGTGTCGCCTGAGACTCGGATAAGCTGCTGAGTTATTCGCACACCACCATTATTTGCGGAACTTCGATTCCAGCGTACAGATCCCTCAAGCACATAATCTACACCCAACTCTTCGCCAATTTGCTTGATTGTCTTGTCGGTATTTTTATACTTGACTGCACTTGTACGCGATATCACCCTAATCCCGTGCAAAGCAGACAAGCGGCTAGTAATTTCCTCAGTTAATCCGTCAGCAAAATATTCATCCTCGGGAAGTCCTAAATTTTCAAAAGGCAATACAACCAATGCTTTTTTCTCTGAAGAAGCAAACACAGGTTTATTATTTCTGAAATATAGAAAGGCTCTTCCGGCCACTACTGCCACCAATAAAAGTACAGCAGTAATCATCACCCAGCGCTTCCTTATTGCTGCCTTTATATCTGTCGAGGCGAAAAATTTCTTCTTGGTTAAAACACTCCCAGAAGAAAAAATCCTTTTTTCTATCCTGGTAAGCTCGGAAAGAAGTTCCTCTGCTCTCTGATACCTCTTCTCCCTGTCTTTCTCCAGGCATCTCAGAATCACTCGACTTAAATCCTCGGGAATCTGAGTATTAAGTTCTCTGGGATCTCTAGGAACCTCACTTCTCTGCTTCATAATTACACCTAAAACCGTATCCCCCTCGAACGGAACTCTTCCCGTCACCATCTCATACAGAATCACGCCCAAAGAATAAATATCCGAACGCTGGTCTGCTTTTTTCCCTTCCACCTGTTCTGGAGGCATGTATGAAGGTGTACCTATCATTGCCCCAGCCATAGTCTTACCTTTTTTCTCAAGAGAGCGAGCTAAGCCAAAATCCATAATCCGGACATTTCCCTCACTGTCAACCATAATATTACTGGATTTTAAATCACGATGGATTACACCTACTCTGTGAGCTTCCGCTAATCCTTCACACATTTGTTTAGCTAAAGATATAGATTTTTCTAATGTTAGCTTGCCGGTCTGCCGGATTAATCTCCTTAAATCTTGACCTGAAACATATTCCATAATGATGTAATGTGTGCCTTTATCCTCTTGGATCTCATAGGTACGTCCAACATTTCTGTGACTAATCTTCCGTGCCAGTTTCAGCTCATCACTGAACTGTTCAATGACCTTCTGATCACTTGCTATCTCAGGTTTTATAAGCTTCAAGACCACATCTTCATCGAGCTTTTTATCAAGCGCTCGATATACCGTGCCCATTCCCCCTATACCAAGTTCTTCAATAATCTGGTATCTTCCGGTAAAAGTGGAGCCTATAACTAACTCTTTCATGGGCCTGTTTAATTCCTCTGCTTTAGAGACAGTGATTTCTTGAGATAGCTCTAGAGATGTCCCGCAATTCCCGCAATAAACTGCATCTGAAGGATTTTCAAAATGGCATTTTGAACAAATCATTCTTAACTGTCCTCTTCTCTCTAAACCTCGTTAAATTATAGTAAATTTCTTTAATTTGCTACCCATATATTTATACGTAAAAGAGGATAAAAACGTTGCAGCACGAAATCACTTTTTTAAAAAAATTGTTAAAATTAATAAAATCTATTTTATGCCCTATAACAAATCTTAATCGCATCAAATACCTCCTTTACTCACTACTTTCTTAGTTAAATTTTTCACGTGTGATAATTTTAACATGTATATCCTCATATCAACGTATATTCCCTATTTTGTGCAGCAAAAAACATGCCAATTTCATCTTCTTGGGGCTTTCTAACACTATGAAACATACAATGTATCATTTATTTACAGTTAATGTCCGTACTCGAACAGAAATAAATATTCCCCATATCAACTTTGTCATAGAGAACAGCTAAGATTCTCCTGCTCTGTAATCCAGTCTTAACCTTCTGTCTTGAATGATAAAGCAGTTCCAAAGCATATCAGGATTCAATATGTAACCATTTTCTTTGATATTCGTTGCTTTTCTTTAAAAATCCAAGGATTAGAGATACCTGTCCTTCCGGTCGCATTGAAAAGTAACTCATTGCAGTGAACAGCATCGTAATCGACTGATCCTGCAAAACGAATATTTAATCTTTCACACTTTGTGTACTTAATTTTTTGTGCCATTATCAACATCTATCTTCTTATATAATAACAAGTTAGGGTGATTTTTGTATTTAATATGGGGGATATGGGATAAAATCTATTTAATATTTTTAAATGTATGTTTATGTTAAGTT
>JBGVTE010000107.1:0-5210 GCA_041862375.1 Candidatus Aminicenantaceae bacterium
AAACTCATAGCATTACAATAACCGACTTTGGGTAAATGAACAGCAAAAAGCTCTGTCCCGTCAGGACCCTGCCAGATAAATTCATTTCCCTGACTCTGCTCATATTCTATGCCTCGCCAAAAAATAATACTATCCATTCCAAAACCCTTCAAAATTTGAGGCATTTGAGTTATATGCCCAAAAGGATCAGGTATATAACCAATCTTCATAACTCTGCCAAACTCAGAGGCAATTTTGTGACCTAAAACCAGGTTTCTTACTATTGATTCCGCACTTACCAGAAACTCGTCTGGAAGAACATACCAGGGACCAACATGAATTTTACCTTGAGTAATATATTTTTTTAGAATTTCCCTTCTTTCAGGATGGACTTCTAGGTAGTCCTCCAGAACAATGGTCTGACCATCCAAGGTAAAATCACTAAATGTTTCATCCTTTTCCAAAATATTAACTAAATTATTTATGAGATCAATTAATCTAATTCTAAATTGCTGAAATGTTTGATACCATTCTCTATCCCAATGAGTATGGGGTACAATGAATGCCCTATAGGGTTTTTTATTAATATTAGCCATGGTAAAATTTTCTCCTTTTTCACGCTTTTATAAGTGATTATTTCCCAAAAAGTCAAAAATATTTTCAACAGGTATGTATATGGTACGTTGCAGATAATTTTATAGTAAATTATGACTTTTTGGTTATAATTATGTTGTAGGGGCACAATGAATTGTGCCCTCACCATATTATTGTCTAATTTCTTCTGTGGGCACGATGCATCGTGCCCCTACATTACCATTTTGTTTACTTTTTGGGTTGTAATCATAAGTAACATTCATAAAATCTTTAATAGAATATATTGCAATTCTAATAGTATGATGGTACTGAAAAAATAAAAAATTATTTTTTTTATTTCTACTCCAATATCTACAAAATCCAACAATATCCACACATTGACAGATGGAGATTCCCTGTTAAAGTAAAAAATTTTGATTACCTCCAAGTCTTAATGACAAATAATAAAAATTGGATTGGTTAAACATATAATACACTCTTTCTCATCAAGCAATCTCAAGTAATACCAGCAATTTGTAGTTATTTTGTCTGACCATTCAAGTTCTATATGTTCCAAAAAAGAGTCACAAGAATTGCAGACCCACCCATTTTTAATGAGTTCAATGTGAAGTTTTTTCTTGATTTTCTTGCTCTCAATATTAATTAATAGTTTAATACTCGTATTGCAATCAACTTCCAATTCTTCTCCCAACGAAACAAAGATACCTTTATCATTCATTATTTGGAAATTTATTTGAGGCCCGCTGGTAATATATGCTCTTCCTTTTCTTAATCCCTCCATAATCCCATCTCTAGTTTTTGACTCAGCCCATACATAAGTCCGACCGTAATCTTTTTTATAAGATTCCAGTGTATGAATATCTGAACCGCTGACAGCGACTATTTTCAATCCATGGCTGAGCAGATTTTCCCATCGCTTTAAAGTTTTTAAATTTTCAGCCCTTCTTTCAGACCATGAACCAGCCCAGATTTCAATTACATCAGCTGTTCTCCAGCAAAAATTGGGATAATCCCACCTGCATCCAGTGCATATTGGGTCACCAATACATTCCGGATGTGCAACAGAAAGAAAAGCTCCTTTCTTTTTTATCTCCACTGCAATATCCTCAAAGGTACTTTTTCGTTCAAGCGAAAACCAATTAATGTCTCCGGTCCAGTTGATAAGCACTAAATGTCCAAAAAAAGTAGAAATTTCTATACCTGGAATAACCAAGGTCTTTAATAAATACTTCTCTTTCCATCCCAAAGTTGTGTTATGATCGGTCAGAACAAAAAAGTCCAGGCCTTTTTTTTGTAAATATGTCATTAATTCCAAAACTGAGTGATTGCCATCACTGTGGTGGGAGTGTATATGAAAATCTCCTCCAAACCATCCAGGTCCTTCCTGTTCTTCTCTAAATAGAGGTGCTTTCTTATCAAAATCTCTGAGTTCTGCCCGACACTTTTCTGTGGTTTTGATCCCTTGCGTAAATTCCTTGTTTAAATCCACCTTAATACTTAATATCACCAATTCAGAGATGACAGCATGAGCCTCAACTATCAATCTCCAGTCTCCTGCCGGTAATGTGCCAGAAACACATCCAATACTGGCTTTTTCTTTGTTAATTTGGATTGTCTTAAAAAAATTGTTGTTCCCTCTGGCTCTGACAATGCCATTTGGGTCAATCAATGTATAATTAAAGAGGTTACGAATCGGAGAAAACAATTTAATAGCCTTTTTCTTATAATTTTTCTTATAATAGTCCCAATTAGGTCCAGTTACCATAGAATCTTTCCAATCAAATAGAAGGTATTCGTGTACTGCTTGATATATTAATTTATTAGCTAGTTCGATATCATTTACTGTCTTCGGATTATAGTCACCTTTTATCAATATTTCTTTGGTCCCTTTAATTATTGGTACCATAAATTCGGTTAAGGTTTTATTTTCACTCGGTGTAAATGTCTTTGTGTAAACGGGCATTTCTCGACTTCTCCTAATAATATTTTCTCACTACTTTTATAAAAAGATTGTCAGAGGAGTAAACTCCCCCTGAAACCCCTATGCCTTTTGTTATTTTTTCTCGGTTTTATACAATACCTTTCCTGACAATCTGGTTAAAATTCATTCCTTATTCAAAAAAGAATTTATCTTTTACCATCGGAATTTCTACGAAATTCCGATGCTATAAATTATAATGTAATCTGTAGGATAATTTATCTAATATTTCGTGCATCCTCATCTATTTCTCTTCACTTATATAAATAGCAAGCAGCAAGATGGTCTGCACCAATATTATATAGTGGCGGGGGGCTCTTAAGACACATTTCCATCTTATAAGGACAACGGCGATAGAACTTGCATCCCCTCAGAGTATCCTTCTCTAATTCCTCTTCAGGCGGAAGTTCTATGCGTCCTTGCCACGGTTGCTCAGGATCCGGGATGGGAATAGATTCTACTAAGAGCTGGACATAAGGGTGCTTCGGACCACTGATAACGATTTCTGCATCTCCTGATTCAGCCACCAATCCATCATAAAGAATGATAATATCATCGCTAATCTGAAAAGCTGTAGATAGATCATGAGTAATGTAAAGGAAGGAAATTCCAAAATTGTCTTTTAGGTCCATTATAATCTTTAAAATAATTGCCCGCATAGAGGCATCGATCATAGAAACCGGTTCGTCAGCTATAATGAGCTTTGGCTTAAGTAGAAAAGCTCGGGCGAGCATAATCCGTTGCCTCTGACCCCCAGATAGTTGGTGAGGATATTTACCCAAAATCTCATCAGGGCGCAGCCCTACAACCACCAGGGCTTCTTCTGTAATACGGCGACTTTCCTGTCGATTCTTAGTTAGATGGAATTTCTGAATCACTATCTCGAAGACGCGATCAATTGGATAAAAGGGATTATAGACTCCATATGGATCTTGAAATATGGCTTGGACCTCCCTTCGAAAGATTTGCCATGATTTTTGATCCATCATTTTAAGATCTTTTCCTTGATAACGGATCTCTCCCTGTGTCGGCAAAAGAAATCCCAGAACAAGTCGGGCAAGAGTTGTCTTTCCGCTCCCACTCTCCCCAGCAATAGATATAATTTTCGGGGGACTATCTTGAATACTCATGGAGAAATTCTCTAAGGCAACCTTCTGACCCCGCTGTAAGAGGCCGCTGCCAAAGACTTTGGTGAGGTTGCAAACCTCCAGCAAGGGTGCTTGAGTCTGGTTTAGGATATTAGTCTGTACCTCTTTCTGAACGCTCATAATGGTTTCCTTTCTCATTACAAATTCTCTCTTTACCTGACGACCTCGGAGTGAAGATGGCAGGCAACAAAGTGATTCGGTTGGATCTCCACAAGTTTCGGCATCGCCTCTCGACAGTGTTCCATAACATAAGGACAACGATTACTGAATGCACACCCTTTTGGAGGATTGAGAAGAGAAGGAGGAAGTCCTGGGATTCCCCGAAAATCATGACGCAACTGTAAGGTAGGAAGTGATTCGATCAAGAGCTTGGTATAAGGATGAAGGGGATTTTTATACATTGTCTTCACTTCTCCGATTTCAGCAATCTTACCAGCATACATAACTGCCTGCCGATTAACAACCTGAGCTTGAAGCCCCATATCGTGACCGATTAGGATCAAAGTTGCCCCAAGCCGTTCCTGAACATCCACGAGCGTCTGCATAACCACCCGCTGTACAACGACATCCAAGGCACTGGTAGGCTCATCAGCGATAATTATCTCGGGGTCCAAAGTTATAGCCATTGCAATACAAACTCGCTGTTTCATTCCTCCTGAGAGTTCGTGAGGATACATTCTGTAGACCCGGTGAATCAGTCCGACTGTGGATAGAAGCCTCTGAATTCTCTTCTTTAGAACTTTCTCCGGCTGATAACCCTGGTGAGTAGTAATAACATCGGCAATCTGAGAGCCAATCCTCATCACCGGATTGAGGGAATTCATAGCCCCCTGGGGAATAAAAGAGATTTGACTCCAGCGAATTTTACGTATTAATTCACTATCCAGGGTAAGAATATCGGTCCCGTCAAGGAATATTTGTCCTCCTTCAATAGTCCCTGGCGAGACAACAAGCCTCAGTAGAGCCATAGCCATAGTTGATTTTCCACAACCTGACTCACCAATAATTCCAAAACTCTCTCCCTCTTGCACATTGAAACTTACCCCATCCACTGCTCGCACAGATCCACGATTAGTGTGATAGTAAACTCTTAAATCTTTCACTTCTAAAATTTGTTTACGCTCTGTCATATTAAAAATTTCCTTATATACATATTCAGATTTTTGATCTCATTCTGGGATTGATCACTTCATCAAAACCTAAATGCAATAAATAGAGTGAAATAAAAATAGAAGTGAGAGTGAAGACAGTACTGCCCCACCACCACCACATTCCTCTAAAAACCGCAGCATAGCTCAAAGCCCAATAGATCATCATTCCTAGAGTCATTTCATTTTGTGGACCCAGTCCCAGGATGGAAAGTCCTGATTCGGCAAGGATTGCAGCTAATGTGGCGTTGACAAAGTTAGCACTCATCCATTGGAACATGTGAGGTACCAATTCTCTGATTATAATCTCCATTTTAGACATTCCTGAAAGCATCGCCATATCTACGAAAGCTCGTTCTTTAA